>JBIIRT010000005.1:0-51460 GCA_044341405.1 Daejeonella sp. | reverse complement strand
GAAACAACATTTGATCATAAAGATTTCTATCATAATTGATAGAAATTTGTCATTTTTCTGTCCCATTTAAATTATCAACCCCGATCAAAATAAACAATTTCAGATACTTGCAGAACAATTGAGAAATCACTGAATATTTTTCAAAATACCCTGATAATCATGAACCAAAGAATTGAAAAAATTAAAAATGCAACAGCATCTTTAAGGCAAGAAATAGTCAATCATAAAGTGTATTCTATGATTGAAGATATAGACGACCTGAAAATATTCATGCAATACCATATTTATGCAGTATGGGATTTTATGTCATTACTCAAAGCGCTTCAAAACAATTTGACCTGTACAACTATTCCATGGTTTCCAAAGGGTTCTGCAGATACAAGAAATCTGATCAATGAAATTGTTGTTGGTGAAGAGTCTGATGTTGACAGTTTTGGAGTCAGGAAAAGTCATTTCGAGCTTTATCTTGATGCTATGCATCAATGTAATGCAGATACTTCAAAAATTGATAGATTTATAACCGAATTAAAGCAAAGTGGCGACTTTAATTCTGCTTATGAAGCATCTGACGCGCCCGATGAAGCCCGTGACTTTGTTGACTTTACATTTCAAATTATTAATAGCGAAAAGGCCTATTTACAAGCAGCAATTTTCACCTTCGGAAGGGAAGACCTCATACCCGGAATGTTTGTTACTCTGGTAAATGACATTCATAACAATTTCCCGGATAGCATATCAATCTTTAAATACTATTTGGAAAGGCACATAGAAGTTGATGGAGATCATCATAGCCATCTCGCATTACAAATGACCTCAAACCTTTGCGGATCAAATGATCAACTTTGGGAAGCGGCAGAAAAAGCATCAGTAGAATCGTTGCAAAAGCGAATTAAGCTTTGGGATGGTGTATACGAACAATTACAAAACAAAAGGGAAATTGAGCCGAGCATGACATAAACCTTTTAAAATTGTGTTGCAATCTGTGATAAAAAATTCATTTAACATATATTAGCAGTATATTCCACGTACAACTAGGCAGATGAAAATATCACGATTACTATTACTCGCATTTTTAATCTTATTTAAACCCTTATCCATTTTTGCACAGGATACCTTAAGTTTAAACACTATTGTAGAGCGATCTCAAAAATTGATCGAAAACTACCCTGCTGAAAAAGTATATCTACATTTTGATAAGCCTTATTATGCTGTTGGAGATACCATCTGGTTTAAAGCTTATGTCGCTAACGGACAGGATCTACCTTCCGACTTAAGTAAAGTATTATACGTTGACGTGATCTCAGAGAATGATACCCTCGTCAGATCAATGAAACTTCCAGTGGTAAATACTTCAGCCTATGGCAGTATTACCCTTGATCCTTCAATTTATAAATCAAGCAATTATAGAATAAGAGCCTATACCTACTGGATGTTAAATTTTAGCGATCAGTATTTCTTTACTAAAAACATTAAAGTTGGAAATGCACTTAACCGAAATATAATCACCACTATTTCACTTAGCGGCGAGAATCCTGACACTTCCCCTTTGATCACAGCGAAAATTTTATACAAAGATCCCGAAGGTCGGCCATTGAGTAATAAAAAAATAAGCTGGAGTCTAGTTTCTAAGTTTGAAACCGTTGCAAGAGGACGTGAAACTACTGATGCTGAGGGAAGAGTGACTGTAAAATTAAGTGCTGCACAAAAAGCAGTTCTGGATACGGGAGTACTTGAGACAATAATAGAGGTAGAAACTACAAAATTAATTACCTCTAAATTCCCTTTAAAAAATTCATTTGCAGGAGCTGATATTCAATTTTTTCCGGAGGGTGGGGAATTAGTTGAAAATATCAGTAGTAAAATAGCGTTTAAAGCTATCCAAGAAAAAGGACTTGGAATTGGTGTTAAAGGTGAAATAGTTGATAATACAGGGAAAATTATTAGCAACATACAGTCACAACACCTGGGTATGGGCTCATTTACAATCGTACCAGAAAGTGGCAAGACTTATAAAGCCAATCTGATTTTTTCAAATGGAATAAAGAAAACCGTTATACTGCCTGAAACTAAATCTTCCGGAATTGCAATATCTGTTGTTAACTCAACGCCTACAAATTTCATTGTACAACTATCAAGCAACCCTGCATTCTTTGCCAAGAATCAGGATAAAAATTTTTATCTAGTAGCCAGAAGTAAAGGGGTGATTTGTTTTGCTGCACAAACTAATCTGGCAACAGCAAACATCGGTGCATCTATAGCGAAGAATAAATTTCCTACAGGAATAGTACAAATTACACTATTCACCAATAAAGGTGAGCCTCTAACCGAGCGACTTGTATTTGTTAATCATTCAGATGTGTCAAGTCTGATCATAAACTCCGATAAGAAGGTTTATGGCTCTAGGCAACCTGTAAAAATGAATATCACTGCTAAAACCAAAAATGTTCCGGTGGAAGGTAATTTTTCACTAGCTGTGATTAATGAAACTAAAGTTCCTCATCCTGAAGATGAAGAAACAACAATCCTAAGTTCCTTTTTACTATCTTCAGAATTGACCGGATATATTGAAAATCCCAATTATTATTTTAATCAAATCAATGATAAAAAAATGGCCGACCTTGATTTGCTGATGCTTACCCAAGGATATCGTAAATTTTCATATGAAGAAATTATAAAAGGCATAGAACCCGCAATTAGTTTACTGCCCGAGCAAGGAATCGAATTTTCTGGAATGTTACGCAGTTCAAATGGAATGCCGGTATCTAAAGGTAGTTTAAAGCTTGTGGTACCTGAAAGCAAATTCTATGCAGAAACCACAACAAATTTGAAAGGGCAGTTCAAATTTGAAAAAGTAGTAATTGCAGATTCGACAGAAGCAACCATCAGTGCCAGAACTTCAACATCTGCCCAAAATATGATGATTATGTTGGATGGAACCGCATTTCCAACAGCTGGCAAAAATGTAAATCATCCGGATGAGGAAGTAAATATTGACAGTGCTTTGGCAACTTACCTTGACAATAGTAAGAAGCAATACTTTTTGGCAACACAAATGCTGCAGGAAGTTGTGGTAAAAGCTACAGCAATAAAAAAGGCAAGCCACATGGATCACCCTGCTCTTACAGGTCTAGGAACTCAACCAGATCATTTGATAGATGGTGAACGATTTAAAGGGTGTACTATCTTGTTAACATGTCTTCAAGGGGCAGTTGCAGGCCTAACTTTTAATAATGATAATTTTTTTGTAACCCGGGTTTTAAATTCTGGCTTAAGGGTACCCGTACAGATTTTTTTTAACGGTATGCCTGTTGATATTAACTTTTTAAACACCATTAATCCGGCAAATGTAGATAATGTTGAAGTATTTTTGAGAGATGAATTAGGTTTGGTTAATCGAATGTACAACACTAATGGGGTTCTGGTTATTAACTCCAAAGTTGCACCTACCGGCACAGCAATAAGTGCCGATGAGCTAAAGAAATTATTTCCTCAAAGCAATGTATTGACATTTAAACCTCAGGGCTACATAAAAAAGAGAGAATTCTATACCCCTAAGTATCTAAGTCCGGAGAGTCGAAGCAAAGGCTCCGATCTTCGCAGCACGATTTACTGGAATCCTAGAATCTTTACTGATAAAGATGGAACAATGGCTGTTGAATTCTATAATGGAGATAATAAGGGGAGCTACAAAGCGACTGTAGAAGGCACAGACATCGATGGAAATCTTTCCAGATATATTTACCGTTATAAGGTAGAGTAACTATTTATATCGCTATTTATCTTTATTGAGAACATGAAACATAAGCTTTATTCTTAGTAGTATTATTGCTGTACTTCTTTCTTTCTGACTTATACTCTTTTCTGTTTTACTGAACTTACAAAGAACTCCTCAGGTTTTATTCCGTAAAAACTACATATCTTATCTAAATTAGTCAAGGTTATTTCTGTTTTGCCGTTCTCCCAGTTCGCATAAGAATTACGGCTCAGATTTAAGTGATTGGCAACATGTTGCTGGCTAAATCTATTAGTTACTCGTAGTTTTCGTAATAATATTCCAATTTCAAATGATTGAATCGTAATCATCAGTATGATTAAAACTACAGAATGAAAAAAATAGACTATTATTCTTACTGAAAAGTATAAAAAGTCATGCTTGTCATTAAATACGGATTTAATAATTATATTCGTTAATTCATTAGAAATAAATGATTTTGTTGAACCTCAACACAAAATCTCCAAATAATTAACCAATACAACCAAAATCAATTTTAGTTTACTCTGACTCTGTTGAAGAAATTTTTCTGAAAAAGTCAGAAATGCTTATTGCATACAAATGGAGGAGTTTAAATAGTTTATAGAGTACTATATCTGTTTTCCCACTTTCCCATTTTGCATAAGCATTCCTACTCATATTTAAATAGCTAGCTACGTATTGCTGGCTAAACCCATGTTTCAACCTCAGTTTTTTCAGGAGTAATCCTGAAGAAACTAATAGGTTGTTTTGCATGTTAAGATTTATTGAGACTATAATTTATCGAAAAAAATCAATATTTTTTTTTGAGAATGACATGTAAGAGTTGTCAATGCTTATTTTTTAAAAATTTATCTTCAATTCAATGTTAGGCCAGCAGAAGGGTACGCCGAAAACCTTGAAAAGAGTAGGTAGAAGAAAAAAAAATATGTTATGAAAAATCTAGAGATTGAACAACTGGCCTTGGTTGAGCTTAGTGAAACTGAGTCTAATGCCATTTATGGCGGAAGACTTCCTTGGTGGGCTTGGGCATTATGGGCAGCGGCTGTTATAATAGCTATAATCGCCGAAGGTTAAAAAATTAAATAATCTAGCCCGGCTTTTTAAACATTAACTAGGCTAGATTATTTTCAAAGAATTTTATATGAAACATCTAATTTTAGTAACTATCTTTTTTTTTAAAATGTGTTTAGCTTGCCAAAGCCAGAACATAAACTCGAAGTCAGCCTTTGGCTTTGGAGTTGGAGCTAAACTCTCTCGTTTAATTGTTGATGAACCAGAACTGAAGTCGACTTACAACACAGGATTAAATCTAACAGCATTAACGTATGAGTATAAAATTAATCCCAAAATTAGATTGGGGTTTAAAGTTGATTTAATGTTTAATGATTTTTTGTTGAGCAAAAATTTTATCACAGAAACTACCAAGTATACCACAATCTTTGTCCCCATTAAAATTTCCTACTATCCTGTCCAGGGCTTACCTGTTGGAATATCATCCTCAATAGGTGCCAACTATCTAATCAAGAAACAACAAATAGAATTTATGGCACCTGATGATTTAAGGAAGATGTTCGGATCATTTGAAGGAGAAGTATTCTTTGATAAGGCAGTGAAGAATATAGTTTTAAGACCATTTTTGAACTATGGACAGTCGATAACTAATTTACTTTCAAAAGATTCAAATCCGCAAATGAAGACTAATTACCATGCATTTTCATTTGGTCTGATAATTTTTTAAAAACTACACTATGAATATTAATAGTTTACGTCTAAGTTTTATTTTGAAATTATCCATCATCAACTTGCTTATCCTGATGGTTAACTTTGATGTATCAGCACAAACCGATCATACGATCAAGGGTAATTTATTAGATTCTAAATTTAAAACACCCGTTGCCTTTGCAAATATTAAACTTCTAAAGGCTAATATTAGCTCCATGTCGAATAGTGAAGGTTTTTTTGCATTTAACTATGCATCCTCCTCTGTAATGGACACCCTATTAATTACGTGCATAGGTTATAAAAGCATAAAAATACCTTTGCAATTGTCGGCTACATTAGATTTCAAAGATTTTATTCTGACACCTAATATGATTGCATTAAATGAAGTAGTTATCAGTTCATTAAATGCAAAAACTATTCTCAAGGAAGCAGTCAATACGTCAGCTAATCGATACCCATCTCCAGCAATATTTAAAGGATACTACCGGGAATCTGTAAAAAGGGATAGTTTCTTAACCAAATATGCAGATGGATTAGTTGAGTTCTATGTAGAGCGGAAAAAAGACAATAATTTAAAAACCGACTTGAGAGTATTGCAATCAAGAGCAAAAGAATTGCCAATTCAGGAAGAAGAGGAAAAAATCAATGAATTTAATTCGCTAATTAGTATAAATAAGATAATAAAATTCATATCTCTTACTGAGATCTCGCCATTAGATAGTAATCTCTTCGAATTCTATAACTACTCAATTTCTGAATTTTCTGAAGCAGGAAAAGTGCTCTATAGGATTGATTTTGAGCCTCAAAGCACTACAGATAAAGCTGTGCTTGGTGGAAAAATTTTTATAGATAAAAAAACAAAATTAATTTTAGCCATAGATTGTAAAGTGGCTGCCGGGTCAGAAAAAAACTTAAAAACCTTTAATCTTTTAGGGACTAAAATAAGTGCAGTTTCAACTGGTCTTTATATCAGATTCGAATCAAACGATAATTCTTATAATATAAAATATATAAAGGAAAGCCATGGAATTCTTTTTTCCGGCAAAAAGCTTAACCAAAAAAATGAATTTACGAGTGAACTGCTTATAACAGGGCTTCAAACAAATAACTTCATTCCATTTACCAACGGGACTTACAATAAACGTTCACTATATTCAAGAGGAAACCAGTATACTGATAACTATTGGGAAAATCCTAAACTAATTCCTAATGTTTCTCAAGAATCTATTTTTTTAGAAGAATGGTCAGGTAAATAATCTGTTAAATGAATAAATTTAACGTATTGCAAAGAGGTTTTTCCGATTGTGGACCTGCCTGTCTAGCTTCGGTTGCCGCATATTACGGACTTTTTGTATCACTTGCAGAAATTCAAAAAAATACCGTTGTAAACAAAAATGGAACTACAATCAATGAATTAATTTTATCTGCAAAGAAATTAGGATTTATTGCAAAAGGTGCAAAAGGGAATATTGAATCCCTAAAATTAATATCTAAACCGTTTATTGCACATTTAAAATTAAGAAATTCAGTTTTCCATTTTGTATCAATCATTGATTTAAACGATTCTGAATTATTAATAATGGATCCAGCACTAGGTAAAACAAAACCTATTAAATACAGTGAGTTTTTAGCAGACTGGACAGGAGTTGTGGTATTATTGGAACCTGGCAATGATTTTGTCCCGGGAGATTATAGGTCAAATTCTAAAAACAAATCTAGAATTATAGATTTAATTTTTAAGGCGTCAATTGCCCTTGTCATTTTTTTTGTTTGTTATATGCTCATCAAAGGATACTTTTAAAAATACCCTTAAAATAGTCTTTTGTGCACTATATTTAATTAATGCCCCCCAATAATCTACTCCAGCGTACCTTGTCTAAGAAAGTTCCTTTGGCATTCCAGCTCATCCATACAAATAATGCCTTACCTACGATGTGATCATCAGGCACAAATCCCCAATAACGTGAATCAAGAGAATTATCGCGGTTATCACCCATCATCCAATAGTAATTCATTTTGAAAGTATACGAATTTGTCTTTTTGCCATTGATCATAATGTCATTCCCCATTTTCTCAATGGTATTACCCTCATAGACAGAAATTACACGTTCATAAACTGAATAATTAGTACTATCCAGTTTTACAGTCCAGCCCTTCTTCGGGACGATTAAGGGCCCGAAATTATCAGCATTCCATTTCATAGAAGGATTATGAGGGAAGATCTGAGAATCAAATTCATTTACTGGTCTGATGTAAAGATTGACACTCTTAACATTAGACCAGCCTTTAATTATATCAGCATCTGCAGCAGTCATATTAAAAATATACTCATCAGCTGACGAACGCTGTGCTTCAATATTCAGATCATCAATGGCCTGAGGGTTAAAATCTGTCCCATCAGATTTTACATAATAATATTTTTCGCCAAACACAGGAATCTCCGCAGGCTTGTTATTCAAATAAACCCTTGCGTCTTTGATCTGTAAAGTATCTCCACCTACGGCCAGACAACGTTTGATATAGTTTTCACGTTTATCAACCGGCCTTGAAAGCGGAGCATCCGCATCCATTGGAAAGTTAAAAACAACCACGTCATTCCTCTTTACATCCCCTAATCCTGGAAGACGACGATAATCCCATTTAAGGCCTTCCCAGTATGCTTTTGTTCCGGTTATTGGCATGGTATGATGAGCAAAAGGGAAAGCTACAGGTGTTATTGGCAGCCTTGCTCCATAATTTACTTTACTAACGAAAAGATAATCCCCAACGAGTAGTGTTTTTTCCATTGAACCTGTAGGAATCACATAGGCCTCAATGAAAAGTCCCCTGATCAAGGTAGCAGCTACTACTGCGAAAAGAATGGCATCAAACCATTCTCTTCCGGCACTTTTCTTTGCCGTCGTTTTTTTATCTTTCAATTTATTCTTATTCGTTAAACTCATCCTTTGTTTTAATAAATTAAATGCTAAAATCGAACATATCTGTGATATTAAAAAATCCGGTTTTTTCTTCAAGCCATTCCGCAGCCATTACGGCTCCTAAAGCAAAACCTGCACGACTATGTGCTTTATGTTTAAACTCAATATCATCTACCTCCGAACTATAAATAACAGTATGAGTACCTGGAACATCCTCAATTCTGTGTGATTCAATCAATAATTGATCAGGCTTTGGAACCAATTCTTCACCTGAACCTATCAATTCATTCGTCCATTCATTCTTGCGGTTAAGTTCAGAAATAATTCCTTCTGCAATAGTCATGGCAGTACCACTTGGCGAATCTAACTTTTCTGTATGATGAATTTCCTCTACCTGAACTTCGTATTGAGGATATCTGTTCATAATCTTGGCCAGCATTTTATTCACAAAAAAGAATACATTAACACCGATACTGAAATTAGATGCATACAAAAGTGTATTGTTACTCTCCTCACACTTATTCTTCACTTCCTGCAAGTGGCCATACCAACCAGTTGTGCCTACAACAATAGGCAAATTGGCTTCAAAACAAATCTCAATATTACTCAAAGCTGAATCGGGTGTACTAAAATCTATGGCCACATCCGCCTTTTGCAAATTGGAAATACTCAAGTCATCCAAATTATCAACATTGACTTTCAGAACTATTTCGTGACCTCTTTCTATTGCAAATTGTTCAATGATACGGCCCATTTTACCATATCCTAGAATAGCTATCTTCATCTATTAAAAATTAAATATACCTTTTCATAAACTCAACTTCAGTTTTAATCCCACAACAGTGGGAAAAGCTGAAGCATATACTGGAACCTGATCCATAGAAGGTTGAATCCGTAATGACAACTCATCCGAAATATCAAACCTGAAAAACTTAGCATCTACATAAGCATCAATGATAGTAACTGCATAAAATCCTAAGCCCGCCAAGACAGAAAGATCGCGGTCACGCCTATATGAATCCTTTATTTGAATAATTCCTTCATTAGTATAAGCTGAATATAATGGATTTTGGGTTTTTTGCGGGTTAAGTTCACGAAACTGAGCCTCTTTCAGAAAAACCTGATAGTTTCTGTTATTAAACTCAAAAACCAGTCCGATTCCAATAAAACCACCATAAACGAGAGGGACTTTCCACCAACGTTTGTTATAAATTTGTCCTAGTCCGGGTAACATTAGTGATCTCATTGCTGCCCGTCGCGGCATTGCTTCAATAGCGAGTCGCGCAGAATCTTTTACAGCCGGCACTTTTTTAACCTGCACCTTACTGCTATCAGAATTTCTGGAGAGATTTCCACTAACCTGAGAAAGCGCATCAACTTGCGTTAAAAAACACAGAAAGATCAAACCCAATAGGATTTTTAATTTCATTACCAATCTAACATTTCCAGAATCCGATTCAGATCGTCATCAGACATGAAACCAATTTCTATAGAGCCCTTCCCATTCTCATTCAGCTTCACTTTAACATTTGTACTAAACTTAGATGCAAGATCATCCTGAATCTTCATGTATTGAAAAGAAATTCCATTAGCCTTGGCAGGCTTTCTTCCTTTTCCAATAATTTGCAATTGTCTAACTAATTCTTCTACTTTCCGCACCGAAAGACCGCGGTTTATTATTTCCTGAAACAGATACAACTGTTTATCAACATCTTCTACAGATACAAGTGCTCTAGCATGGCCCATAGAAATCTCTTTATCACGAATGGAAACCTGTATGGCTGGCGGAAGCTTTAGCAGACGAAGGTAATTCGTGACAGTTGAACGATTTTTACTGACTCTCTCACCCAATTGTTCCTGCTTCAAACTACATTCATCAATCATTCGCTGAAAACTCAATGCAACTTCTATTGCATTCAGATTTTCACGCTGTATATTTTCGATCAAGGCCATTTCCAACATTTGTTGGTCATTAGCTGTCCGGACATATGCCGGAATCTCAATCAATCCTGCTAATTTCGCTGCCCTCAATCTACGTTCACCAGATATAAGCTGATAAGAATTCTGACCAGACTGTCTGACGGTTATTGGTTGAATCAAGCCCTGCAATTTGATCGACTCTGCAAGTTCATGAAGTGCTTCAGAATCAAAATCAGTACGAGGTTGAAAAGGATTGACCTGAACCTGACTAATCTTGACAGCACTTATTGAGCCCAATGAGATCGATTCATTACTCAACTGTTGTCTGTTATTTTCCGGCAAATCAGAATCATCCAAAAGAGCTCTTAACCCCTTTCCTAATCCGGTTTTCTTTTGGTGTATCATATTAAACTAAAGCTTGTTTTACAGCCTCCTCTTTTGAAACAAGTCCGTTTTTACGGATAATCTCTCTAGCTAAATTAAGGTAATTGATCGCTCCCTTACAATTGGCATCATGCATTATCACCGATACCCCGTAACTTGGAGCCTCACTTAAACGCGTATTTCGCTGAATGATTGTATCAAACACAAGATCCTGAAAATGAGTCTTTACCTCTTCAACTACCTGATTTGAAAGTCGAAGTCTCACGTCATACATGGTCAGTAAAATTCCTTCTATCTGAAGATTTGGATTTAATCGACTTTGAACTATTTTAATGGTGTTCAACAATTTACCTAATCCTTCTAGTGCAAAATATTCACATTGAACAGGAATAATTACTGAATCGGCAGCAGTTAATGCATTAATAGTTATTAAACCAAGCGATGGAGAACAATCTATGATAATAAAATCATAATTATCCCGGATCTTATCCAAAACCGCCTTCATTTTATATTCCCTATTGGTTAAATTGATCATCTCAATTTCAGCACCAACCAGATCAATATGAGCGGGTAGAAGATCTAGATTCGGGGTATCAGTATTTTGAATAGCTTCTAAGGGATCTATTTCATTAATTATACACTCATAAATGCTGGCTTTAATCGTACGCGGATCAAACCCTATACCTGATGTTGAATTTGCCTGAGGATCAGCATCAACCAAAAGAGTACGGTATTCCAACACCGCTAAACTCGCTGCAAGATTTATTGCAGATGTGGTTTTTCCAACACCGCCCTTTTGATTTGCTAATGCGATAATTTTGCTCATCTTAAAAAAATAATTACAAATAAGTGATACTAAAAAGACTAAATAATAAAATGGTGGCAATTGAAAACACTACTTTTGTACCATTAAATGAGACTTTCCAATAAAATCTAAGATACAAACTTAAAACTATTTACACCGCGAGGCGATTTTCGTTTTGCACATCTTATCCACAAAATGACAACAATTATTTCCGGAACTAATCGAGAAGGCAGCAACTCGCTGAAACTCGCAAAATATTACCATGGCCAATTGGCAAACAAAGGGTTTGATTCAGAAATAATTTCTCTTGCTGATCTTCCGGGTGATCTGATCAGCTCAGATATGTATGGAAAACGTAGTGAAGGCTTTCAAGGTATCCAGGAAAAAATATCGGCAAGCAGTAAATTTATTTTCATAATCCCAGAGTATAATGGCAGCTTCCCTGGAGTTTTGAAAACTTTTATCGATGCCTGTTCTTTTCCGGAAAGTTTTTTTGGAAAAAAGGCAGCTCTTGTCGGACTTTCAAGTGGTAAATATGGGAATATCCGGGGAATCGACCATTTCACAGGAATATGTCATTATATCAATATGCATGTCTTGCCCTTGAGAATTCATATTCCAAACATTAATAAGGAATTTGACGAAAAAGGAAATCTATACTTGGAAGAAACCATAAAGTTTACCGATCAGCAGATTCAACGGTTTATTGAGTTTTAAACCTAACGCTGACAGGGTTTAAAACCCTGTCAGCGTTTTCAGAACCCTGTCAGCGTTGCATGAACCGTATCCATCCTTCACCTTCATACCCAAAAACAAACTGTTTCGGGTTAATTATTTCTGCCATAATCTCGATGCTGTCAGTAATGCGAGGTCCAGACCTGTTGAAATACTGATTGCCATCTGTTATATAGATTCTGTTTTGCTGAACTGCTTTCAACGCACTCCATCCAGGCAATTCCAGCATGATTGTTATCTCCTGTAGTGTTCTCTCAACCGGAAACCCACATGGCATTAGTACAATGATGTCGGGGTCCTCGTTCAGAATTTCCTCAAAACTAACATAAGCAGAATGTGTTCCTTTTTCTGTTAAAACTGGGACACCCCCAGCAATTTCAATAATTTCAGGTGTCCAGTTTCCTGCAATCATCAGCGGTGAAAGCCATTCAATACAGGCAACTTTGGGTTTCTCGGTTATGAACTTAAGTTTATGATGTATGATATTTATTCGTTCTTCAAATAACTCGAGCAAATCAGCTCCGGTTGTTGCTACACCTAGCTGATTCGCAAGTTTTTCGATATCACTATAAATATGAGATAAGCCCTGAGGCTGAAGAGAAATTACCTGACAACCCTTTTCCAGCAGATTACTCAACGAAAGTTCCACATCTTTAAGACTCACAGCACAAACTTCACATTGAGCCTGAGTAATTATGATATCGGGCGCAAGACTTCTTAAAAGTTCTTTATCAATTGTATAAATGGAAAGTGAATCAGAAAGAATTTCTTTTACCTGCCTATCTATTTCGGAGCTGCTACTCCCTGGTAAAAATTTTGCAGAGGAACAAACAGGCAAATTTTTAACGCTTAAAGGATAATCACATTCATGTGAGCGACCAACAAGTTGGTTTTCCAATCCTAATGCACAAATAATCTCTGTGGCTGCGGGTAATAGAGAAATAATTTTTCTTTCCTGCATCTCTTTTCAATTTTGGCAAATGTACAATTATTAAAAAAAATGCCCTGGTCTTAAGTCCACATGGCAATGACATCATTCTAAAATCTGAAAAATTCCAACAGAAGAAAGGTTAAATATCAAGTTTATCAAACAATTTTAGCTGAGTTCGATAAAAAGAAAGTCAAAATAATACGGTTAAAACACATCAAATCAGACTCTGGAGCAACAAAAATTTGTTTCATGAAAGCAATACCTGTGTGGTATAGGTCATTTCAGCCCTTTCCTCCGGAGTATTTCCGGCAAGAAATCGTTGTCATTCCAGCTGGGACCTCCTAATCTCCAAAATTGTTGTCATTCCAGCGGAAGCTGGAACTCCTCCGGCAAGTTTTATTTTACCCTTGGCTGTATTTCATTGGAACCGACAGCCCGGCAAAAGGACCATTTGCTTTTGAAAAAACCCGGGTGGCAGCTCTAGCTTTTTTGCAAATTATTATTTCATCTTATCTTATGAATCTGTTGCAAAAAACTAGTGCAGAACACGGGAGAATCGGGACCGAAGAAACACGAGCCCTGCTTTCTAAAGCAAGACAAAATCAGTCTAAGTAATCAAAAATATATTATTGAGGTCCGTTACTTTGTTCTCCCTGTTTAAGATCATCATTTGTCACGCCGCGTTTTTTCTTTGGAGCCTGCATGGTTAACTTTCCAAAACGATAACTAAAACTAGCCCCAAAAGAGCGAAATGGTATTGAGAAATTACTTCTTTGAACGAAATCTGCTCCTATAATACTCGAACGGAAGTTTTTATTCTCATTGAAAGGATCAATAATCGTTAAACCTATACTTCCCTTCTTCTTCATAATCTCTTTCTTCAAGCCAAGATTCCACATGTTGAATGATGGATTTCTTCCCTGTGAAGTTTGGCGGGGCGAATTAGTTATTAGAAATGTCTCAAAGGTAAGCCCTTTGGGAAATACATATGAGCCCATTATGAAGGCATTGTAGATCAACTGAGTTTTAGCATTTGTAACAACAAAACCATTGTTTGCATTAATATCATAGGTGAATACATTGAAGTTACCTCTGAATGTGAGTGGCTTTATCGGATTAATCTGACCGAAAAAATTAAATCCGACTGAATTATTGTTTCCAACATTCCTGAAAGTAGTTTTAGAGCCATTTGCAGTATTTCCTGTTGCAGGATCAGTCACACTAATTGGAATCACAAAACTTTCAATAATATCATTGGTTCTGCGATAGTAAACCGAAGCATTCAACACAGAGGTTTTTACAAACATTGAGTAATTAAATTCAACATTATGGGATAGTTCCGGTTGTAATGAAGGATTTCCCTGCGACTGATTAAATATATCTGCACTGTTAAGGAAAGGATTCAGGAAAAACAAACTCGGCCTTTGCAATCGCTGATTATAACTTAATTTAACGGTTGAAAAGTTTTTAAACGTCCTTGAAACCACTACACTTGGAACAATATTAAAATAGTTGCTACTAAAAGGAGAAGCCGCAGCACCCACTGATCTTGCATCTCCGTTGATCTCTGTACCTTCATAACGAGCACCTGCACGGATGCCAATTTTTTTCGCTAGGGTAAAAGCAAATGTGGCATAGGCTGAGTATACATCCTGATTGTAATCATAGATATAGGTACGGGATGAGATTGGTGTAAATATATTGGTTGCTGAGTTAAAATTACGGGTTTGATTATCACTAATTATGTCCCTTAGAATCGCTTTTAATCCTGTTTCGAAAGTAACTTTCTTTAAGGGATGAGTGTAATCTACTTGGACAGTATTTTCTATGTTTTCGGCATTATTATCGCCATACTCATCGATAATTGTATTCGAGAAGTCGGTAGTATAATCACTATTTTGATTACTGTTGGTGAGCTGGTATGCAAACGAAATCTGCTGATCCTTATTTTTAAACTTATGAAGATAGTCACTGCTCCAGTCTATACCATTCATACGCATCTGATTATCAGTTAAACGGGTAAAATTAGCTATGGCTCCATTGAAAATATTCTGGTTTAGATTGCTTCCATCGGCACCATTACTGAACCCGTTCAGACGAAGACTTGAGCTGAGGGAATTGAAGCTGTTAAAATCATAATCAGCCCCAATAGAACCATTTGCGGCAAGGCGATCAGTTCTGCTATCACCAGCCTGACTGATAATTTGAGTACCGCTGGTATTGCTACGATTAAAGGTGATATTACTGGTTTGGGGCCATGAGTAATAACCTCCTCCATTACCTGTAACTGCCAAACGCCCGGTTTTAGCATTCAAATTCAGATTACCACTATTCTGACGTATTCCAACACCTCCATTTACTGAACCACTGACACCTGCAAGATTGCTCTTTTTGGTAATGATATTTATAATCCCTGAAGTACCTTCTGCATCGTACTTAGCTGAAGGAGAAGTAATTACCTCAACATTCTTAATTTGGTCAGCCGGAATAGCTCTTAATGCATCTGCCATATTATTAGCCATAGAGCCAGATGGTTTCCCATTTATGAGTACCCTAACATTCTGACTACCTCTAAGGGAAACATTTCCTTCAAAATCTACAGAAAGCAATGGTACTTTTCGAAGTACGTCGGTTGCATTTCCTCCGGCAATCGCAATATCCTGTTCTGCATTATAAACAAGTTTATCAATCTTATTTTCAATGATTGGAGTATTTCCGGTAACGACTACCTCAGCAAGCGAATTTTGATTTGGAGAAAGATAAATCCTTCCAAGATTCAGGTCCGGTTTAGCCGGAGTAGTTTTTACGGAATCGATAATTTTGGTCTGGTAACCCAGAAAAGCGATGGTTAGTCTATATATTCCGGCAGATATATTTTCAACTTTAAAAGATCCTTTTTCATCTGTCAAGGCACCATTAGTTGTTTTTGTAGATCCTGCACGTCCTAAAGAAACTGTAGCATAATCAATTGGAGTTCGAGTAACTGAGTCGAGAATAATTCCCGAGATTTTGCCTGTCACTGCAGGAGCAGCAGCAGCTCCTCCCATTCCCTGAGCATGAACAAAGCCAGTACCAGAAAGTAAAAACAATATTGTAAGTAAACGTTTCATTAAATTGGTTTTGAAATTAGGCGCGAAAATACACTTAATGTTACAAGGAAATGAGCGCGAATTGTAGAGATTTGGTAATATCTGAGATACACAAAGAATTACATATCGTATGTTAAAAACAAATACGCTGTTTCATGTCTTGGTTTGCAGGAAAAACTTTATAATTTATTTATTGACAAATGCCTGTCATTAAACAGTGCTAAACAACAAGGTTAATTATCTTTCCTTTAACGAAAATCACTTTCTTCGCTGTTTTTCCATCAAGATATTTTTTCAGGTCTTCATTTGCGAGAATAATTTCCTCAACTTCAGCCTGCGTAAGACTAAGAGATATATTCAGATTCATACGTGTTTTACCATTCACAGATACCGGATAGGAAAATTCGTTCTCAATAAGGTATTCAGGATTAAACACAGGATAAGTTGCTGTAGATAATTGACCTGCATTATTTCCTAGTAAGTTCCATAACTCTTCAGTGATATGAGGTGCATAAGGTGTAAGTACAATGATCAGATCCTGAAGAATCTTTCTTTTATTACATTTCAGATCGCTTAGCTCATTTACACAAATCATGAAACTAGAGACGGAAGTATTAAACGAAAAACGTTCAATGTCTTCCTCAACTTTGCGAATGATCTTATGAAGTGCCTTGTATTCAGCTTTTGAGGGTTCCTCATGAGAAACGTTGAAATTAAACTCATCATCATGGAAAAGTTTCCAGAACTTTCGAAGAAATTTGAAAACACCTTCAATTCCGTTTGTATTCCAGGGCTTACTCTGTTCCAAAGGACCTAGGAACATTTCATACATCCTAAGGGTATCAGCACCATATCGTTCAATAATATCATCCGGACTAACCACATTGAACTTGGATTTTGACATTTTTTCCACCTCAACTCCGCAGATATACTTTCCATTTTCCAGAATGAATTCTGCATTTTTAAACTCAGACCTGAATGCTTTAAACTTTTCGAGATCCAGAATCTCATTGTTCACTATGTTTACATCTACATGAAGAGCCGATGAGGTAAACTGGGATTTTAATCCATTTGAAACGAATTTATTTGTTCCGCGACCCTCATCATCAATAATCCGGTAAACAAAATTAGATCTTCCCTGAATCATGCCCTGGTTGATCAGCTTTTTGAATGGTTCTTCTTCAACAACATAACCAAGGTCTTTTAAAAATTTATTCCAAAAGCGACTGTAAAGTAAATGTCCGGTAGCATGTTCTGAACCGCCGATGTATAAATCTACATCCTTCCAGTAAGCGATTGCATCTGCAGGAGCAAATGAATCCTGCTTGCGATCATCCTGTGAAGCCATGTAACGATACCAATACCAGCTTGAACCAGCCCAACCGGGCATAGTGCTCAGCTCATATTCAAGTTCATTCCTGTATTTCCAGTTTTCTGCCCTTCCTAACGGTGGCTCGCCACTTTCAGTTGGCAGATATTTATCAACTTCCGGCAAAACAAGTGGAAGCTCACTACTTTCGATCAGATGAGGAATACCCTCTTTGAAATAAACAGGTACAGGCTCACCCCAATAACGCTGTCTGCCAAAAATCGCATCGCGTAGCCGGTAATTCACTTTGGCTTTACCTAGTCCTGATTCTTCCAGCTTTGCAATAAGGGTCCTTGTTGCTTCCTTGTAATTCAATCCATTGATTATTCCTGAATTAATGTAAAGACCCTCCTTTGTCGGATCAGCTTCCTTATCAAGATTATTCTGGGCATCAGATATTGCAACAATCGGCAGTCCAAATTTAGTTGCAAACAGCCAGTCGCGCTGATCACCCGATGGTACCGCCATCACTGCTCCAGTTCCATATCCTGCCAATACATAATCAGCAATCCAGATTGGAACGGGCTCATTCGTTATCGGATGTTTCGCATAGCTTCCAGTAAAAGCGCCGGATACAGTTTTTGTATCGGCCATACGGTCAAGCTCGGTTTTCTTTTTAGTCTGATCGATATAATTTGAAATCTCTTGTTCCTGTTCAACAGTGGTTAATCCTGCCACATATTCATGTTCAGGTGCAAGTACGAGAAAGGTTGCTCCATAAATGGTGTCAACACGGGTTGTGAAGACTTCTATATAAGGAGCCTCACCCCGACCCTCTCCAGATGTCAAGCCAAACCTAACCAAAGCACCCACACTCTTCCCAATCCAGTTACGTTGCATTTCTTTCAATGGATCCGGCCAGTCAATTCCATCCAGGCCCTGCAGCAAGCGATCGGCATAAGCAGTGATACGCATACTCCACTGCATCATTTTCTTTTGCTCAACAGGATGTCCACCACGCTCAGAATAACCATCCTTAACCTCATCATTGGCTAAAACAGTCCCTAATGCAGGGCACCAGTTTACAGTACTTTCACGTAGATAGGTCAGTCTGTATTTGAGCAACTCTGATTGCTTTTCAGAATCAGGTAATCTATTCCACTCTTCAGAAGAAAAACTGCGGACATCGTCATCAGATACTGCCTTTAAACCTACAGTACCAGAATTTTCAAATTTACGAATCAAGCCTTCAATACTTTCTGCCTTATCACTTTCAAGGTTATACCATGAATTAAAAAGCTGCATAAAAATCCACTGGGTCCACTTGTAATAATCCGGGTCACTGGTACGAACCTCCCGACTCCAGTCGAATGAAAATCCGAGATTATCCAGTTGTTCGCGATAGCGATTTATATTGGTTTCTGTTGTAATAGCAGGATGTTGACCCGTTTGAATGGCATATTGCTCTGCAGGTAATCCAAATGAATCATACCCCATCGGGTGCAATACATTAAATCCTTTTAATCGCTTGTATCTGGCAAAAATATCAGAGGCTATGTATCCGAGAGGGTGCCCGACATGCAATCCTGCACCCGATGGGTATGGAAACATGTCCAAAACATAATATTTTGGTTTTTTAGAACTATTATCGACTTTAAAAGTCTGATTGTCGGCCCAAAATTTTTGCCACCTCTTCTCTATATCTCTGAATTGATAATCCATTGTAAAACTGATAATCTGCGAAAATACTAAAATCTACGATTTTTTGAATCAGAAGCTGAGTTTAAAACCTCAATCAACCCACATTAATGCACAAAGATAGAATTTTAACAAAGTTTAACTTTAATTAAGTCATTTCGACGCTTAATATTTAGGTTTATGAACTGAATTCTTTATTTTCGCACTAAATCATTTGAGACATGGAAGAATTTGAAAAAAGTACATCATCTGGAAAAACTAAAACAATTTATGTTTCTACTGTGATTAGTATTGCTTTAGTTCTGTTGATGACAGGATTACTTGGCCTTATCCTGGTTCATGCCAAAAACCTTTCAATTTATGTCAAAGAGAATATAGTTCTTAATATTATTGTTAATGATGGTGCCAAAGAAGTGGATATTAACACTTTACAAAAACAACTGGACACTAACCCCTATGTTTTAAAAACACAATATGTGAGCAAAGAACTTGCTGCCAGAAATTTAACAAAAGATCTTGGCGAAGATTTTGTTGACTTTCTTGGCTATAACCCACTATTATCCTCTATTGATCTTTACATGAAGGCCGATTATGCCAATAATGAAAGTATTGAAGCCTTTACCTCTCAATTGAGTAAGAATCCATTGGTAAAAGAAGTGATTTATCAGAAGTCGCTAATAGACATGGTAAACCAAAATATCAGGGGAATTGGCCTAGTTATTCTTGCCTTTGCAACGATTTTAATGATCATAGCTGTCGCGTTAATTAATAATACCATACGCCTTGCCATCTATTCACAGCGATTCCTTATCAAAAGTATGCAACTAGTTGGAGCAACACAAAACTTTATCCGTAAACCATTTATGACTTATGGTATACTTCACGGTTTATTCGCAGGACTTATAGCTGTAATTTTTTTGTTGATTACACTATATCTGGCACAGCAACAAGTTCCGGAGATGATTATTCTACGTAATTGGTTTGAATTCGGAATAGTATTCCTGGCTGTTGTTGGGATTGGTGTTTTGATATCAGGACTAAGTACTTATTTTGCGGTCAGCAAGTTTCTTCGTTTAAAAATTTACGACCTTTATAAATAATGGCACAAAAAAACAACCCTATCAAAGAAACCCCACAAGAAGGTTTCGTTTTCAGCAAAAACAATTACAGATTAATGGTCTTGAGTATCATTGTAGTTTTTTTTGGCTTCATGCTCATGATCGGTGACACCAATATATACGAATTCAGAAAGATTGTACTTGCCCCAATTGTAGTGCTAATAGGATTTGCAATTGGCTTTGTTGCTATTCTTAAAAAATAATGACTGTATTTCAGGCTATTCTTCTGGCAGTAATTGAAGGTCTCACTGAATTTCTACCGGTTTCTTCTACAGGACATATGATTCTCGGATCTTCTTTGATGGGAATTCAGTCTGATAACTTTGTTAAGCTATTTACAGTTGCAATTCAACTCGGAGCAATCCTATCCGTTATTGTACTCTACTTCAAACGATTTTTCCAAAGCATTGGTTTCTATTTTAAACTTCTTGTTGCATTTCTCCCAGCTGTATTCTTCGGTTTGTTACTTAGTGATAAAATTGACCAGTTATTAGAAAGCTCACTTGCTGTAGCCATTTCTTTGCTTGTTGGGGGACTAATTCTTCTATTCGTAGATCGGTGGTTTAACCATGGAGGTATCAACAATACGGATGATATTACTTACGGAACTGCCTTCAAGATTGGATTATTTCAGTGTATATCAATGATCCCCGGAGTTTCCAGATCTGCTTCAACAATTGTTGGCGGCATGTCACAGAAGCTTTCCAGAAAAACTGCTGCAGAATTTTCGTTCTTTCTTGCAGTGCCTACAATGTTCGGAGCAACTGCCAAGAAGCTCTTTGATTTTTACCAGAATGGATTTGTAATCAACCAGGAACAGGTAAATTTATTGATTATTGGGAATTTGGTCGCTTTTATAGTTGCCATGCTTGCCATAAGATATTTCATCACTTTCCTGCAAAGCAGGGGATTCAGGATTTTCGGCTGGTACCGCATCATTGTTGGAGGTATTATTCTGATCCTTCTGCTTTCAGGCTATGATCTTAAGGTGATCTGATGGGCGAAAAAACAGAAAAAGTATTCCCTAAATTTAATTTTACCGACGGTGAATTACTACTCATTAACAAACCCTATAAATGGACCAGTTTTGATGTTGTAGGAAAGATTCGTAATTCATTTAAGCCTCTGAAGCTAAAAGTAGGACATGCAGGCACACTAGATCCTCTAGCAACCGGATTATTAATTATCTGCACTGGTAGGATGACTAAGAAGATTGATGGTTTTCAAGCTCAGCAGAAAGAATATACCGGCACGATGATACTAGGAGCAAGTACTCCCTCTTATGACCTTGAAACTGAAATTGACGAGATATTCGATATTGGTGAGCTTAACGAAGAGATAATCAGGGCTAATACAAAACAATTTATCGGAGATATAGATCAATACCCTCCTCCACATTCGGCAGTCAAAATTGATGGTGAACGACTTTATATGAAAGCACGGAGAGGGGAAACCATAGAATTAAAAACACGAAAAGTGAGCATCAGCCAGTTTGAAATTACCAGGATTGAACTTCCGGCAGTTGATTTCAAAGTAGTTTGTAGCAAAGGCACCTACATCCGGTCTCTGGTGCATGATTTTGGAAAAACCCTGAATAATGCTGCGCACCTGCAGTCACTTCGCCGGACTAAAAGCGGAGATTATGATGTCGAAAATGCCTTTGAAGTTATGGAGCTAGTTAACCACATCAGGCAGATTAAAGAATTGGGTGATTTAAAATAATAATTATTCTTAGTTTTGACCTCCTCTAATAAATGATGAAGATTTACAATCACATTGACGAGTTCAAAAAAATCCATAATGCTGTTGTTACTATCGGGACTTTTGACGGAGTTCATATCGGACACCAGAAAATAATTAGCCGTTTACAGGAAGTCGCAAAAAAGAAAGCAGGAGAAACTGTAATTCTTACTTTTTTTCCTCATCCAAGAATGATCCTTCACCCTGATGATCTGAATATCAAGCTGATTAGCTCAATGAATGAAAAAGCTGAAAAACTTGCTGCATTTGGCATAGATCATCTTATTATCACACCCTTCACCCGGGATTTTTCCAACCTATCACCTCAGGATTATATTAAAGAAATATTGGTTGATAAGATCGGTACCCGCCATATTATTATTGGCTATGATCACCGTTTTGGGAAAGATCGTAAAGGGGGACTGACAGAACTGCAAAACTTTGCTTCAGACTTTGATTTTGATGTAGAGGAAATTCCTGAACAGGATATCAATGATGTTACCGTAAGTTCAACCAAAATCAGAAATGCAATTTTAGGTGGTGATGTTAAAACTGCAAGTGAATTTCTCGGATATGCCTTCCAATTGAGTGGAAAAGTAATCAAAGGTGATCAGCTTGGCCGTGTACTTGGATTTCCAACTGCAAATTTATTTATTGAAGAAAACTACAAACTCATTCCTTCGGATGGTATTTATGCAGTGAGTGTAGAATTGAAGTCTACTGACTCGGATTTAAAATCTGCTTTTGGAATGGCCTATATTGGGCATCGCCCTACGATTAATGGAATGAGTCGCAATATCGAAGTAAATATTTTTGATTTTAATGAAGATATTTATGGGAAAACAATTCGTATTAATTTTTTGGATTACCTGCGTGGAGATGAAAAATTTAATTCGCTGGAAGATCTCAAAAAACAACTAGAAAAAGACGAAAAAGCTGCACGGAAAATACTTTTGAAACCAAAATAACAACAATATGTATTGGTTTATTGGGATTAAATCAAAAAAAAAGGCTGCCATTATGAGAAGGCAGCCTTTAACAGAAATATACTTGGTTATGCTTGCTTTGCGAATTGAATGTTAATCTGAAGTTTGATTTCATCACCAACAACAATTGCACCTGCTTCGGTAATACCATCCCATGTTAATCCAAACTCTTTACGGCTGATCTTTCCTGAAATTTCAAAACCTGCTTTATCATTTCCATAGAAATCAGTTGCTCTACCACCAAACTCTACGTTTAATTTCACTGGCTTACTTACATTTCTTATTGTCAAATCTCCTGACAATTCATAATCATCACCCACTTTTTTGAACGAAGCTGACTTGAATAATATTTTCGGGAATTGAGCTGCATCAAAAAAATCTGCCGACTTAAGGTGGCTATCACGCTGCTCCTGATTGGTATCAATACTATCTACATCCAATGTGAATTCAATTGATCCATTTTGAAAATCTTCGCTCTCTGATTCCATACTGCCAGCAAAAGATTTAAATGTACCTGTAACGGTAGAAATTACCAGATGCTTAACTTTAAAATGCACTTCTGAGTGCGTTGAATCAATAATCCAGTTGGTTTTTACTGCTGCTCCCATTTTGTTTTGTTTTTTCTTAAGGTAAAATTACAATAATATATGTTTAAACATGTTATTTAAAAGTCATAAGATGAGTAGTAAGTTATAAGTGGTAGGTTATAAGTTAAGAATAGGAAGAACAAGATGGAATTTATTCTTCATCTCAAATACAATTGACTCATCAGCAAATCAACTCATCGACAAATCAATTTGATAATTACCTGATAAGCTAATTTTTAATTTCCAGGGAATAGCTAATCTCTACTCCCCCCGCAGCAAGCATATCATGCACAGAACAGTATTTTTTTACTGCAAGCTCAGCAGCTCTTTCTGCTTTAACTGGGTCGATATCCCCCTTGAGGTGAAATAATAAATGAATCTTAGTGAAAATATTCGGAATCTGTTCCCTACGTTCTGCTTCAACATCAACCGAGAAATCAGTAATTACTTGTTTTTGTTTTTTAAGAATTAATACCAAATCCAAAGAACTACAGGAGGCCAGGGCCATAAGAACCATTTCCATTGGTCGTACACCTAAAGCTTGTCCACCAATATCCGGAGATCCATCGATATGCACTTTTACTGTCGAGGAAGGGGCTGATGCTTCGAAATGAACCGCGTCGTTTACTCTTTTTAAGGATACTTTCACTGATTTATGTTTTTCTCAAAGTTAGGGATTTTGATAGGCATATCCAATCAAAAAGAACCATTGGAATCTTAGCGATCAATAGACGGAAATGATTTAATTGATTTCAACATCGGTCATGGAAATTATTTGACCTTGGGTGTCAGCCCGATTGATATTCCTGGTTATAAATTACTCTTTTCAAGACTTGGCGCTGAAGCACCAGAATGGGTTCCGTCCTGTAGATTAGGATTTGGGCTAAAGCCCGTGTGAAAACCTGATATTCACTTACCCGGAGCTAAAGCACCGGGCTATTCAGCAGTAGATCTAACTATGGGCTCTGTATTTGTTATTCAATTTTAACAATAGTATAGTCGCTCATTAGGCCCCAGCTTTAGCTGGGGTCTAATTAAATTGTTCGTTTTCGGGCTTCAGCCCAATAATTTTACATAATTGAAAAACGCATACATTGGGCTTTAGCCCGATCGAACTCTGGTTTTTAATTATTTCTCTCCATAACCCGGAGCTAAAGCACGGGGCTATGTGGATCCCTGGTTTTAATTAATTTTGTTTTTATGGCCTAAACCTAATATCCCGCATTCGCTCGGAACATTAAAGCTCCAACTGTCAGATTTGTACGTGGGTCTATTAAAATTGCTCCTCCATTGAGTTTATTGTCTTGATAAAAATCAAAAGCAAGTTCTTCAGCTGTTTTAAGAACAATCCGGCCAATATCATTTAATTGAAAAGTATCTGTTTGAATTTTTTCAAGCGTATTGATATTTACCTTGTGAAGGATCTCACGGATTTTACACTTGGTAACCTTGCTATTATGCTGAATCAAGTACATGATAGAAGAATCCAGTGGACGGGTATCCATCCAGCATAAATCAGCTTCAATCTCCTGAGAAACCAAAGGCTCATGAGAAGAGTTGACTAAAATATCACCACGACCAATATCTATATTGTCTTTGAGATGAAGGGTAACAGACATTCCAGACTGTGCCTCGTCTTGTTCAATGAAGTTGGTTTCGATTTTACTAATCTCTGAACGGATTCCTGAGGGTAAAACAGTAATCTTATCATTTATATGAAAACTACCACTTAGAACTCGACCTGCATAACCGCGATAATCATGAAGTTCATCCGTTTGAGGTCTGATAACCCATTGTACAGGCATCCTAGCCTGATGTGACAAAACCGCCTCATTGACCTCGATAGTTTCGAGATGATCAAGCAGACATTTTCCACCATACCATGAAATTTTATCTGATTTATTTACAATATTATCCCCCTTGAGAGCACTCACCGGAATATAAGTTACCTCCTTCAGATTAAGTTTAACAGCAATTGCTGAATAGGCTTCCCTTATTGAATTAAAAACGTCTTCGCTATAAGCTACCATATCCATCTTATTGATACAGACAACTAAATGCTTAAGCTCAAGAAGTGAAACAAGAAAAGAATGTCTGATTGTTTGTTCCACAACACCATTACGGGCATCAACCAGAATAATTGCCAGATCAGAATTAGACGCTCCGGTAACCATATTACGGGTGTACTGGATATGACCTGGAGTATCAGCAATAATAAATTTTCTTCTGTCGGTCTGGAAATACTTGTAGGCTACATCAATGGTGATACCCTGCTCGCGTTCTGCCTTCAGTCCATCTGTTAAAATAGCCAGATCAATCGTTCCGTCATCATTTTTACGATTCGATTGTTGTAAAGCCTCAAGCTGGTCGGCGAGTATTGACCCACTATCATAAAGAAGACGTCCTATTAAGGTACTTTTCCCATCGTCTACACTACCAGCTGTAAAAAATTTAAGTAAATCCATATTAAAAATAGCCCCCCTTCTTACGGTCTTCCATTGCAGCTTCAGATACTTTATCATCCATTCTGGCACCCCGTTCACTTATTTTTGAAATTTTTATTTCTTCAATGATGTCATCAATTTGATCTGCATCTGATTCTACAGCTGCAGTACAGGTCATATCCCCAACCGTTCTGAAACGAACTTTCTTGCGCTCAATATGATCCTCATGATCAATATTCAAAAACTCAGCTGCAGCCATTAGCTGTCCGTTTCGGGTAATTACTTCTCGCTCATGTGCGAAATAAATAGATGGCAATTCAATTTTTTCACGGCGGATATAATTCCAAACATCCAGTTCAGTCCAGTTACTGATTGGAAAAACCCTCACATTTTCTCCCTTATGAATCCTGCCGTTATATATATTCCATAATTCAGGTCGCTGACGCTTGGGATCCCATTGTCCAAATTCATCCCGGACTGAAAATATTCTTTCTTTTGCACGCGCTTTTTCCTCATCCCTACGGGCACCACCTATACAGGCATCAAACTTATTTTCAGTGATGGTATCGAGTAAAGTAACTGTTTGCAGTGCATTTCGGCTTGCATTTTTACCTGTCTGTTCAATTACCTTTCCCTGATTAATCGAATCCTGGACATAGCCTACAATTAATTTTTCACCAATCCTTGAGATCATTTCGTCGCGATACGTAATTGTTTCAGGGAAATTATGTCCTGTATCTATATGTACCAAGGGGAAAGGAAATTTTCCGGGTCTGAATGCTTTTTCAGCAAGTCTGACTAGTGTTATCGAGTCCTTCCCACCGGAAAATAACAAAGCAGGTTTTTCAAACTGCCCGGCAACCTCACGCAGTATATATATCGCTTCTGCTTCCAGCTGGTCTAAATAAGTTGTGTCTTGTTTATTCATTTTAAAATTTACAATCGCATTGTGTTGCGTAAAAAATCAATTCACATTGTCAGGAAGAATGTAATCCACATTCCTTTTTATCCTGATCTTCCCACCACCATCTTCCGGCTCTGAAATCTTCACCCTCCATGACTGCCCGCGTACAAGGAGCACATCCGATACTCGGAAAACCCTTATCGTGCAATGGATTATAAGGGATATTATTATCGCGGATATATGCCTTGACCTGATCAAGTGTCCAATCGAAAATAGGATGAAATTTAAGGATTTGATTACCCTCATCCCATTCAATCGGATCCATATGTTCCCTATTTTGGGATTGCTCGGCGCGGATACCTGTAATCCAGCAAGAATTTCCGGAAAGTGCACGTTTCAAAGGTTGAATCTTCCTGATACCGCAACATTCCTTCCGGTTCTCTACAGAATCAAAAAAACTACTGGGGCCTTTTGAACTAACTAACTTTTCAACTGCTGTGGTATCCGGATAATAAGCATGAATAGGCTTGCCATACATCTCGAGTGTGCGGTTCCAGACATAATACGTTTCCGGAAATAATCTTCCTGTTTCGAGCGTAAATACTTTGATCGGTAGATTATTTTTAAATATGATATGTGAAATAACCTGATCCTCCCAACCAAAGCTCGTAGAAAAAATCACTTCTCCGGGAAAAGCGTTCACCAGATATTCCAGCGATTGTTCAATCCCTAAACCTTTGATTTCCTCAAGTAATTTTTCCGAGCTTTTCATTGTTTAATTTTTCGACTTATCGAGTGCCTGTGTCAAATCTTCCAGAATATCATCGATATCCTCTAAACCGACAGATATCCTGATACTACCTGGAGATATTCCAATCAGTGCCCGTTCTGCATCATTTAATTTGGAATGCGTGGTTGAAGCCGGATGGGTTGCAATTGAACGGGTATCTCCAAGATTTGGCGATAATAAAATCATCTTCAATGCGTCCATAAAACGTTTTGCCCGCTCAAATCCACCTTTCACAACGAAGGTAACTATGCCACCGCCCTGTTTCATCTGACGCTTTGCAAGTTCATATTGTGGATGAGAAGGTAAATGAGGATATCTCACCACTTCTATCTCAGGATTTTGTTCAAGAACCTCTGCCACTTTCAGGGCATTGCTGCAATGTCTGTCCATTCGTACAGGAAGTGTTTCAAGACTTTTGGAGATGGTCCATGCATTGAAGGCCGACATTGCCGGACCAGTATGACGGATAAAGAACATGAGCTCTTTTAATAGGTCTTTACGGCCTACCACTACTCCTCCCAGTACTCTTCCCTGTCCGTCCATGTATTTGGTTGCAGAATGACTAACTAAATCTGCACCATACTCAATGGGTTTCTGTAAATAAGGTGTAGCGAAGCAATTATCAACATTCAAAATGAAATTATATTTCTTTTTTAATTCCCCAAGCCACTCCAAATCAACCAACTCAAGTCCGGGATTAGATGGAGTTTCAAGAAATACCATTTTGGTTTCCGGGCGCAAAGCAGGTTCAAAATCTTCTGGCCTCGAAGCATCCACATAAGTTGTGGTGATTCCCCAACGGGGTAGTAATTGAGTGAATAACTGATGGGTAGATCCAAAAATTGATCTGAAGGCTACGATATGATCACCGCTGCGTAGTAAACCTGCAATCGAAGCAAATACTGCCGCCATACCAGATGAAAAAGCTAATCCAGCTTCAGCTCCTTCAAAATCCTGAACTTTTTCTATGAGCTCTGTTGTATTTGGATTTGAATACCGAGAATAAATATTTCCTTCAACTTCATCCGCAAACATAGCTCTGCCGTGTTCTGCATTATCAAAAACAAAACTGGATGTGAGATAAAGGGGCACTGAATGCTCCCTATTTGATGAGCGTGCTGCCTGGGTTCGTATGAGCTTGGATTTTTCTTTCATTATTCTGTAGAATTTCGGCAAAAATACTTAATTAAATAAATTAATCAGGGTGGTAATAATTGTTTTAAGGCTCACGACAATAACAATTATACTAACCGCAAACATGATTGCTTTAACCGAAATTTTATTTGATAAACGCGCGGCAATTGGCGAAGCAATCGCACTGCCAATAACTAAGCCCATTACAGCATCCCAGTAAACATTATTCAGCATGGTGATGAATGCTAAAGAACTCATCAATGCGATAAAGAACCTCGAAAGTTTCACCGTTCCCAAGGAATAACGAGGATTACGTCCACCTGCAATGAGAGATGACAATACAATTGATCCCCAGCCACCACCACCAACCGCATCAATAAATCCACCTCCAAAACCTAAAAAACGAATGTTTTTTATCTTTTTCCCGACCTTCTTTCGATTCAAATTAATTGCTTTAAGCAGAATTACCACTCCAAGAATCAAGGTATAAAATGAAACGATTGGCTTGGTAATGTAGGTGTAGTGTTCTAGTGAGGAAAGCAATACCGCACCGATTACAGCGCCGATTACACCCGGAACAAGCAATAACCAGAACAAACGCATATTCACATTTTTCATCCTGAAATGCATCCATCCTGCAATGCCATTACTCAATATCTCTGACACATGTACTGCGGTACTTGCTGAGGCCGGCGGAATTCCCATCGACAAAGAAAAGGTTGTGGAGGTAACCCCATAAGACATTCCTATTGCTCCATCGATCATTGCGAAAAAAAATCCGGCTATCAGAAAATAATAAAAAGTAGGATGAATTCCCTCTAAATAATCCCTGAATGATGGATTATTAAACCAGGACAGACCCAAAGCCAATAGAATACTAAAAAATCCGACACTCCATAAAGCCCAGCGCATTCTGCGGCTAGCCACCTGCTCAGCTGCAGGAGTCACAAGAATGGCCGTTGCCTTGTTTAACTCTTTCACTTTATGTGCAAAATCGCCATTGAGTGTATTTCTGAATGCATTCATTTGCTGCAAGGAAAGATCCAATTCATCAGGCAGGTTATCCTGGAAAAGTTCTTTCAAACGTTTGGCAATTGTTGGTGACTTCCCATTGGTAGAAATACCGATTTTAAGATCTCCTTTTTTAACAATTGAACCCAGGTAAAAATCGCAAAGCTCAGGCTTATCTGCCACATTGATCAATAAATGTAGCTCACGTGCCAGTATTCTGATTTCTGCATTCACTATATTATCTCCGGTGGCAAGAATAACAAGATCATGTCCAGGTAGATCATTTGGTTCAAACTTCCTGTGAAAAAGTTTCACTTGAGGATACGTTGCAACAAAATCCAGAACTGCCGGCAGAAAAGTGTCAGAAACAAGAGTAATTTTAGCTTCAGGGCTATTGATTAATACTGCCTGTAGTTTTTCAAGTCCGATATTACCCCCACCAACCAGTAAAACCTTAAGCTGATTGAGCTTAAGGAATACCGGGAAAAGTTGATTTCCCTCATGTATAACTTCACTATTATTCCCTCTCTGAAAGCTCATAAAAAGCCCTAATTGGTTGAAATTTTGAATGTAAGCTTACTACCTCTCCGAATATAATTAAAGCCGGGGAATCAATTTTTTGATCCTGAGCAGTTTCAAAAATTGTTGCAGCGGTAGCCACAACTATTTTCTCATTTTCCATTGATCCGTTTTGAATAACCGCCGCCGGAAGTCTGCCTTTGCCCTCATTAACGAATATTTCAGCAATCTCCTTTAATTTTTTCACTCCCATCAGAACCACGATTGTAGCATTTGTCTTTGCCGCGGTGTAAAGATCTTTAGAAATTTCTCCTGAGCTGGTCGTTCCGGTAACAACCCAAAAACTTTCGCTGGCACCACGATGAGTAAGCGGAATACCTTGAAGCGCGGGCACAGAAATACTACTAGAGATTCCTGGAACAACTTCAGTTTGAATACTGTAAGAAGCAGCCATTTCCAATTCCTCAAAACCACGTCCAAACACAAAGGAATCTCCACCTTTGAGACGAACCACATGGCCATAGTTCAAGGCATAATCAATCATCAGCTTATTTACGGCTTCCTGCGAATAGGAATGATCACCCGAACGTTTACCTACATAAACTTTTATTGCATTTTCTGGTGCAAAATCAAGTAATTCGTTGTTAACCAAAGCATCGTACAAAACTACATCTGCCGATTTAAGAATACGTACTCCTTTTAAGCTAATTAGTTCTGCATCACCCGGACCAGCACCAACCAGTGTAATTCTTGGCTCCTTAATTATAGTATTTATCTGGGTTTGTATCATGATTGATTCACCTCCTTTACTTTCTTAATTCTATTGATAAAATCAACTGTAGTACCCACATAATGTTGAGCAAAGTCAGCCGATGGCTCATGTTTATTTATTTCCAATACCAGATCGCTAAAGCTTCCCAGTCCTGCAAGGATACTGCTCTCTCCATATTGTTCATCAAAATCGCGAATGATCCCTGTTTGAGTACTACTGTTGATGCCTTTATCTAGAAGCATGGCTTTTGCGCTACTTATAAATACACTGTAGGCATGGTATATTGAATCAGCGAATGCTTTCGATTCGTATGATTCAACAGACCACTGAAGTTTCTCTTCAGCTTCGAGCAATAAAGTTGAAACCAGATCAATCATTACACCCGCACATTCTCCAACACCAATAGCCGTTTCGAAGGTCTCTTCATGACCCCAGTCTACAAACTCATCAGGTTTAAGTGTAGTTAAATCGGCAAGTGGTTTTAATAACTGGTAAAAATGGTCTTTGCCGGTTCGGTCATAATATTCGTTGAAAAGTTCATTTTCATGCTTGTTTTGTTTGTAATTATCGAGCACCATCCTGACCACATCTTTAGTTCTCTTAGATGGAATTTTAATCACTTTATCTGCCGCACGACCCAATCCATCCCCTAAAGTTCCACCACCCAACAGAACCTGTGCTGCCGGAACCACCTTTCCAGCCGCCTTCAATGAACTACCATGGAAACCTATCTGAGCAAGTCCGTGCTGACCACAACTGTTCATGCAACCGCTGATTTTTATTTTAATATCCTGATTTTCTAATAACTCATCATACTCATCAGAAATAAGATCTTCCAAAACCCGTGCTAATTCGGTGCTATTGGAAATTCCAAGATTACAGGTATCTGTACCTGGGCAAGTCGTTACATCCCCAACACTATCAAATCCCGGCTTAACAAAATCCAGTTCTTTTAAACGTTCAAAAAGAAGTGGTAAAGTCTCTTTTGTGGCAAATTTCAATAGCAAACCCTGATTAATAGTGATCCTTATTTCATCTGCAACTAATCCCCTGATAGCTGATATAAACTTTCTCGCTTTTGCTGTGGGGATATCTCCGGTTGTTACCTTGATGTAGACACCATAGAATCCTTCCTGCTTTTGCTCAAATACATTGGTATCAAGCCAGCGCTGATATTCAAACTGGTCTGTGATATGCGCTTCTGGAAGTGTATTTACTTGAGGAATTTCCGGTTGGGAAATCGTTTCTCGGTCAATTGCGAATTTCTTAAAAGGTATTGCCAGTTTCTCGACCTCAATTAAGGCTAAAACCTCTTCAAGCCCTAATTTCGCTACCAGAAATTTCATTCTCGCTTTATTTCTATTAGTACGCTCCCCATGTCTGTCGAACACGCGAAGTGTAGCTTCGATATATGGAATTAGTTCATCCTCAGGAAGAAAATCGTTAACGGCATGAGCTATTGAAGGCTGAGCTCCAAGTCCGCCACCAAACAATACCTTAAAGCCACGTAGTTCTTTCCCGTCTTTATTCTGAACCTTTGGAATAAAGCCCAGATCATGAATATAGGTAAAGGCGGTATCAGCTTCGGTTGCCGAGAATGCCATTTTGAATTTTCGCCCCATTTCCTGACATATTGGGTTCCGCAAAAAATACTTAAAGGTTGCATGAGCATAAGGTGAAACATCGAAAGGCTCATTTGGATCAATTCCGGCTGTTGAGGAAGCAGTTACATTTCTAACGGTATTTCCACAGGCCTCTCTGAGTGTGATATCATCCTGCTCAAGTTTTGCCCACAGTTCAGGGGTGCGATCCAGACTAACATAATGTATCTGAATATCCTGACGCGTGGTTAAATGAAGATTACTGCTGGCATACTCATCAGAGATGTCGGCAATACGGAGGATTTGCTTAAAGCTTATTTTCCCAAAAGGGAGCTTAATCCTGATCATTTGTACTCCTGGCTGTCGCTGCCCGTAAATGCCGCGAGCCAGACGAAGGCTACGAAATTTCTCGTCGTGGATCTTGCCTTCACGAAACTCTCGAATCTTCTTTTCGAGATCGAGGATATCCTTTTGTACAATCGGATCTTCTAATTCTGTTCTGAAACTATTCATTTAAAATTCAAAAAAAAACTCTTCATAAAGTGAAGAGATTCAGGCAAATAAAAATTAATTTATGTCAGGTCTTCTCCAATGATTAATTAGTCAGTCAACAACAATTCAGTGCTGTGCCATGGGAACTTTGCAGGCCTAATTTTTTCATTAGTCAAATATAATACAATGTATATAGATTAAGTAGTCTTTTTTAGAAAAAAAATATCTAAGCAAACGAAGAGATTAAATTTTTCTCCCTTTGTATAAGATCTGCAATACTTGTTTCACTTAAAATTTTGACTGTTGCATCTCTAACTTCAACAAAAACATCCCTCACTCCGCAGGTCGCTTCATTGACACACTCATCACATTTTTGGTAAAAATTGAGGCTAACACATGGAAGAAGAGCAACCGGACCGCCGGTAAGACGTAATATCTGAACCACATATATGTCTGCAGGATCCTTTACCAGACCGTAACCTCCACCTGAACCTTTTTTACTGAATAAGAGCCCTGCATTTCTTAGATCGAGTAGAATTTGTTCCAGAAATTTTTTAGGTATATGTTCCTCTGTGGCAATTTTGGAAATTTGAATTGGTGTCCCTCCAAAATTTTTACCCAAAACTACAAGGGCCTTTAAAGCATAACGGGTCTTTTTAGAAAGCATATTATTTCAACAGCTAATAATTAAACAAATTAACGTAATTTCTTTATGAATACAATTCTTGATAGTTGGTTAGTTGGTTGGTTGGTTGGTTAGAGAATCCTGGTTCATTATAAATTATTTATTCAAAACAACGACCCGATAGCTATCGCGTTTCAAATGAACCTCAATAAGTTCTTGGTTCTTGATTCTTGATTCTTGGTTCTTGGTTCTTGGTTCTTGGTTCTTGGCTCTTGGCTCTTGGTTTTTGGTTCTAATCAATCTCCATTCTTTATTATTCTGCTTACCCGAAAAAGTAAAAATACTGAAATTATAGAGAGTAAAACTACTACATAAACAAGATAATCATAATGTTCTAGCGGACTAAATTTATCATTCTGAATAACAATCATCCCGCTAACAGCTGCAGCAATTCCTCCGGCAATCTGCTGTAATGATGAATTTATTCCCATGAATGACCCCCTATCTTTTTTTTGTGGCAAAGCAGATGTAAGCGCTATTGAGGGTACCATCCGGCTCATGAAGCCAACCTGTAATCCTAAGTTCATAATCAGAACTATCCAGAATGAAACAGGTCCGAGATTTGCATAAATTATAATTACGATGATCAGAATAATTGAAGCAAAAGAGAACAAATAGAATTTATCAAAACGATCGCTCAATTTACCTATGATGGGCATAATAGTAAGCGTGCACACTCCTGAAGCCATGTAAATAAATGGAAGCTCCTGGACCGTAATCTTTAAATTATTAATAACATAAGCGCTTCCCCAAGGCAACATCATGAAATTACCCAGAGAAAGAAATGCTGTTGCCAGAAAGCCAATCCGATATTTTCGTAAAGTTAGAGTTTGCCACAAATGAGTAATAGCATTCTGCTCAGTTTTATGATCCAGATGCTCGGTTATCGAATTCAGTTTAAACATGATTAAAAGCAAGATAATTATCGACAAAACTACAATCATCAAGAATGGCGATTGCCAGCCCCAGACAGTAGCAATGTATAAACTTAAGGGAATTCCTAATACCTGGCTGGCTCCAAAGCCCATTTGAAGAAAGCCGAAAACCCTACCTCTTTTCTCAAGCGGGAATAGGTCTGAAACAATAGCCATTGAAATTGAGCCAATTACTCCGCCAAATAAGCCAGTAACAACCCGTGCAGTGAGTAGCATTAGAAAGCTATCACTTAAACCGCAAAATAGTGTACCTACAATAAAGCCCACATAAAAAAACAAAAGCAATTTCTTTCTGTCAAAACGATCAGCGAACCCGGCAGTTGCCAGGCCTGAAAATCCGGCGCTGAATGCATATACTGACACCGATAAGCCAAACTGGGCAGTACTCAGGTTCATTGTTTTCATCATTAGATCACCGAGTGGAGAAATCACGATAAAATCAAGAACAACGGTAAGCTGAGTCAGGGTTAGAATTAGTACCACAAAAATTTCATACGATGAGAATTTCAGCTTCATATTTTCAGCCTGGGTACTCATCCAGAAATAGTATTAATTGTCATGTTTATTAACCAATTTGAATCTGGCATTGCAAGATAATGGTTTATACAATTAATCAGGATGAAATATCAAAGCTAATTGTATGGGCAGGGTAATAACAAAACAGACCCGCTTTATAATTTAAACTCGATAAAAAGAAGGTTGAAATATGGGGTTATAATTATCCAGATAAGGCTTTGGAGCCATATAATTTGATTTTGGAAAGCAATACCTGCGTCTTATGGGTTAATTCAGTCCTTTCCTTCGGGGTAATTCCGGCAAGAAATTGGATTATACATCAAAATACCAATAGTCGGAAGCTACCCCTTACGGCAAGGTTTATTTTACCCGGAGCTGCTTTTCATCGGGACGGGCAGCCCGGAAAAAGGGCCATTTGCTGTTTAAAAATACAATCGTAGCAGCTTTTTTTGCAACACTGAATTTTATGAGATTTATTAAATCTGATGCAAAATAAAGGGAGAACGCGGGACTACCAGGACCAAAGAGGCAAGGACCCCGCATTTGTAAAAAAGATAAAATCCTCAGGCTAAATTTACCCCAGTTTTATTTAATATTGAACCTAGGTTAATTTATACTTAAGCCAATCTCCTTGTTAATATTAATTGTAATCCTATATTTAATCACACATTCTAAAAAAAATCATGCGTAATTTAATCTGTCTTCTGCTGCTGAGTTTTATCAGCAATTCTGTTATTTCTCAGGAAAGTCCAGCCAAAACTGATAATACGATCTATTATGGAAAAGAATCATTTCTAATTGAAGGTACCGGAGTGGCTGAGTCTGAAAAAGAAAGTCCGTACGACCGATTACCAACTTCTTACAAGGATAAAGTCAGAAAGCAGGTTTGGGATCTCTCAAAAAACTCTGCCGGAATCTCCTTAAGATTCAATTCCAACTCCACATCTGTAAAAGTTAAATGGGCTTTGCTGAATGATACAAAAATGAATCATATGGCCGAGACGGGAATAAAAGGAGTTGATTTGTATTGCAAAGTTAATGGGGTATGGACTTATGTAAATACAGGCAGACCAACAGCCAAAGAAAATGAAGCTTCACTGATTAGTGGTCTGACTGCTGGAGAAAGGGAGTTTAAACTTTATTTACCACTTTACGATGGTACAACCAAAGTAGAAATTGGAATAGAAAGCGGCAGTACAATTACGAAGCCTGACGCTGAAAAGAACCTACCAATTGTATTCTATGGCACCAGTATCTTACAGGGAGGTTGTGCCTCAAGACCTGGTATGGTGTTCACAAGCATTATCTCCAGAAAGCTCAATGTAGATTGTATTAACTTCGGTTTTAGTGGTAATGGGAGAATGGATCCACCAATTGCTGAACTTATCTCAGGAATAAAGGCATCTTATTATGTTATCGATTGTCTGCCAAACATGACCGCAAAAACGGTAACCGATAGTATGATTCATTTAGCCAAAACTATCCGTGCTAAAAACCCAAAAACACCCATTGTATTTATCGAAAATGTGGAATATACCCGGGCTATTTTTCAAGCCAGTTTGCTAAACAGTATGAATGAGAAGAATCAGGCTTTGAGAACAGAATTTGACAAACTGGTAAAAGCAGGCATGAAAGATCTTATTTATATCAGTGCTGCCGGTTCAATCGGAACAGATTATGAAGGTACAGTAGATGGAACCCACCTGACGGATTTGGGCTATTTACGCTATGCAGATTACCTAATAGAGAAGTTCAAAGAGAATAAGCTTGCAATTAGATGATTGTAAACTTTTGACAAGTACTTTCATTTTCGGAAGAAGTATTAAATTAATAATAAAGTTAGATTGGTTAATCTGATTGGAAAGCAAAGACAGTGCTCTCAAACTCCTTTAACCGGGCTCTTTGCTTTAGCTTTTGCCAAGAAATTTTAATGTAATCGGCAAAATTGATTCGGCAAAAGGCTGCCGCTTCGATCCCGTTTAGATGGCAGTGACAGTGGTTATTTCTTTGGATCAAAATTATTCCTTAATGAAATTATTTCTAAAGGTCACTGACAAAAGAACTACCGCCCCAAGTAGACTAAACCGGGGCGGCAGCGACAGCTTTTTTGCGGGCAGAATTTTTGTCCTTTACGATTTTTGAACGCAAAAAACTAAAGCAGAGCAACGGACTGTCCTAACAACAGAGCTATTGCAGCACCTTTCCAAAAATTTAAACCTTTGAAATTTTTATTAATCCTTAAATCAAAACAATAAACTTCTCTTCTAACCCTTAAACCTCTCCTTCAAAAATTTACCGGTATAGGAGTTCTTTTCTTTGATTAAATCTTCAGGAATACCTTCAAAAACCACTTTACCACCTTTATCACCTCCTTCCGGACCGATATCAATCACCCAATCTGCACATTTAATTACATCCATATTATGTTCAATAACGATAATAGTATTTCCCAGAAGAATTAGAGCCTCAAAAGATTTTAAAAGTTTTTTGATGTCATGAAAATGAAGACCTGTAGTTGGCTCATCAAAAATGAACAGGGTTTTACTGCTATTATTGCCTTTAACAAGGAAAGATGCAAGTTTTATACGTTGAGCTTCCCCCCCCGACAGCGTATTTGAAGATTGACCCAAATGAACATATCCTAAACCCACATCAGAAAGAGGCTTAATCTTAGAAAGAATTTTTGGTTCCTGATTAAAAAACTCTAGAGCCTCATCAATGGTCATTTCCAATACTTCGAAAACATTCTTCTCTTTATAGGTCACATCCAATACATGCTGCTTAAATCGCTTCCCTTCACAGGCTTCGCAAGGAAGGTAAATATCAGCCATGAACTGCATTTCGATTTTTACTTCCCCTTCACCCTGGCAGACATCACATCTTCCGCCTTCAACATTAAATGAAAATGCAGAAGGCTTAAGTCCCCCGGCTTTTGCCAGACCTTGTGAAGCAAATAAATTCCTGATTTCATCCCATGCCTTCACATAGGTTACCGGATTAGAACGGGAAGAACGACCAATTGGGTTCTGATCTACAATTTCAACTTGTTCGATCTTATTAAAATCACCTCCAATGGCATCATAAGACCCTGTTTGCTCTCCTGAATAATTGCCAATCGCTTTCTGAACTGCAGGCTGCAATATTCGTTTAACCAGAGAAGTTTTTCCTGAACCCGAAACGCCAGAAACTACAGTCAGTACATTCAATGGAAATTTGACATCAATATCCTTCAGGTTATTTTCACGGGCGCCTTTAATTTCAACATAATCAATCCATTTTCGTCGATGCGATGGTATAGCTATAGTTTGTCTTTCACTGAGATACTGACCGGTAAGACTATGCTCATCTTTCAGAATTTCATCATAGCTTCCGGTGAATACAAGGTTTCCACCATGTGTTCCGGCCTCCGGACCAATATCTATGATATGATCGGCGGCATGCATGATTTCTTCTTCATGCTCCACTACTAAAACAGTATTTCCTACATCCCTCAATGAACGTAATACTTCAATCAGGCGATGAGTATCCCTTGGATGAAGACCGATACTTGGCTCATCGAGCACATAAACTGAACCAACGAGGGAACTGCCTAAAGAAGTAGCCAGGTTAATTCGCTGAGATTCTCCTCCTGATAAGGTGTTTGACAGCCTATTGAGTGTTAAATAACTCAAGCCAACATCGTTCAAAAATTTGATTCGGTTGGTAATTTCCATTAATAAGCGTTTTGCAATCTTGAGTTGGGTAGCATCCAGTTTAAGGTTCTGAAAGAATTCAAGAGCCTTGTCCAATGGCATTAAAACAATATCCGTGATGGAATGTGCTCCGATTTTAACGTAAGATGCATCCTGGCGAAGACGGCTACCCAGACATTCCGGACAGTTTGTCTTTCCACGGTACCTGGATAGCATCACCCTATATTGAATTTTAAAAGTTTGAGCTTCCAGCTCTTTGAAAAAATCATCCAGTCCGCTAAAATATTCATTACCAGTCCATAGCAACCGCTGTTGTTCAACACTGAGTTGATTATAAGAACGATGGATAGGAAAATCAAATTTGAGTGCAGACTTTACCAGCTTGCCAAGCCACTCACCCATTTTTTCACCTCGCCAGGGAGCTATTGCACCATCATAAACAGATTTACTCTTATCCGGAATTACGAGATCCTCATCAATTCCTATGATTTTTCCATATCCCTCACAACGTTTACACGCCCCAAATGGATTATTAAAGCTAAAAAAATTGGGAGTGGGTTCTTCAAATCTTAAATCATCGAGTTCGAAACGATCACAAAACAAATGCATAACACCCTCCACTTCCAGCAAACAATCCCCTCTGCCTTCAAAAAATGCAGTCTGAACAGAATCTGCTAAACGGCTCATAGTCTCTTCCTCATCTGTTACCAAAACCCTGTCAATAACGATTTTAATATTCACATCGGCACCCGACTGAGAATTGCCGCTTGTCTGATCATCCAGAATCGCCTCAATTTTCGATAATTGATCATTAATCAGGACACGTGTAAAGCCTTTTTGCAACAATACAGCTAGTTCTTCCTTAAGTGAACGATTATTGTGCGCATGCAGCGGACATAAGATGGTAACGGCAGTGTCAGGTTCTAGGCATGAAATGAAATTTATTACATCAGTAACCGTATCCTTTTTAACTTCTTTGCCAGAAATAGGGGAAATTGTCCTACCAATCCGTGAAAAAAGCAGCTTTAGATAATCATAAATTTCAGTCGATGTACCTACTGTTGAGCGTGGGTTGCTGGTGATAACCTTTTGTTCTATTGCAATTGCCGGGGCAATGCCTTTGATATAATCTACATCGGGCTTGTTCATTCGCCCCATAAACTGCCTCGCATAAGAAGAAAGGCTTTCTACATATCGCCGCTGACCTTCGGCATATAGGGTATCAAAAGCCAGTGAAGACTTTCCTGAGCCCGACATCCCGGTTATTACAACCAATTTATTTTTGGGGATAGCCACATCAATATTCTTAAGATTGTGAACACGCGCCCCTTTAATAATGATATACTTTTTAGGATCTTTTTCGGCCTCTTTATTCATTCTTAAACTTCAAACTGTTTTTTTACGTATATTGGTTAAATATCATTCTATCCGGACTGCAAAAGTACAGCTATAAGTACTTAAAATCGAGGGCGTACTAAATATTATTTGTTTTTGGCAAAATATTTGCTTGATATAAAAACTAAACCATACATTTTCTAACAATTATAGGAGATCCTCTATCGAATAAACTCTACTTCAATATCTTTTAGGAATTTACATTAAGAAGAATCTAAAGTATGAGTGCTATAAAAATTCAATCAATTAGTGATCAGGAGCTGGTAAGCCAATACATAAACGGCCATGAGCCGAGTCTGGAAGAACTCATTCGCAGGCATAAATCTAAAATCTACACTTCAATATACCTTCTTGTTAAAGACTCTTATCTTGCGGAGGATATTTTTCAGGACACTTTCATCAAGGTGATCAACACTTTAAAGGCTGGAAGATATAACGAGGAAGGCAAATTTCTACCTTGGGTTATCCGGATTGCACATAACCTGGTGATAGACCATTTCCGTAAAATAAAGCGTACTCCGGTAGTTACGACAGGTGAGGGCTTCGATATTTTTGAGGTTATCGAGTTCAATGACGAAAGCGCAGAAGAAAAGATCATTCGCGAACAAACCTATCAGGATCTCAGAAAATTTATTCACCATTTGCCATCAGAGCAAAAAGAAGTACTGATTATGCGGCATTATGGGGATCTGAGTTTTAAAGAAATTTCAGACATCACCGGTGTTAGTATTAATACAGCATTAGGACGAATGCGATATGCGCTGAACAATTTGCGTAAAATGATGCTAAGCAGGGAATTAAGTTTGAAGAATGATTAAAATAATTTCAAACCGACAAAACATTTCTATTACATCTGCGTTTAATTACAAAAAATCATTCGCTTATGATAGAAATTTCTACTCTTGAAACAAATTCATTAACCAACAAAAAAGCCGAAAGTAATCTTTTGGCAGAGGATCTTGGCGAGGACGAGCAATCATTTTACTCCTCTATTAAACCCAATCTGAATGCATTGACAAATAATCCTGCTGAGAAAACAATCAGTAGTATACTGGATTATTCAAAATCGCTGTAATGATTTAAAAAAACCGGTCCGAAAGTCCGGTTTTTTTGTTTTATTATAGAAGCAAAATCAGGCATTCCATTTATATTTGTTTGTGCTAATTAAAGACAGATATAAAGCTTTTGTAGATTATTTTTCATCTCATCAGCCTGAGGCAGAAACTGAACTGCAGTATGAAAATCCATATCAATTGCTGGTTGCAGTAATATTATCCGCACAGTGTACCGATAAACGTATTAATCAGGTAACTCCCGAATTGTTTAAAAGGTTTCCAAATCCAGAAACTTTATCCGCCTCTACACCTGAGGAAGTTTTTAACTACATCAGGAGCGTCAGTTACCCTAATAATAAATCCAAACATCTCGTGGGCATGGCCCAAAAATTAGTAGCTGAATTTAATAGTGTTGTTCCTTCAGAAATTGAAGCTCTTCAGACAATGCCAGGTGTGGGGCGCAAAACTGCAAATGTGATTGCATCAGTAATCTTTAATGCACCTGCTATGGCAGTAGATACACATGTATTCAGGGTTTCGAATCGATTAGGCCTAACAAGAAATGCAAAGACGCCACTGGCAGTAGAGAAGCAATTGGTCAATTACCTTCCAAAAGATAAAATTCACATTGCCCATCACTGGCTCATCCTTCATGGACGATATACCTGTCTGGCAAGAAATCCGAAGTGCCAAATCTGCCCTCTAACAGCTGTTTGTAACTATTATAAGCAAAGTCAGTCGGAAATAGTTCTGAAAAAAGCAGAAAAAGCCGAGTTGAAAAAACTAAAAGATCTGAAAAAGAAAAGATTATTGGACAAGCAAGTTAAAGCTCTTAAAAAATTTAAAGTCGTGTAACAGTTCACTATAATTTTTTGAGAGATTAATTCAATATCTTGGATAAATCAAAAAATAAAATTAAATTATTTTGATAATATTTTTAGTATTTTAAAATATTTACTATAAATTTGACGACATAAAACTAAAATAATGAGCAACGCAGATAAATTAAAAGCTTTACAGCTTACGCTGGATAAACTTGAAAAATCTTACGGTAAAGGAACCGTAATGAAATTAGGCGATAATGCGGTAGAAGCAATAGAAGCAATTTCAACCGGTTCAATCAGTTTGGATATCGCATTGGGTATTGGGGGATTACCCAAAGGCCGTGTGATAGAAATTTATGGTCCTGAATCTTCAGGTAAAACAACTCTGGCTATTCATGCTATTGCAGAGGCTCAAAAAAAAGGTGGCATAGCAGCCTTCATCGATGCTGAACATGCTTTTGATAAATTTTATGCGAGTAAACTGGGCGTTGACATCGAAAATCTTTTGATCTCACAACCTGACAATGGTGAGCAAGCGCTAGAGATTGCTGACAATCTGATCAGATCTGGGGCAATCGATATTATTGTCATTGACTCTGTTGCAGCTCTTGTTCCAAAGGCAGAAATTGAAGGCGAAATGGGTGATTCTAAAATGGGCTTACATGCTCGTTTAATGTCACAGGCTTTGCGAAAGTTAACTGGAACCATTTCCAAAACAGGATGTTGCTGTATTTTCATCAACCAGCTAAGGGATAAGATCGGAGTAATGTTCGGAAGTCCGGAAACAACTACCGGCGGGAATGCCCTGAAGTTCTATGCTTCAGTACGTCTAGACATCCGCAGAATTTCCCAAATTAAAGACACTGATGAGGTTTCAGGAAACAGAGTTAAAGTTAAAGTTGTTAAAAACAAACTTGCCCCGCCTTTCCGAATTGCAGAATTTGATGTCATGTTTGGGGAAGGGATTTCCAAAGCAGGTGAGATCATTGATTTGGGTGTTGATTTCGACATCATTAAGAAAGCAGGTTCATGGTTCAGCTACGGCGATACCAAACTAGGTCAGGGTCGTGATGGGGTAAAACAATTGTTGTTAGACAACCCGGATTTAATGGACGAACTCGAAGCTAAAATTAAGGCGACAGTAACAGCAGATCATCTGGAAGAAAAAGGATAAATCAAAAAAAAATCTCGCTTTTTTAAGCGGGATTTTTTTTTGACAAGTATTTTCTGATTCTTAAATCATTTCACCTTCAGCTGCTTATCCAACCAATTATTCACATTTTCTCTTTGCTCGGGATACGTCCAGTGTCCTGTTTCCAAAGCGAGAAATAAAGATTTCGGAGCTGTGATCACATTATAAGCAGCATACATTGAGGTTGGCGGACAGGTTACATCATTGAAACCCCAGCTGTACATCCCAGGCACTTTGAGTTGTCTTGCAAAGTTCACTACATCATAGTAACCCGTAGTTTTAACCTTATCGGGTGTACTGCCCGTATTCACATTATCCTTATTGAATAAATGAGGCCATCCTCCTGCTCTGCCAATCATGAATCCAGTCAGATCACTAAGCGCAGGATAGTAAGCCCCTAAAAATTTAACCCTAGGATCAAGAGCAGCTGTAACAATAGACAATGCACCACCCTGACTTCCCCCGGTCACTCCTAAAGTACTTCCGTCAAATTCAGGTAGGGAGGTTAAAAAATCATTCGCTCGAACACATCCCAAATATACCCGCTTATAATAATATCGATCCCTATCTTCCAGGTTGAAAGCCGGATACCCAGACAAAGCACCCATACTAAGGTTTGTATAAACGTTTGGTTCCAATATAACTGGTACTCCATGAATACCTATTTCCAATGTAATAACGCCTTTTTCAGCTGTTGCAACATCCCCGTTATAGGGTCTAATTCCGGCTCCGGGAACCTTAAGCAATGCAGGGTATTTACCCGGCTTTTTGGGTACACATAGAATTCCATATAATCTGCTGCCAACTCTAAAATTTTGCAAATCTACATGGTAAACATTTACCTTTTCTGTTGAACGTTCAGGTAATAAGGTCATTCTGGCATCTATTGGAATTTTAGCTAAATCAAGTTTAGCGTTGTTCCAGAACTGAATAAAATCATCAGGATTTACAGCTGCGGGTTTGATCTGTTCAGGATCAAAACCTACAGTAGCGAGATTGCTGTATTTCTTACCATTGACTTCGGCAGTTACAACGCAACGATAAAAACCAGGTATTTTCATTGTTCCAGCTTCAATGGTTGTCATACCACCAGATAGCTGTAATGAATCGCGTTTATCAGGATTCATTTTTTCGGGCCCCAGCTCATATACAATCTTTACATTTTTTAAAAGATTGCCGTACTGAAGTACGGTAACGTTAAACTTTACCTGTTCTCCCACCTTGTAAATCCAGTTTTGATGGTCCGGACCAATAATTACTTTTACATTCTGCTCAACAGGTTGAGCCATAACTGCTCCGCTAAGGAGAATAAATAACAGAAAAAAGAAAAATCTTATAAACTTTTTCATCAGTAATTAATTAATTGTTGAATGATGACAAAAAAAATAGTTAACTCAATTGCAATGAAGCTAACATTCTATTTTGCAAATATTTTAATCAAATTCGACAATAATAGAATGTAATCCAATTTTTTTTGGCTCAAAGAGTGTTGATAATTGACAGGGAAACAAAATCAGGGTTAAATAGGCAGAAAGAAAATCAAAGAAAAGTTATTTCCCCTTAGTCATAATGTACATAAACCAAACACCAACGATAACAATAAATCCAAGAATAAACATACCTATTCTACCTTTACGCTTATCCTGACGCATAACCCAGACGAGGAATCCGGTTAGTGGGATTAAAAAAACCAAAAAGAAAATTATACTTGATGCGCTCATGTTTCAGATGGTAAATCTCGTGTTAAATTTTTGTAAAACTGCTAAAAATAATCAAAACTGTAGCCTGGCCATCGGTGAGATCCCCTGTCCAACAAAATCATTATTCAAATATTTATAATGTGCGGCAATCGCAATCATCGCGGCATTGTCTGTGCAATATTCAAACTTTGGAATAAATACTTGCCAGTCCAATGACTCAGCGGTCGCCATCAAGGCAGCTCTAAGTCCGGAATTTGCAGAAACACCACCGGCAATAGCGATTGTTTTGATCTGATATTGTACTGCTGCCTTTTTCATTTTATTCAAAAGAATTGAAATAATTCTTTCCTGCACTGAAGCACAAACATCATTCAGATTTTGAATTAAGAAATCAGGATTTTCTTTTATCCTATCACGAACAAAATACATGATTGAAGTTTTAAGTCCGCTAAAACTAAAATCAAGTCCGGGAATTTGAGGCTCCGGGAATTTGAATGCATCCTTATCCCCTAATTTTGCATATTTATCAATCAGCGGACCACCGGGATAGGGCAACCCTAATAATTTTGCAGTTTTATCAAAAGCTTCACCTGCAGCATCATCGGTGGTTTGCCCAACAATTTCCATATCAAAATAGTCCCTGACCAATACAATCTGTGTATGGCCACCAGAAACAGTAAGGCATAAAAAAGGAAATTCAGGCTTATTTTCTTCAATGAAATGAGCTAAAATATGGGCCTGCATATGATTTACCTCAATCAGAGGCAGACTATTGGCAAGTGCAAAGGCTTTTGCAAAGCAGGTACCCACCAAGAGCGACCCTAATAATCCGGGGCCTCTTGTAAAAGCTACAGCATCAATGTCATTTTTATGTATTTTTGCTATTGAAATAGCTTCATGCACTGCAGGAATAATATTTTGCTGATGTACCCGTGAAGCTAGTTCGGGGATTACTCCCCCATATTTTTGGTGAACAATTTGACCTGCGATCACATTAGAAAAAATTTTGCCATCAATACAAATTGATGCAGAAGTGTCGTCGCAGGAGGATTCAATACCCAGGATGATTGCCAAAACGTATGTTATAGTTAAATTGAATATTTAAAAATACAAATCTATCAAAAAAGCTCTAAAAATAACTCTTTGGATATTGGCAACCTTTACATTGTTGCTTACTCTATTGATATTTTCATTACAGTTCAAGAACGTTCAGACGTACGTAGCAAAAAAAGCTGCAAGCTATCTTTCAAAACAACTGAATACACGTGTTGAACTTTCTTCATTAAAAATCAAACCATTTAAATCACTGGTGCTTGATAGCCTGTACGTACAGGATCTCGAAAAAGACACACTGATATTTTCTCCAAAATTCTCAATCGACATTAACTACTTCTCTCTTAATGAGCATAGGCTAATCGTTAAGCTTATACAGATGGACAACGGAAAGTTTCATCTGAAGAAATATAAAGACAAATCAACAAATCTGACTTTTATCTTGAATTATTTCAGCAGCGGTAAACCCAAGAAAAAAAAGGTTTCAAAACCATATGATATCAGCATTGAGAAAGTTGTATTAAATAATATTGCTTTTAAATACAAAAACTTGAATAATATCAACCCTGTCAAGGGAATAAATTTCAATGATATTGAGCTCAGCAGGCTGAGTACAACTATACTGGATTTGGATACGAAATCCTATTTACTGAAAGCCGGAGTTAGAAATATGACCTTCAGGGAGAAAAGTGGTTTTTATTTAAAGAGCCTCAGTACCGACGCTACGATTGACACTAACCGAATGGAGTTTAAAAAGCTTTTGCTTGAAACTTCAGACAGCAAAATTAGTAATTACCTACTTTTTAAATTTTCTCAGTTCTCTGATTTCAATAATTTCACCAGCAAAGTATTCCTAAGCTCAAACTTACAAAATGCCAATATCAACAGTGCTGATATCGCATATTTTTCTCCAAACCTATCCAAATCATCAATTATTCTTCAGGTTAATGGACAGATTTCAGGCTATGTCAAAGACCTGAAAGCAAAAAATATGCTTATACAAAGCGGACAAGCAACTTATGTTAAAGGAAATTTCAGGCTTACCGGCCTGCCAAAAATTAAGCAAACAATGCTGGATCTGGACTTTGATCAGTTATCAACTAATAAAAGAGATCTGGATTTAATCATATCCAAAGCCACAGGAAATAAGAATTCGATTATTCCTCCACTAGTAGAAAAATTCGGAACTGTTAACTTTAAAGGCCGCTTTAAAGGATTCATTACTAATTTCATAGCCTTTGGGGAGTTTAAAACCCGTTTAGGACGGGTATTTACTAATATGAACATGAAGATTGATGAAGCTTCAGTTCCAAGTTATAAAGGGGAAGTTAAAGTGTATGATTTCAACTTGGGTGAATTACTGGATCAAAAAATTCTGGGAAGAACTACACTAACTGCAGATATTAACGGTAAAGGAATCAAATTAAATAGTTTACAGGAGCAAATTGGAGCAAACATTGATTATTTTGATTTTAAGGGTTACAGATATACTAAAATAAAAGTTGATAGCCGTTTCGTAAATAAAGTTTTCGACGGGGAAATTAATGTCAATGACCCGAATGTGAAGTTGGATTTTGATGGGAAGTTAAACCTGAATCAAAATTTGCCCGCCTTCAATTTCAATGCATCTATAGAAGGTGCTAATCTACACAACCTTAAACTCATTAAAGACAGCGTTCAATTTGATGCAAAGCTTAATACCAATTTTACAGGATCCAGTTTAGAAAATATTGAAGGCCTAGTTGAACTCACTAAAATTCATCTAAGAAATGCTAAAAACTCTTTTGATATTGATTCTGTAATGCTTAGGGCCATTGGAATAGGGTCAGCCCGTTCCATGAATATTGAATCGGATATTTTTGATGCTAGTATTAAAGGGCAATATGATCTGAAAACCCTGCCCTCCTATTTTAAATCGGTAGCAAGTAAATACATTCCATCACTGGGCTTAACCTATCTTAAACCTGAAAAACAGGATTTTGAATTTAAGCTAAGGATTAAATATTTTGAACCCCTGAGTATACTGTTTGCGCCAAAACTAAAAATTCCTGAGCAGGCTAACTTCAACGGGAAATTTGTTTCAGATTCAAATACTGCAAATCTGAATGGATTTATCAAACTGATTCAATACGACAAAATAAAAGTCAATGATCTGATTATTGATGAAAGTACATCTGCAGATGCTATGAACATTTTCATCACCTCAGACAGAATTGACATAACAGACAGTCTCTACATAAAAAATGTCAACATTGCCAATATTTTGCAAAATGATAGTCTGAGTTTAAACTTAAAACTATCCGATAAAAATGCAACAAACCAGCTGGATTTAAACGCATTGGTAGAATTCACTTCCAAAGGTGAACAAAAAATTCAATTAAGCATTTTGCCTTCTGATGTGATTATTAATAATCAAACTTGGAAGATCCAGGAAAAAGTTAGCTTCAGCTTTGATGATGGACGTACCAAAGATCAGGAATTCAGCCTTTTAAGACGTACAAAAATTACAGGATTTGAATTATTCAGAGATAATCAAATGTTAACTATTAATGGCTATATCTCCAAAGATCCTACCGATGAATTACTAATAGGTTTCAATAATTATAAGTTAACAACTTTTAATCCTCTGACGGTACCTCTCGGAATTACTTTAAATGGCACACTCAATGGTAAGGCTAAAATTGCCGGAATTGGTCCGACTCCAAATTTAGAAGCAGAAATTAGAATAGACAGTTTGAACTATAATCAATTGGCGGTAGGTAATATGACTTTAAGTGCCGGATTAGACAATACAACCAAATTGATTAATGTCAAAATGAATGTTGAGGATAAGGGCGAAACAACAATGGATATTACCGGAACTTATAATGCAAGTGATGAACAGAATAATCTGGATATGAAACTCATTATGCGAGAAAATGAAGTGAAACTATTCCAGCCTTTTCTGAAGAATCTCGTATCGAATATGAGTGGCAAAGTTTCAGCAGACCTGACAGTTACCGGGAAACTAAAACAACCACAGATTAATGGCAATCTTAATTTGATAGATGGGGGCATGACGGTGAACTATTTAAAAACCCCTTACCGAATATCAGACAAGATTGATGTAGAAAATACGGTAATCAAGCTTAATAATCTTAAAATAAGAGATATCAAAGAAAATATTGCCATAGCTAACGGCACAGTGGATTTGGCTAATATCAATAATCCCGAAATCCATATTGATATTGTTGCAAATAAATTCATGGCTTTAAACACAAGTGCAAAAGACAATCCGCTTTATTTTGGTGTTGCTTATGGATCCGGAGTGTTTAGCTTTAACGGACCAACAAATGATATGCGTATTATTATTGATGCGAAAACAGAAGCAGGGACGGTATTTAATATTCCATTGAACTCTTCAGCAACAATTAGTAAAAATGACTTTATCACATTTGTATCAAAAGATACCACTTTAAACAAGCCCAAAATATCCACTTTCAAAGGGCTTACAATGGATTTTGAACTGCAGCTTGATCAGAAAACTGAGGTGAATATCTTTACAGAACTGGGCAAATTAACAGGGCGGGGAGATTCGCGGTTAAGTTTAAATATTAATAGCCTGGGAGATTTTGAAATGTATGGAGACTATAATATCAACAGTGGAAAATTCGATTTTACTGCACAGGATTTCATAAATAAAATTTTTAGGATTAGTGAAGGTGGTTCCATCCGCTGGACTGGAAATCCGATTGAGGCTGCGATTAATATGAAGGCCCTTTATGAAGTCAGAACCAGTTTGAGGCCTCTCTATGTAGCTGCAGGCAGACCACCGCTGGAACAAAAAGTGCCTGTAGAAGCTATAATGAATCTAAGCGGCCCACTATTAACTCCAAATATTTCATTTGATATCAATTTCCCTGCAGACGCCTACATAAAGGATGAATTACAATCTTATCTGAGTGACGTAAATAATACCAATCAACAGGCGTTAAGCTTAATAGTCAGGCGTTCCTTTGCCGAAGGATCGGGAGGAAATCTGGGCACAGCTGCAACATCCACATTCATCAGTGCAGGTACAGAATTATTTTTCAATCAGCTTAATACCATTTTAACCCAATCATTGAATCTGAATTTTGTGGATTTAAATATTCGCTCCCTGAATGATGCAAGTGCATCATTTCGCTTGTTAAACGACCGACTTATTATTACCGGTGGTGTAACCGACCGAACCAATGGAAGTGGAAGGTTCTCAGAATTCAATGTAATTCGTGGCAGAAACACAGTAGCGCGTGATGTAGAGGCTCTTTATCTGATCAAAAAGAATGGCGATCTTGTGCTCAGAGCTTCAAATAAAATTAATAACGGCAATTTCCTTACCAATCTGAGTGATGATGAATATGTCAGTGCCCTAGGAGTTGTGTATAGAAAAGATTTCGATGATTTTAATGAACTGCTAAGCTTTCTATTGGGTAAACAAAGAAAGGAAGATCGCAATAAAGAAAATAAAACACTACTTCGGGACAGCATTCCTGCTCTAAAACCAGAAGAAACCGTATTAAAATAGCTAATTAAGAGTTCTTCATAATGGTATGACCCATTTTATCCCGCTTTGTTTTCAGATACAATTCATTGTGGATGTTTGATTTAATTTCAATAGGGACATTTGAAATAACCTCCAGCCCATATCCAATCAAACCTGATCGTTTGGTAGGATTATTAGACATCAGCTTCATTTTCTTAATTCCCAGACTCCTTAAAATCTGTGCTCCAATTCCATAGTCCCGTTGATCCATTGGAAAGCCTAGCTGAAGATTTGCATCCACTGTATCTAGTCCGTTTTCCTGAAGATTATACGCATGCAATTTATTTATAAGTCCGATACCCCGGCCTTCCTGATTCATATAAATAATCACTCCCTTGCCCTCCTTTTCAATCATCTCCATGGCTTTATGTAACTGCGGACCACAATCACAGCGGCAGGATCCAAAAATATCACCGGTAATGCAGGAACTGTGAACCCTAACCAAAACTGGCTCATCCTCTTCCCAGCTTCCTTTGATTATAGCCA
>JBIIRT010000066.1:0-15171 GCA_044341405.1 Daejeonella sp. | reverse complement strand
ATGAAGACCAGCCCTTTCGATAGCATAGTTTAAGTAAGACAAACTAAAAAGTTCAGGCCCGGTTGTTTTAAGATATCCCGCTCTAAAAAAATCGTGTTTAAAGAGAGCATCCAATAATTGATGATTAACTTTTCCGGATGATGCGATCGCTGCATCCTCATCGAAATATTTTCCAACATAGTGGAGCTGTACAAACTGATCCATCAGGGTATTTCCCGGACCAACATCCGAAGAAAAGAATTCAGTTGAATAAGCTGATGGCAGGAAAGTGAAATTGGAAATGCCTCCGATATTGAGCATAATCCGGTTTTCATTGGGATTAGAAAAGAGCAAATAATCACCATAAACCGATAATGGAGCTCCTTCACAGCCTGCAGCCACATGCTTCTGTCTGAAATCACTGATCGTGATAATACCCGTTCTCATCGCTAAATGATCCCCATCCCCAATCTGAAGTGTAGCATTAGAATAAATATCTAATTCACGTTGTTGCCTGGGAGCATGGTAAATTGTTTGCCCATGACTGGCTATGAGGTCTATATCCGCCGGAGAAATATCCCAGTCTTTTAAACTTTCGAGAATAAGTTCGGCATAATAATTACCTATAAAATCGTTTAAAAGAGTAAGCTTCTCAAGATCCACAGTCCGCTTTGCAAAAACAGATTTAAGATCCTCTTTAAATGCAGGTGAATAGGCCTTACTTACAAAATTTTTGACCACAACTTTAGTCTCCAAACCACTTCCACTAAACTCGCACAAGGCAATATCGAGTCCATCGAATGAAGTTCCGGACATGAGGCCAATAATTTTCCGGACTGGTTTATTGGCAATAGCGTAAAGTGAGGCAATATTGAGATTCATAATTCTCTATAAAAATAGAAAATTAGCTCAAAGGAAATTAGTTAAAATCTTTATTCTCCGAGATAGAGATCAATCAACCCTTCTGGAAGGTCTACTTTAAGAATTCCATTTTCCTCATCAATCTCCACAATCAGATCATCGCTCAACGGAAACATAATCTCTTTAAATTTATAAGGAACAACGGCAACAAATTGCTGAGGATACTCATGAATTTCAATGATTTCACCCAGTTCTCCGGCGGTTTCATCATGCACAATAAATCCTTTAAGATCAGTAATCAAAAATTCATCATCTTCCCGCACCGGTTTTAATTTATTTGGTAGATATAGTTTTTTACGGATAAGTACTTCTGCCTTTTCAATGGTATCAATATCATCAAAATAAAAATTGCCCGTCTGGTTGTTTTGAAGCTTGAAAGCAGAAATGAAAAATGGAACTAGTTTGCCATTAATCTCGGCAAAAACAGAGTCTAGAGGTAATTCTGTTGGATCATCATACTCAAAATAGATCTGCACCTCACCCTTTAAACCTTTGGTTTTGGTGATATAGCCAATATAAAAACAGTCCTCGATCTTCATTACCGTAAAACAATAACGTCATTGCAAATTGCAATGACGTTACATAAATTTCAATTCTAAAAAAGCGAATTATGCTTCTTCTTCAGTTTCAGGAGCTTCTTCTGCTGCTTCAGGAGCAGGAGTTTCAGCAACTTCTTCTGCAGCAGCCTCTTCAATTACTTCAGCAACTGGAGCCTCAACTGCGTCTTCAGCAACTTCTTCTTCAACTACTTCTTCAGCAACTGCGTCTTCAGCAACTGGAGCCTCAACTGCGTCTTCAACTGATGCTTCTACTTCCGGAGTATCTTCAGAAACTTCTTCTTCAACTACTTCTGGTGCAGGTGTGTTTTTTGCAACAATTGCAGCAGCAATATCTTCCTTCTTCTTAGCCTCAGCTGCCAATGCAGCCTTCTTAACTTCATCTTTCGATTTAGTCAGACTTTCTTTCTTACCCTCGATCTTACCTGCTTTGCTTTCTAACCACTCAGCAAATTTTGCTTCTGCCTGTTCTGCAGTCAATGCGCCTTTTTTAACACCGCCTTCAAGATGTTTCTTGTACATTACTCCTTTGTAAGAAAGGATCGCACGACAAGTATCTGTTGGCTGAGCTCCTTTATTAACCCAATCCAATGCCTTTTCGAAATTAATTTCAATAGTAGCAGGATTTGTGTTTGGATTGTAAGAACCTAATCTTTCGATGAATTTACCATCTCTTGGAGCACGTGCGTCTGCTACCACTACATGATAAAAAGGTTTTCCCTTTTTACCGAATCTTTGCAATCTGATTTTAGTTGCCATTTTTCAATATTTATGTATTCAACATATTCCCGGAGTCTATTCTGCGGGGTTGCAAAGATATTAAAAAAATAACATTTAAAAAATGTAAAACCCCTATTTTTACAACATGTCTGAAAGAAAACCTCGAATTGCAGTGGATATGGACGAAGTTATTGCCGATCCGCTAACTAAATTTATAAGTCTTTATAACCGTGATTACGGTGTCCCGCTTGATCTTCAAATACTCCCAGGGAACGAAGTATATCATCATGTTCCTGAACATGCCAAAATGAAATTATACGAATACATCAATGAAAAGGGCTTTTTTCGTGATCTTGCCGTGCTACCCGATAGTGTTGAGGTAATGAAACAGCTTCAGGATAAGTATGATGTTTTTATAGTATCGGCTGCGATGGAATTCCCAAATTCCCTGCAGGATAAATATGAATGGCTGGCAGAGCATTTTCCCTTTATCGGATGGCAAAATATTATGTTCTGCGGACATAAAATTGTGAATGTAGACATCATCATAGACGACCGCATCAAGAACTTCAAAGATTTTGAAGGCCGAAAACTATTGTTTTCCTCACCACATAATCTGTTGTTAACTGATTATGAACGAGTGAATAACTGGAAGGAAGTAGCGGAAAAATTGTTGTAGGGACAGGGTTTGTTAAATAACACTTGTTGATAAAATTACACCGGGCTTTTTTGTATTGTTTTGTTTTAGGGGAATTTCAATGATTTGAAAAGGAGGGCCTGTTGCTCTTTGGCTGTTTAATCGGTGCTTAAGCACCGGCATTTGTTCCTATTTGGTAGCCGAAATTTTGGGCTGAAGCCCGGAATCAAAAACCGGATCTTTACCCGGAGCTAAAGCACCGGGCTATTCAGCGATATCACTACAATAAGGTTCAGTATTTTATTCAATCATAACACGATTACGTTCGCTCAATAGGCCCCAGCTTTAGCTGGGGTTTAGGAATTTGTGCGTTTTGGGCTTCAGCCCGATGGAGTTCTTCGAATGTTTTTTAACAAAAGTAGAATCCTGACCTGGAGTTAAAGCACCTGGCTATTCAGCAATACCGGAAACATTGATAGCAGCAGCATCCCTGCAATTTAAACGGGATCGAAGCGACAGCCTTTTGCCCAAATCAAATTTAATTAAGATACATATTCCCTTGGCAAAAGCTATAGCGGAGAGCCCGGCTGAAGAGGCCAACAAGCATAGACCTTGCATTCCAAATGATTTTAATATGTATTCCTAACATTTGCAAGATCTTATTTATACCACATGAATCATCGCGGCCCTTTTATTAAACACCAATCCGACATCTTCGGATTTTAATAACAAATCCACGTCAAACTTTTACATATAACTATTTGTTACGATATTAGTTAAAATTAAAAAACTAATCATGATAGTAGTAACAACAAATGAACTTGAAGGAAAACGCGTCGTAAAATACATTGGCATTGTAACCGGCGAAGCCATAATCGGTGCAAACATTGTCAAAGATTTCTTTGCCGGAATAAGGGATATCGTTGGTGGTAGATCCGGATCATATGAAGAAGGATTACGTGAAGCGAAAGATATCGCCTTGCGCGAAATGCAGGAACAAGCAGCCAGATTGGGTGCCAATGCAATTTTGGGTGTTGACCTAGATTATGAAACCCTGGGAAGTAATGGAAGTATGCTGATGGTTAGCTCTTCCGGAACGGCGGTAGTAGTTGAGGAAAAAATTTAACCGGGTCAAGCCCGGTTTGACAGCAGGTCAAGCCCGGTTTGACAGCGGGTCAAGCTCGGTTTGCACCGGATTGGGTCCGGTGTGACAGTGGAACAATCATGTCATCCCGGACTTGATTGTCATCCCGGACTTGATCTGGCGTGACAGTGGAACAATCATGTCATCCCGGACTTGATTGTCATCCCGGACTTGATCCGGGACTCTACGTAATCAATCAACGAATGTATCACCTTGATATGAATCTCCTGTGCCCTGTCGGCATATTCTGAACGGGGAGCACGGATTTCAACATCACACATACCTGCCATTTTACCACCGTCTTTACCAGTCAAACCAATTACCTTCATTCCCTTGATTCGGGCCGCTTCAATCGCTTTTAAAATATTCTTAGAGTTTCCGCTGGTGCTGATAGCAAAGAGTACATCTCCTTGATAACCAATGGCTTCGATCATCCGTGAAAAAACAAAGTCATATCCGTAATCGTTGGCTACACATGACAAATGGCTAGGGTCAGAAATAGCAATAGCAGCATAAGCTGGCCTATCATTACGGTACCTTCCAGAAAGCTCTTCAGCAAAATGCATGGCATCACTCATGGATCCTCCATTTCCACATGAAATCACCTTGCTACCACCTTTAATTGAATCTACAAGAATTTCACCTGCTTTTTCAATATTGATGAAATTCTGAGGGTCTGAAATAAAGCTGTCAAGAATTTGCTTTGCTTCAATAAAATGATTTTTAATAGTTTCCATCAGGGATTTATCAGTTTATAAATAGCTCCTTTTGTATTCTTCGGACCAACCTCTTGATTTGTAAGTACATAAAGCTCTCCACCGTTATCCTGGGCAAAACTAAGTATTTTCAAATCTCCTGATGGTTTAGCTGCAAGACTAACCGTTCCGCGTATCCAGGATTCGCCCTTCTTTTCAAGGTAAAACATAGGACCAGTCCAGTCGGCAAAAATGTATTTATCTGCGAATTTGGCCAATTCTTTCCCACGATACATAAATCCTCCTGTAATACTAATCCCTTCTTCGTGTTCATATTCAGAAATGGGTAAAATCAAGCCTTCGGTTTTACAGTTCTCTTCCGGATCAAAACAATGACCTGCTTCCATGATTCTCCAGCCATAGTTACCACCTTTTTCGATGATATTTACCTCCTCAAATTTATTTTGACCAACATCCGCAACAAAAAGTTGCCCGGAGTTTTTGTCGAAAGAAAATCGCCATGGATTGCGTAAACCATAGGCCCAAATTTCAGGCTTTGCTATCTTTCCTACAAAAGGATTATCATTCGGAACGACATAATTTTGATCGGTATTGACATCAATTCTCAAGATTTTGCCTAGAAGAGTGTTCAGATCTTGTCCGTTACCTGCTTCTCCGTGCCGGTCTCCTGCACCACCACCATCCCCAACTCCAATATATAAATAACCATCTGGTCCAAACTTTAGGTCTCCTCCATTATGGTTACTCTCTGGCTGCTGAATCCTTAATACTATTCTTTCACTAGCCGCATCGGCAATTCTTGGATCTGTTGAAACCTTATATTCAGCAATTACAGACTGATGATCAAGCCCCTTTTCGGTAGAAGGGGCGCTGTAATAGACATAGAATTTTTTATTGTTTGCATAGTCCGGATGAAGGGCAATACCCAGTAAACCTCGTTCATCATAAGCTCCGCTCATTTTAACAAGCTTACTTTCCAAATTCAGAAAAGCTTGTTCAATTAGTTTATTGTTTTCAATCACCCTAATTTGTCCGGTTTGCTCACATACCAGCATTAAACCTCCCGGACTAAAAGCTGCGGCAACAGGAGAGTGCAATCCTTCGGTTATTACTTCAAGTTTTAGTGATATATCTACTGCTAAGTTATTTTCAGTTTCATTCTTCTTTTCCTGTCCGCCACAAGCTGTCAGAAAGGTTATGATGACCAAAAAGAAAAAACCTGAATTTTTCATAATAACCAAGTTAAATTTTAAAGGGAGAGTATTTCTACAATTTTTAAAAGTTCAGGATTCACCTCAGGATTATGTTTTATGGCGTTACTAAATGGTGTGAAATGAATCTGACCATTTACAACCCCAATCATTTCCCTGTTTCTTCCGGCTATTAAAGATTCAACTGCTGCTACTCCCAGTCTGCTGGCTAATACCCTGTCCATACAAGATGGCGCACCACCCCTTTGGATATGACCAAGAATAGAAACTCTGGTATCTATGCCTGGAAATTTATCTTTAACTACTTTGGCTATTTCGAATGCGCCTCCTGCATCATCACCTTCAGCAACAATTATTATTTTGGAAGATTTATCTTTCCTGCTAATTTCCAAACGATTAATCAATGCACGAATATCTGTTTTCGTTTCGGGGATCAAAATAGCTTCTGCTCCGGTACCAATACCACTCCTAAGGGCTATTAAACCTGAATCACGACCCATAACTTCCACAATAAACAAACGATCATGCGACTCTGCAGTATCACGGATTTTGTCAACCGCATCAATTACTGTATTAATTGCAGTATCGTAGCCGATGGTAAAATCTGTTCCAATTAAGTCATTATCAATTGTCCCTGGAAGTCCGATTACTGGTACTTTATATTCATCATAAAATATATTGGCTCCGGTAAAGGTACCATCGCCTCCAATCGCAACAATCGCATCAACATTATGTTTAATTAATTGCTCATAGGCTTTTTTTCTACCCTCTACTGTTCGAAATTCTTCACTTCTGGCAGTCTTCAAAATTGTCCCGCCACGCTGTATAATATTTGCAACCGATTTGCGCTCCATCAATTGGAAGTCGCCGCTGATCATCCCATCATAACCACGGTAGATCCCGGTTACATCAAGGTCATAATATAAACCGGTACGCACTACAGCACGAATCGCTGCATTCATACCGGGTGAATCACCTCCTGAAGTAAATACTCCAATATTTTTTATGTTCGTTTTATTAATCATCATTTTTGCCCGAAAGCGATTTTACCCTTGTCTAAGAAACTAACGTAATTGCTGATATCCAAATTGTACGCCTGTGGCGGAACCATTATCTTACCATCATGATCAGTAATAATATAATAAGGCTGTGAATTGGTGCCAAACTTGGAGGCCTGAAAATCGCTCCACTTTTGTCCGATTGTATTTACTTTTTTACCACTGAAGCTTGAAATATACTTTTCGTCATCTTTAAGTTCTGTTTTATCATCCACATACAAAGATATTAAAACATAATCCTCCTTAAGCCTACGAATTACCTCCTTGTCAGGCCATACACTGGCCTCCATTTTACGACAGTTGGTACAGCTCCATCCCGTAAAATCTATTAGAACGGGTTTATTTACACTTTTAGCATAAGCAAGCCCCTCTTCATAATCATAAAATGCATCAAGTCCGTGAGGTGCATGAAATAGTCCGGCATATTTTTTTTCTGATGTTCCGGCTGCTAATGGCAGACTACTACTGTTTGAATACAAATCAAATTCCTGGGTTACCTGAGGCGGAAGCCATGCACTTATTGCCTTAAGTGGTGCCCCCCATAACCCAGGAACCATGTATAAAGTAAAACCAAGGATGAACATTGAGAAAAATAGCCTTGGTAGCGAAAGAAAATTTAGTTCACTGTCATGTGATAAACGGATTTTCCCAAGTAGGTAAAATGCCCAAAGTCCAAAAACAACGATCCAGATAATCAGGAAAACATCCCGGTTCAAAATACCCCAATGATAAGCCAGATCTACATTGGATAAAAATTTAAATGCAAGTGCAATCTCAAGAAAACCCAATGAAACCTTAACGGTATTAAGCCAGCCTCCGGATTTGGGCATTTCTTTTAGCCAGGATGGAAATATTGCAAAAAGTGTAAAAGGTATGGCTAAAGCGGATGAGAATCCGAGCATACCTGTCGCCGGACCTAAATAAGATCCTTTAGAAACTGCATCAACCAATAACGTTCCTATGATTGGGCCGGTACATGAAAAAGAAACCAGTGCTAGCGTAAAAGCCATAAAGAAAAGCCCGACAAATCCATTTTGATTTGATTTTTCATCCATCTTATTGACCAAAGAAGAAGGAAGTGTGATTTCAAAAGCTCCAAGAAATGAGATTCCAAAAATGATTAGGATAGTAAAGAATAATAAATTAAAAGTTGCACTGCTCGCAGCTTCATTCAAGGCAGAAGCTCCGAAAATTAATGTGATGAGCAAACCCAGGGCAACATAAATCACAATGATCGAAAGACCATAAATTATTGCGCTTTGAATTCCCTTAGCTCTGGAACCAGATTTCTTGGTAAAAAATGAGACCGTCAGCGGAATCATCGGATAAATGCATGGCATAAAAAATGCTGCTAGTCCGCCGATAAACCCCGCTATAAAAATAGCCCATAATGACCCACTTGAAGGTTTGGTATCAGACTGGATTGTGACTGCACTTGCTGGTAACAAGCTTGCAGATGCAGCCGAATCAGATAAAAGAATTGATGAAGTGCTGTCTGCTTCAGGAACTGTCATTTCGGCTTGGGCAGAACCGGGCTGGACTAAAATAGTAAAATCTACTTCCGCAGGTGGTAAACAACGCTCATCATTGCATACCATAAATTCAAGCGTACCCGCAATAGTTGTTTTTGGAACAAGCAAGGAAATCTTCTGTTTAAATACAACCTGATCTTTATGCCAGGCTATTTGCATATTGAAATTCTTATCGAACGCACCGACCGCTTTCGGACTTTCAGTAACCTTATCTACTAATTGATAATCCTTGGAAGGTTTAAACTTGAAAGATGTTGGAATCGGTCCGCCATCATCAATAAATTGGGAATAAACATGCCATCCTTTTTCAATTTTGGCAGTAATAATCAGATTGTGCTCATTATCGTTCAATTTCTCAGATGAGAAACTCCATTTTACAGGATCATAAATCTTAGCATTAGGATCTGGGAACTGTGCCTGCGTTGAAACAGCAAAAAACATAAAAATTAGACCCAAAAATCTTTTCATATCCTTTTAAATTATAAACTCAATCTCCTTATTATTAAAATACTGTAATCCTGAGCTAGTTTCAAGAACCAATTGTCCGCTAGCTGTTATATCCCTGATTACTGCAGTTTGTATTTCATTATTAAACCTAAAAACGGCGCTTTCATCTTTTAGGTATAGTTTAGCAAGGTACTCATCTCTAAGTCTAACTATATTTCCAGCTTTCAACTGCAAATATCTGGCCTCAATAAAGGCACAAATTTCGCCTAATATTTGCATTAAGTTGTAATCCTGATGTAAAGCTTGTTTCAAAGAAGTTACATTCTTTAAATTAGTTGGGAAATTATCCTGATTTACATTAAGACCAATACCAATTATGGCATGTTTGATCTTATTACCCTGTAAGATATTTTCAATCAATATACCAGCTACTTTTTTATTGTTAATATAACTGTCATTAGGCCATTTTATAGTTGCGGCCTGTATTTTGTATTTATTAAAAAAATCGTTCAAAGCAAGACTCACGGCCATATTCAAGTCAAATTGCCTTTCGATTGCCAGAAAAACAGGGTTTAATAATACACTGAAAGTCAGATTTTTTCCTGCCTCACTGATCCAAGAATTACCTGACTGCCCACGACCGGCAAGCTGCCTGTCTGCCATTATAACAGAACCATCCAATAATGGCGTAGATTTTGACAAAGCATCCTTAAGAAAGGTATTTGTTGAGTCAACCTCTTTTAGAGTAATTAGATTCCGACCAATAAATAGTCCCGAAAAAGTATTATTTTGCAATTAAGATGCGTTAAAATGATTTAACAAAACTAATTTTTTTAATGGTAAAAAATAAAACTATACAAGAATCCACTTCAATTTCAGAACTCGTTGTTTATGGAATACAAGAAAAAAAGGGGAATGAAATAGTCAGGCTCGATTTGAGAAACATCAAAAGTTCAGTTGCCGATTACTTTGTTATATGCCATGCAGAATCTTCAACACAGGTAAATGCTATTGCACAAAGTGTAGAGGATGAAGTATTCAAGGCATTAAAACTCGAGCCCTGGAGAAAAGAAGGTTTACAACAGTCTGAATGGATAATTCTTGATTATATTGATGTCGTAGTTCATATTTTCAAAACAGACAAAAGAGAATTTTACGGAATAGAAGATCTTTGGGGTGATGCAGAAATAAAATCATTTAAAAGTGCCTGAAATTCAATATTTTAAGTGCCAAAATGCCAATATAAAAATACAAAAATGAAAGATAGTAAAACGGATAAAAAATCTCCAATAAAAAAGATTCCAGGCAAGAAAATCGTTCCTAAAGCACCTAAGTTCAACATTATGTGGCTTTATGCTGTAATTATTGTGGGCCTATTTGTGGTTCAGTATATATTCAGTGGAAATAATGCTAAACTTATTAATTACCAGAAATTTGAGAATGAAATGCTCAAGCCTGGCGATGTTGAAAAGTTGGTCGCATACAAAAATGGTGATCTTTATAATGTTGATGTATATATCAAAAAAGATCGTTTAGATCAGAAAAAATATGATGAAGTCCGTAATAAGAGTAGCTTCAATGCGACTACAAACGGACCGCAATATATTTTCACTCAAGCTACCTATGAAAGTTTTGAGTCTAAGATAGTAGCAGCCGAGAAGGATCTTCCAATAAATCAGCGTACACCTATCATTTCAGAATCAAGAGAAAGTCCATGGGCAGGTTGGTTCATGTCATTTATTCTGCCAGTGCTTCTATTGGTGGGATTTTGGATATTCATTATGAAAAGAATGGGTGGCGGTGCAGGTGGTGGTGCAGGTGGTCAGATTTTTAACATCGGCAAATCTAAGGCAACACTTTTTGATAAAGAATCTCAGGTAACCATTACTTTTAATGATGTTGCAGGATTAGAAGAAGCTAAACAAGAGGTGATGGAAATCGTTGATTTCCTTAAAAATCCAAAGAAATATACAAATCTGGGAGGTAAAATTCCTAAAGGAGCATTACTGATCGGTGCCCCGGGTACCGGTAAAACCCTGATGGCTAAGGCTGTTGCAGGGGAAGCTCAGGTTCCATTTTTCTCACTTTCGGGTTCAGATTTTGTTGAAATGTTTGTCGGAGTTGGTGCTTCAAGAGTACGTGATTTGTTCAAACAAGCAAAAGAGAAGGCTCCTTGTATCATATTTATTGACGAAATCGACGCTATTGGTCGTGCCCGAGGAAAAAATAATATTGTTGGTGGAAATGATGAACGCGAAAACACCCTGAATCAGCTATTGGTTGAAATGGATGGTTTCGGTACGGATAGCGGAATTATTATTCTTGCTGCAACTAACAGACCTGATGTTTTGGATACCGCATTATTACGTCCTGGACGTTTTGACCGTCAGATCTCTATTGATAAACCAGATTTGGTGGGGCGTGAGCAAATCTTCAAAGTACACCTGAAACCATTGAAACTTGCTAAAGGTGTTGATGCCAAAAAATTATCAGCACAGACCCCTGGGTTTGCAGGAGCAGAGATAGCAAATGTGTGTAATGAGGCAGCTTTGATCGCAGCGAGAAGGAACAAAGAGGCGGTAGATATGCAGGATTTTCAGGACGCAGTAGATCGTGTAATCGGCGGACTAGAGAAAAAGAATAAAATAATATCTCCCGAAGAGAAACGTATTGTTGCCTATCATGAAGCCGGACATGCTATTGCAGGCTGGTTCCTTGAACATGCCGATCCATTGGTTAAGGTTTCAATCGTACCCAGAGGAGTTGCAGCCCTTGGATATGCACAGTATCTTCCGAAGGAGCAATTTTTGTATACTACCGAACAATTATTAGATGGAATGTGTATGACACTGGGTGGACGTGTTGCTGAAGATATTGTGTTTAATAAAATATCAACAGGTGCACAAAACGACTTGGAACGTATTACCAAACTGTCTTATGCCATGGTAACTATTTATGGTATGAATGATAAGGTTGGCAATGTATCTTTTAACGATACTCAGGGCGAGTACCAGTTCAATAAACCCTATTCAGAAAAGACTTCTGAAATAATCGATATCGAGGTAAGAAATCAGATTGACAGAGCATATCAGAGAACCAAACAATTATTAACCGATAAACGTGAGGGATTAGAGAAGCTGGCTGAAAAATTACTAGAAAAAGAAATCTTGTTCCAGTCAGATCTTGAAGAAATCTTGGGTAAACGTCCATTTGATAACCGAACAACTTATGATGAGTTCGTAAATGGAACTACCCCTGAAGCTCCCTCTGAACAGCCAAAAGAAAATCTTGATCATGAAGGTATGGCAGATCACAACATGGATCTTCCTGAAAACAGGTCGTCACAAGATTAAATTATCAAATTTATAAAGCCTTATTCCAGAAGAGTGAAATCCAATATCTTATTCTTCTTTTTTAAAACCTGTTGTTGATGAAAGAGACAACTTCTAAAGAAAAGATACTCAAGAAGATCCGAAAGGCACTTCTTGAAAAACGTGATAATCCGTTTCCAAATTTAGAAGAAGCCGCTATTTATGAAGAGTTTAATGGGCACCTAGATGCCATGTTTGCTGAACAACTTAGCGCAGTTTCAGGAAATTTTGTGTTCTGCGAAAACGAAATTGAGCTTTTTGAAAACCTTTTGCACCTTGCAGAAGAAAAAAAATGGCGAAAGATTTACTGCTGGGAACCAAAACTGCAAAAACTTTTAAGCAATTATGAATTCCCGTTCTACAGTACTGATACTGATTTTTTAAACGCTGATGTAGGGATTACGGAATGTGAATCACTCATTGCCAGAAATGGAAGTGTCATGGTTTCTAACGGAAATGCTGCAGGAAGAAGATTAAGTATCTACCCTCATGTTCATATTGTAATTGCCTACACTTCTCAACTGGTTCTAGATCTTAAAGATGGATTTAAAATGCTTAAAGAAAAGTACCCTGAAAACCTACCTAGTATGATTTCTAATGTTACTGGTCCGAGCCGGACCGCTGATATTGAAAAAACTTTGGTTCTTGGAGCACACGGTCCAAAAGAACTTTATGTGTTTTTATTGGAGGGATAGAAAACAAATCCCCTCTATCCAATATTACTGGTTAACAAAACGCATAGTTCCTGAGAACCAGATCTATCTATAGAAACTAGCATTGTCTTAGCAATAAATCCACAAGAAATAACGTCTAAAGCAAATCTTCCTGCAGGGAGTGCTTTCATAGTTACCCTTCCATGTTCATCAGAAACAGCTGTTAAACCAGCAGAATCGAGACTTATTAATGCATTATTTATAGGCTTACCATTTACCGAAGTGACCAAAAGGTTTAAATCACATTGAATCTTTCTGACTTTAAAATTGAAACTATTAAGCCCTTTCTGTACAGAAACGGAATTAATCGGTTCGTTCTCTTCAATAATGCTATCAGTATTTTGTTGAATCATTGGCATTTTTTTATTAAAAAAATAAAATCAACATAAATTACTCGCAAATAATGTTAAAGGTGTAAATATACATAATCTAGGTTATTTTACAATTTTGTGACAATGCTTTTTTTGAATCAAAAAGCCCTATTGAACCAAAAAAGACCTTTAAAAAACAGTTATTTAAAGGAAAGAGGAATACTCATATAACCATTCAGAATAGGTTTTAATTAATTATTATACTGAAAAAAAGAGGGAATAGAAAAGTTTATATTAGAAAACGGCGCTTTAAAACTGTTTTTAGAGCTTAGACAATAAAAAACTAAGAGTAAGAAATATAATCATATTGATAGTACTAGCTGTTTAATCTTGGACCGGCTGCCGCAAATGATTATTGAGCAACTTTAAAATTAAATGTTTGTGTGGCAGAATTCTGTAAACATTTAATTTTAGCGTTTTTAGTCTGCTTAAAATCAAACCGCTCACTATACTTTATTGAATTCTTTTTTTAAAAAGAATACGTACCTTTAATACGCTAAACCAATATAGTATTCAGTATAATTTCTTTTAATGAGCACTAATATTAAGTCTGTTATTATCGGGACTGGAAGTTTCATCCCTAATAACATTATATCAAATAAAGACTTTTCAGAACACCGCTTTTACGAAAAGAACGGGGAACCCATTTTAAGGGAAAATCAGGAAGTCATACAAAAGTTTCAGGAAATTACAGAAATTGAGGAACGTCGCTATGCCGATAATGAACACGTGGCATCTGATCTGGGTTATTTTGCAGCTTCCAAGGCAATCGAAAGTTCAGGCACTGACCCTGAAACACTTGATTATATAATCGTTGCACATAATTTTGGAGACATTGCTCCAGGTAGCACAAGAGTCGATGTTTTGCCAACACTTGCATCAAGAATTAAACATAAATTGGGAATCAAAAATTCCGACTGCGTGGCATATGACCTTCCCTTTGGTTGCCCGGGTTGGTTGCAGGGGATGATTCAAGCAGATTATTATATCCGTTCAGGAGACGCAAAAAGAGTTCTGATCATCGGGACAGAAACCCTTTCAAGAGTAACCGATCCACACGATCGTGACAGCATGATTTATGCAGATGGTGCCGGAGCAACAATCTTAGAAGGAAGGGAAGGAACAAAAGCGGGTATCTTGGCACATAAAACCCAAACTCACACATTTGATGAAGCCTATTATCTATATTCAGGTAAATCCAGTAATCCAGATCTAGTTTCCGATGATCAGTTTATCAAAATGGATGGTAGAAAGATTTATGAATATGCCCTTACTAATGTACCTCTGGTAATTAAACAAACAATGGATAAATCGGGAACAGGCATTGATGATGTGAAAAAAGTGCTGGTTCATCAGGCCAATGGTAAAATGGATGAAGCAATCCTCAAAAGGCTTTTTAAACTATTCGGAATAAGAGAAACTCCAACGGGTGTTATGCCCATGACCATATCTAAATTCGGTAATAGCTCAGTAGCTACCGTGCCAACCCTGCTGGATATGATTTTAAAAGATAAATTACAGGAACATCAGATAAAAAAGGGTGACCGGGTAGTATTCGCTTCCGTCGGATCAGGTATGAATATTAATTCTATGGTTTATGAATTTTAATCCTCTTATGTTTTATTCTAAAGTTCAGCTTTCTATTCAATCTTATTATTATTGAAATTAATAAAGTAGCTTGAATTAAACTGATAAATTCTCGACCGCTTTTACAAATTAAAATAAAGGCAAAAAAAAAGCGATCTGTAAAACAAATCGCTTTTTCTAATTTCTAAGGGTATATTAAGCTACCGG
>JBIIRT010000004.1:0-52223 GCA_044341405.1 Daejeonella sp. | reverse complement strand
GAAGAAGCAATGGATTTTGGAATGTTATAAAAAATAAAAGAGATGTCAACACAAATAAATTTAGCGGATAACAAAGGCCGCAATGCGGAAGTGATTTTTAAAAGTTTCACAAAAAAACCATTTGTAAGAACGGTAACACCAAAAGGTGAGGCAACGCAAACTGTGCGCGTGTTAAAATCAGTCGCACAAAATTCATACGAAAATTTATTAAAAGCAAATGAAAGCGATGAGGCAGTTGCACAATTACTGATAACAGCCGATCCTGAATTTGACAATTTAATGACTGGCCTCTTTGTTGAAGAAACTAGTAAGGTTTATATTAATTCAGATTTGAAACCAGTGTTTAGAATTCACAAAACAGAGGCTGTTTATTTACCCGATGGTACATTAAAAGAAGAACGTACTCCAAAAGAAACCATTGCAAATATTCTAGCAGAACATCCCATAAAACCAGCAGGGAAATTATTGCCGAAAATAGAAGTGTATAACAAATTTGTATTTTCAAAAAAATATCAGCTAACACATATCAATGGTTTAACTTTTGATTTTTTATATGAAATGGCTAAGGATCTGCAAGAAAACGATTCAATGATGATGTTAGCAGGCGGTGCAAAAGGCAATGAGCCATTAGTATTTAAAGATGGTGGCAAAACATATCGTGCTTTTTTAGAAGGCAGAGTAAAAGATAAATCCTACATTTTATTAATCCATCTATCTAATTTAGAATTAAAGGGGATTAGTAAATAAAAAACAACAGTGCATAAAAGCGACTACAAATCCTATGAAAGCTTATCGTACTGCCGCTTTCCCGAATACACGAATATTCTTGATATCTACCTTACTTTTGGCACGGAATAGATCGTAGCTTGAATAAACTATGTGAGTTCACCTTAACACACTATCCGTAGAATTTAGCGCAGCGCCTACGGCCAGATAACCCTAACCCCTTCATCAGATTCCTATCGTGCTACATTCTTCGATTTTGTTATCCGTAACGGATCAAAATATGTGAATTAGTACTTCACTTAATTTGATGTTTCTATATGAATGAGTATTATTAGGTTTGATATTTATAGCTTATTCCTCATGAAGAAAGTACTTGCTGGTTTTATTTTATTTGTTTTATATAGTTTTTCATCGTTTGCAGATATTAAATATTTGAGTTGGTTGGATACTTCAGTACAGCTTAGAAAAAGAATAGACCTAAACAATAGAAAACTCGAATTAGAATTTCAGCCGGGCCAATGGCAGCTTATACGTCCAATTGAATTAGACAGTTTAGTTGACCAGCATCTTCCACCAAGAACCACTTGCCACAGTTTCTATTTGGGCGATTCTAAATGGCGCTTTGTGCTTGCGGGTACGGGTATTGTTTTTGACTTTGATGAAGCCCGAGGCTTACTTACTAAGGCCGACAGGACTTATTATGCAGGTTATAATTTCGGTTCAAGTGTTTTTCGTCGTAAAGATATCCTGCATAGTTTTGGTGGCTCAGGCTTTTGGAATTTCAGCCAGGCATTGACCTTTTTTGATGAGCAATCCAAAGAATGGGAAAATATCAAAGCACAAAATTTAGGTCCTAAATCTATATTTAATGGATTTCATGGGTATGATTTAAAGTCTGATTTATTTTATTCTGGGGGCTCCGAATATCATTCTTTTTTAGAGAAGCAGTCTACCGAGATTGATGCACAATTTTATGCTTTTGATTTTACAAGCAACCGCTGGAAATTATTGGGGGATATTATGCCCAAGCTTTTGGAAGCAAAAGGGCGAGAAATTAGGTGGACTGGGCGCTATTTCGTTCAATTCTCAGGCGAAGAGGTTTTTATCATAGACCCTGTAAATAATCAGGTCTATCACTATCAGAACAAAACAAAATCCTACAGGGCTGCTCCTTTGATGTATATCCAAGAAGGCATTATTTATGGCTATTGGGATGACGAGGGCGGGAAACGCCTTAGTATTGACATCACTGAATTGCTTAAAAATTCAGAGCCAATTGGTCAGTTCTATACGGTAAAATCTAAGCTCAATTATATTCTCGCCGGACTCATGGCAATAGTTTTACTTGGGATAGTATTTATGTACTACCGGAAAAATAACAAGAGATTTCAACTAAATCTGGATCAGCAGGAATTCAGTTTATTGAATGCACTCATCGCTACGCAGGAAGGCGGCTTAACTACTGTACAAGTGAATGATTTATTGGATCTTTCTAAAAAGAATTTAGACAACCAGCGTAAGTTGAGATTGAATATTATCTCCAATATCAATCATCAAATCTACTTGAACTATCGCATTGAAAACGCCATTGTACGAAGCTCCTCTGCGGATGATAAACGACAGAGTTTATACACGCTTAAAACTGATGTTTTGCCTATTTTAAAAAAGGAATTTAGTTGATTTACCTTTCTATATAATAGGTGAATCACTTAATTCACCTATTATATCTTGACACTACGGGCTAATTTCAACAATTTATTTTAGAAAAACTTATTATATAAATAAATGAAAAGAATATTCCTTTTATTGCTCATACTCGCTGTGGTTGCTTGTAAAAAAACTGCTCCAACTGCCCCAACTGCTCCAACTACCCCAACACCACCCCCACTTGACACTAAAACTACGTACAGTACTAAGCAAGATAATATTTTTTCTACGGCTTTGAAGGTAAATACGATCCATCCAGAAAGCATAAAAATTATCAATAATAATGGCGCATATACGCTTATTATATCTTTTGCCGATTTATTTGGAACAACTTACGACTATTTGAGGTCATTTAGTATTAACACAAGTACTGGCCTACTTACCGAAAATACAACAGCATTTTTAGGTGAGTATAAGGAAGTTGGGTTCCCTAAAAGTCCATTTTACTACGAAGATTTAAACGGCGACGGTATCAAAGATTTGTTTCTTGCTGATCATGGTAAAGAAACTCCTTCTTTAAAGATCAATGGTCAGTATCCTGGCTTCGTGTCGCACTGTTTTTTTGGCAAAGCTAATGGCACTTTTGCTAAAGCTCAAATTGGTGATTTGACAGATACTAAACGTTTTTACCACAATTCTGCAGTAGGCGACTTCGATGCTGATGGCGACAAAGATTTGGTTGTGCAATCCTTTTCGCAAGAAGAAATGACACTTTTTATCAATAATGCCGGTGCTTTAACTAAAAAAATGCACATTACTACCAACAACCAAACTGGTAGTATTTTCATTACCGACATTAATGGTGATAATGTTCAGGACTTAATTACTGCTCCCTACATTGATCATTATCAAATACCATTTTCAACAGTTCAACGCATTAACGTATCAGGCAACAGCTTTACCAAAACTAACATGTCGAGTGTATTACCTTTTGGAGCAAAGTACGGTGCTTACAAGGTATTTGGATTAACAAATCCAAAAACCAATAAACCAAACTTGTTTTATTTTGCTGAAGGAGGAATTGGCGATCAAAAAATCTTTAGGTCAAAAGACAGCGATTTTACTCAACTTGATGCAATTACCACTGTACAAACCACTGCGCACACGAACGGAACAAGAGATTATATAATAATGGATTTAAATTTTGATGGAATTGATGATATTTTCTTTATTACAAATCTTGGCGAAAAACTAAACGAAAGAGTTTGGATCAATAAAGGCGACAATACTTTCGAAAACCCAAAATGGGAATTTGACGACAGCATAAAGGCTTATGTTATCCCTTTTGGTAGCAATACGAGCACCGGGAAAATGAAATTTTTATCCTTTGACCAAAAGAATTCACAGTTTATTGAAATTTATACGAAGAAGTAAACAATTAATTGTTAACCATGCACCATCCAATAAAAGCGTGTGCTGCTGCAATTTATTGGCGTAATGCAAAAATGAACTTTTAATTAAAAATCAGCATCGTTAACTCAGTATTTAGAACACTTAAAAAGATTTAGTAAAAGGATAAAATTATAGGGAAACTTATAGTTTAGCTAGGCAAGAGTGGCAAGAAAATTTTTCAATAAAAAAAGAAAAAGAAGTATAGCGCAGCATGAACCCCTCTAACATCTTCATAATATCCAATGGTGCTACCTGAACTATTTTTAACTCTTCCATTTTCGAAAGACCCAATGGTGCTACCCGAACTATTTTTCACTCTACCATTATCTACAGAACCAATGGTGCTACCTGAACTATTTTTCACTCTACCATTTTCAAAGTAACCAATAGTACTGCCAGAGCTATTTTTCACTCTATCATTTTCAAAGTAACCAATGGTGCTACCCGAGCTATTTTTCACTCTGCCATTATCGATATATCCAATGGTGCTCCCAGAACTGTTCTTTAACCGTTGAGCATTTGCAAATCCAACGGTCAGCAACAATGTTGCCATTAAAATTAAATATTTCATTTTTTTAACCTTTCAATAAATATCCCACATAATTTACAATAAAATCAGAAGCTAAAAGGTTTTATTAAGTATCGGCACAGGATCCTCGTACTTCCCCATTTTATAAGGGAAAAAGTTTCGGATAGAAAAGTGCAGATGAGATGGCGTAAATTTTGCGTTACCTGTATTTCCTACTTTACCAATTTGCTCACCAGGCTCAATTAAACTTAACTTATTTGTCATTATAGAATCTAAATGCGCATAATAATATAATTTATAATTTGGGCCTAAAATAAGAACAACTTTTCCTCCAAGTTTTAGAATCCCTTTGTAGATAACTACTCCTCTTGTTACAGAATTTACCTCAGTTCCTTTCTTAGCAAAAATGTCAACACCTTTATGTGTATGACCAATTCTTGGCGCTCCAAATGAATTTTGACTATAATCAGCTTTAATAGCTCCTTTTACTGGCATAATTATTCTCTTATCTAGATTGATATATACCAAAAGAAAAATAGATAGTATGGTGAACAAAGAAAAAAAGAAGATTAATAAAAGTTTAATAATATTGCCCATTATTTTAGTTTTAAATTTCTTGTTGTAAAAAGAATGTTAAATGTACGATCATCTGCTACTCATGACACTCCGTACTCCTTTAGCTGCCGCTGCAAACGTTGCCATCGACAGTTGGCTTCAACCATTTTTAAATTTAAGAGTATTGTACAGCTTATGCATAAAAAAAACAAGCTTGTATAAACACAATTAGTAAATAAACTCAGGGTATTTTTGTATTGATTTTAATCATTAAATAAAAAGCCATGAACATAAACTACAAGCAATTACTCGTCGTGTTATTTTTAAGTTTCCTTTCAATAAACACTTTTGCTGACTCTCCAATTACCAGCACAAACTTTGGTAAAGCCTATCTCAAACATGCTATTGTGGCTAAAGCTGCAAAATCAAACGGTATATTAACCAAACCCATGCTCGAATATTTGGCAAAAGAGTCAAATCCTATTGAAATAAAACTCGCTTTAATTAATCAGCTTGGCTGGAGTATTAAAGGCAAAAATAATGGAGAACGATATTTCAATTATTTGACTAAAACAAGAAATTATAAGAGCGAGGGCGATTTATTAGAAAATTGCAATGGTGATGAAATTGTTTCTTTGGCTTACTTATATGCCATGGATAATTATTTTGAGGTGTCAAATGCCATTCAGTATGCAGAAGTTGGAGTATTTAAGAATCCAGGAAATTATTCTGCCCATATTATACGCGGGTTAATTTATGCACAAGAGAAATTAAATATTGGGGAGTGGTGTGAAGTATATTATTCAACAGACCGGGTAAGAAATGATCCTGAAGTTCTATATATAGATTTAAGCGAGGATGCAATTGATATTATATTTGAGTACATGGATATTTATAAGAAATCATGTAAAATATAACTCTATTGAGAATTTAATATGATCCCAATTGCTTAACCCGATATTAGCTAAATTAAACCTTTATTCTCATTTGAAATTTATCGCAAGTATAATATCTGCTGGGTATAGATTGTTTATTTAAGTCACACTTTAGCCCTTGACCTATTCCCACCAGCCATAATAAACGCTCGCAATTGAAGCAAACCTTTTCATCAGGTTGAGGGTTTTCTATTTTAGTATTTGTATTCATCTTTTAGTAGTCGCTCAACTGTTGATTTAAACTATTTTATATCTAAATATCGGCATTAGTGTTAAACTCTTTCAAATCCTTCGCATTCATTTCAATCTCACCAAGCTGGTAATGCTTTTTGGATATTTCTGGCACTATAGTGTATGATTTTGTTTTTATCCTTAACTCATTAATCAATAGGTAAATAAAATGATTCAAACCCACGTATTCATATCCAGTAATTTTCGACTTGAAATAACAGATCTTGCAATTATTTTCAATCCTCATTTTTATATCCACATATATTACTAAGGCAGCAGCGGTGTACTTGCGAATGATTAAGATATGAAAACAACCTTTCAGTTGAAATCGAGCGGTGAAACGAATTGAACATTTAAGTTCGGCTGTAATCGCTTTCAATATTTCTAAATCTGTACTTCCTTCAAAAGCTATTTTCTTCATTCTATTGTTTTAAGTATTGAATATAAATCCTAAAAAAATTTGTGCATGATCATCTTTTTAGAAACTGCTCAAGCTTTTCTTGATAAGGGATATATAGATTTTTGTACTGGAATAAATCGGTAAAATTGACCTTATTTTCTAAAAATATTTTTTCTAATTGCACTTGATTTAATTCTTCTAAGCGAAGTAGACTGCTTACCAGAATTGATAATACCCATTGAAAATCAACGAGCGTTTGCCTTACTTCGGTTGTGGCAATATCAAGTTCGTTTAATACCCAACTTTTAACCTCTTCATCGATTGGTAGAACGAAGCCATCCCCTTTAAAGAAATGTTCCAAACTAACATTTCGTTTGGCAAAACCATATTCTGTGGCGCCATACATTAAGTATTTCGTTGCCATGTATAAATCGGTTGCTCCTCCATCCGAAACGCATTCGGCGCCAAAAACTAGTTCTTCGGATAATTTTCCGGCTAACCTAACTTTCACATCTGCTCGTACTTTGGCTAAACTATTCACTTCCGAGAATTTATCAACTGTAACATACCCGCCTATGCAAGAATCGGCTGTTTTTATCGTAATTTTTTTAGGAAACTTGCCAAAGTATAACATGTATGCCAAGGCGTGCCCTGCTTCGTGGACTGCAATAACAGATTTTAAATCTGCAGTTTGCACCCTATTTTTCGCCTTTCTGATTGGCAAGTGTAGCTCTTTAGAGAATATTTTCTCTGAATCACAAATGGCTTCAAAGGTGTCTCCAATGACTTTAACAAAAATCATTCGATTTTGCTTCAGTGCCACAGATCCTAACATTTCCAAAATAACCGGCTCAAGCAAATAGCGAACAGTTGATTTCAAGGGTCTTAAACCTTGTGCGGGAATGACTCCCTCTTCATACAACATGTTATTAATTGAAGCATCGAAATTTAATTTGCATCTAAATTCCGATTCGTACTTCTGAAGAATATTGGTTAATTGTTTTTGAATATATTGCCTAAAAACATCTCCGCTTAATGCGGGATATATGAGATGTATATTTCCTAATCTAGCAATTTCCTCTAACCGAAATTTTGATTTTAAAACCTCTTTAATTTCATTAAAACTTACTTTCTTAGATTCCTCATGGAAATAATCCGCATGATCTTCAGACGACATCGAATAGCTCATATCATAGGCGGCATCTAAATTTCCCAAAACAAAAATTAATGATTTTTTGAGATTTACTTTCTTAGCGCCAGTTGAACCTAAAGAAATCTCTTGTAAAAATGCTTTTATTTGACTTCCATTAAGAGTGGATATAAATGCTCTTAAGTCGGATTTGAATTTAAATTTACCTGTGCATAGATCAGCTAAATCGGATATCTGCCCCTCAGTAAAAAAGCTTGGATCTGGTATTTTGATATTATTTTCTGTTGTTGTTCCAATGGGGAAATACGATTCTCTTCTCTCATTACCCATAATTTGCGTGTAAACATCAGCCAATTCGACTACTTTGCCCTTTTCAATTTTTACCCCTCTTTCCAGACAAATTTCTAAGCCATTTAACCAGTCATGAACTTGAGGTCTTTCATATTTTAGCGGTAAAAAATAAAAACAGCCTTCATCAAGTAGAGGCCAGATCAAACGACTGAATGGTTTATCAAGCTCAGTACTATCTTCTTTTAGCGTTTTGGCATGTTGAAATTCATCGAATATCAAAACAACACGATCATCTTTTGATTTTTCGAGATACTCCAAGCGATCAAGTACATCCTCAGCAAATGATTTATCACCAAGATTAAATGTGATGCTTGGTATCGGCTCATTAATAAGTGCTAATTCTAAAAAACGTTCTACTAAGGAGGTCTTTCCAACTCCCGTCATACCCCAAAGATTGATAACCAAAGGTGATTCTTGTAATTCGGCAGCCAAATACCAAGGCTTTACTGCATAAACTAATTGATCAATAATTTGGTCTATCCCAATAAATTCATTTTTTAATTGAACAGTAATTTCTATTAAACGCTGATTTTTTTGATTAAACACTTTTTTTTGAGTCATTTATATTGGGTTTAATTTTGGGCATTTACACATCAAAAAAACACATGCAAGCAATTAAGGCCTGCATGGTTTTGAACAAAAAAACACACGAAAAACAATTGGTTTACACGCTGTAAAAATATTGGCTTTATTATTTATTTTTTAGGATTTACAAGCTTGTAATTTGAGATTCAATATTTTCGGAAACGTTAATTTTGAATCATAAAAATCAGATAATAATCGTAATGAAAACTTTAATCCCTCTAGCTCAGTTTCAAGATAACTTGCTTTTACAAATCAAGCCCTCTCACTGGGTTAATGTCCATTTGTATCTTATAAGTATCGGCATAGCCTTTGTTTTCCCTCCATCTCTTTTGTTTACTTTATATGTTTATTTTGATCTTAATTCCTGGAAATTCAATTTCTCAGAACAGAAGATCATGGAAAAGAAAGGATTATTCTCTATTAAAGAAACTGAAAATCATTATTTCAGGATAAAATCTGTGACAATCGATAAACCTTTTCTTTACAGGTTTGTAGGCCTATCTATTCTTACTATCGAAACTTCTGATTTTGCCAAACCAACCTTAGTTTTAAATGGTATTAGTAATGGGGATCAAATCCGGAGTTTTTTATATGAACGTATTCAGTTTTCAAGAAATAAAGAGGGTGTGCGTGAGATGGATATTTTTAGATAAAATTTGAGAAATATACATTCTTGGAACAATTAATCAATATATTCATAAAAATACGCTTCATCAGGGTCTTGAACAAGCTGCCCATCTTTAGCAATGAAACCCCACATCTCTCCAATTCTGGCTTTAGAAAATTCTTCGGCAACTAAGTCAATTTCATCATAAATAGCTTCCGTAAATTCGCCATTGTCTAAAATTAAACCCGATTTTTCACCAATTTCATATACCCCAATACCATTCACAAACAGAAAGCCATTAGCACCATAAATTTTGTCACACACCAAAGGTAAAATCCATTCTTTGGTTGCTATATTCATTACGCCCCATTTATTGTTTTTTTGGAATGAGGTAAGGGTATTTGGATAACCAATATAATCGTATGCAGGTTCGACAACCCAAACGCCTTCGCCGCCGTCTAAGGTAATAATACCCCATTTACCGTTTAATTGGGCTACCACACGATCTCCAACTCTTATATCATGACCTGACATCATTTGAAAATTTTCAAAATTTGGACTCACTAGCTGCTCCCCAATGCAATTTATTAATCCATATTTGCCATTTTGTTCTACTAATACTGTAGACCAATCGTAAGCATTTAAAAAATCTAAGTCTAAACTTAAGCCCTTTTCAACAAATGTTGCATACTGAGCAGCAGATGGTTTTAGTAATTGAACATTTTCCATAATTTTTTATTTTAATTTTTATTATTTAATCTTTAAAGCATTTAAATTCATTATAACATAATCTGTTAAGCATGAAGATTATTCTTTGTTTTCTAACCTCATCATTCCTTCAAGCAAAAAGCATATAGCCATAAAACATAAATTAATTTGCGTTGAATTGTTTTTCAAATAAAGCAGCCATTGTACTTGGCTGCTTTGAACAAAAACACAATTAAACACTAGTCAATTATAACAACACCACAAATTTAAGGGGAATCAAACTATTCTTTTGAAAATTGCAAGCTTGTATTTAACGATTGTTTTGACAAATTATTCAACTTGTAGTGTACTGTAACCTATACCGTTTTTTACTAACTTTATTTTAGCGCCAATGCGGTCTTTCAATTCACCCACATGCGAAATAATCCCAATAGATTTATTTGAGGTATTTTGCATGTCTTCTAAAATGGTAATGGCTTGGTCAAGAGATTCTGGATCTAGTGTTCCAAAACCTTCATCGATAAACAAAGATTCGATGTTTACGTTTTTAGCCGCCAAATCTGATAAACCAAAAGCCAGGGCCAAACTCAATTTAAACGTTTCCCCACCAGACAAAGAAGTTACCGCTCGTTGCGAATTGCCCATGTAAGTGTCGATCACCTTTAAAGTATCCGAATCTGGTTCAGCGTCCAATAAATACCTATCCGAGAAACTTTGCAGCCTGCTATTTCCATAAGCTATTAACTGAGTTAAAGTAAGCTCCTGCACAAAATTAGAGAACTTTTTACCAGTGGCATCACCAATTAACATGTTCATTTTGGTCCACAGATTCAATTCTCTTTGTAAGCCTTCTAAAATGAGCTGGTTAGCCTGTTGCTTTTCCCTATTTGCTTCATCTAGTTTTATTTTGTTTGCCAATTCCCAGGTTTGGCGATTTTGATCAGTTATTGTTTGATTTAACAAACTAATTTCAGCGGTAACTGACTCTAAGGTCACAGCTTTATCATCCTTCTGAACAGCTAAGTTCAAATCTTTAGCTATAGTTTCTGTATTTGTTTTTAAGGCTACCTCATTATCGTTAAGCTCTTGAAGTGCATTTCTTAATTGGCTGGCTTCTAGCTCGTTTAAAATTAACTTTTTTAAATCCATCCAATTTGTTACTCCAAATGGACTTAATTTTTGACTAAGTTCAGTTATCGTTTGCTTTAGTAACTTATTTAGTGCGGTTTTTTCATTTTCAGACTTTGCTAAAAGTGCTAAGTCTGCCTCTAATTTTAACTTTGCAGTAGTAATCGATTGTTTTTTACTTGCAATTTCATTGATGATATCTTCTCCCGAATACAATGCTAATCTTGCAGATTTTACCTCAGCTAATTTCTTTTTAAGTTCTTTCCATTCTTCATGAATAACTTCTAATTCCTTGATGATTAATTGAGCTTGTAAGGCTTTCTCCAATTCATTTAATTGGTCTTGATAATCCTCAATTTCCTTAAACTTTTTATTCAATTCCGCTATCGGTTGGTTTTTATCCCAATTCAATATTGCGGTTAATTGATCAATCTTGTTTAAATTAAGCTCGTATTTTGCTTCTTCTGGCGCCAATAATTTTTGCTCATTAGCTAAGTTGTTGTGAAGTGAATTTATTGCGGCTTCTAACTTGTTTTTGTGATCTTTTAAGCTATTCAATTGCTGTTCTAAATTGTTAAAAGATTGTTGCTGGGCATCTAAAAGGATTTCTTTATGCGCTTCAACATAGGGATGATTAGCTGAACCACACAATGGACAAGGGCAATTTTCTTTCAACTCGGATCTCAAGCCGTCTAAGTCTTTAATCTTTCTGGATTCTTCAATTTGGGTTTTTGCCTGTTCAAACTTTTCCAACAAATCGACCTCTTGATTTTTTAATTTAACCAAATCATGGTTCATGGAAACTATATTTTGGCCATGTGATAAAATCCTATTTTTACGTTGGCTTATGGATTCTAAAGCCATATCCGCTAGCCTTCTTTCTGCAATCAAATCGCTTGCAGGTACTCTAAGTTTGATATTTCTTTCCCTTTCGGTGAGCAATTCGGCTTGCGATGTCACTTTAACGGCTAAAGACTTTTGTTGGATCTGTTCTAAAAACTGCCGCAGCTGATTATAAATATCTTCAGTTCCATTTAGTTCGAAACCAAGTGCTATGAGCTGCTTTTGGCGATCACCTAAAATAGCATGTATTGTAGATTTAGTGTTTTCAATAGTTCTTTCTTTCTCTAAAAATTCTAAAACTCTATTTTGAAAATCATTTAATTCGTTTTCAAAGTTTTCTGGGGTAACTTCTTTATTAACTAAACTCGAAGCAGTAACTAATATGGCATTTACTTGTTGTTGTAAAGCCTTTGTATTTGAAAGCAACTCTACTATGGATTTTGACAGTGTAGCTTCTTTGTCCTGATTTTGTATTAAAAAGTCATGTTTTTCCCTAAATACTACGAATTTATTGTGCGTATTCAATTTGGCAATTTCAGGTGCTAATTCTGCTCGTTTTTGTTCTAGGTAAATGGCTGTAGTTTTTAATTCGGCTTGCTTAAGAAGTAGTTTCTCGATGTTAATTTTCAGTTCCTTTTTAAGGACTAGCTGCTCTTTTTTTGAGTTATTAGCTTCTAAAATCGGTTTTATGATTTCCAGCTCTTGCTGTATGGCGAGCAATTCTTCTTGTTGAAGTAAAATGTTTTCGCCCATTTTTATACGGTGGTCGCCCTCCTTCTTTTTGGCTAAACTAAATCTATCGAAAACCTTTTTACCTATTGACCGATAAATTGAAGTCCCGGTGATATCCTCCAGCAAAGCATTTCGTTCATCTTTTTTTGCCAATAACAATTTAGAGAATTGTCCCTGTGCCAAAATCATAGATTGCACAAATTGCTCGTAGTTCAGTCCAATAATTTTCTCTATTTCCTTAGGCACATCCGAGATTTTATTAGAAATAATGGTATTGTTGTTTGTCACATCTACAATCTCGTGCAAACGCTCTTTTAATGTACCAGTACTGGCCCTACTCATCGACCAATTGGCTCTATATTGTATCTCGTTTACAAGAAATTCGACTTCCGCAAAACAATCTTTAGCATGTTTAGTTAACACTACGCCTTCTTCTTCCACTACGGTTTTGGAAATTGATTTATCTATTCTGGGAATGCGATTGTATAATGCTAAAGTTATTACATCTAACAAGGTCGACTTGCCGGCACCTGTAGGCCCAGTGATTACAAACAAGCCTGAGTCGGCCAATACCCCATTCACAAAGTCAATGGCATGCTCCCCTTTAAGCGAGTGTATATTTTTAAGTTTTATGCTACAAATTTTCATTGCAAAATTTAATGTTAAATGGCCCGATTAATTATTGTCTTCTAAAATTTCTCGAAAAGCATTTAAAAGCTCATCTATATCCTGCTTTTCAAGCGAACTATCTTGCTCCAATCTTTTCTTAAACAAATCGATAGGTTGAAATTGACTAATATCCTCGCCAGTATTTAACAAAGCTCCCGTACCTTGAACTTTATGCTTGAATTCTATCTTACCTTTAACAATTTGTAATCCTTCGTATTCTGCGGTGCTCAACAATTCATCTAATTCTTTAATCTTAGCTATGCTCTCTTGTTCTTCTATAATTTGAAGCTCTATCAAGTCTGGCAAAACTGTGGTAGATAGATGCTTAGAAAGTTTATTTAAAGCCTCATTGAGAGTACCTTTTAGGGTAATTAATTTCCTAAAAGCAGGAATATTTATGGATTGGACATTAAATTGATCGTTTTCGACAGTTAAAACAATTACCCGCTTGGTGTCTTCTTTTTCACTAAAACTTAAAGGGATAGGCGAACCGCTGTATTGAACATTTTCACGTCCAACAGCTTGTGGTTTATGGATATGCCCCAAAGCCACATAAGAAGTGTTGGCACCAAAAATATTAACATCAATACCAGCTTGATTTCCAATTTGAATTTCGCGTTCACTTTCGGTTGTTTCTGCGCCTTGGGCAAACAAATGCGCCATGACCACAAGTGGAGTACCCGGAAAGTGCAGTTTATGATGATGAGACACTTGTTGAAAATAAGTAGCCAAACCTGCTCTAATTTGCGCAATTTTATCGTCGTAAGTTTCGCCAGCTAGCGCTTGCCTAATGTCTCTATCTCTAAGGTAGGGCACTGCAGCGATTACAACTTTTTGGTTGTTTTTTTCGACAGTAAAAAACAGTTCGTCAATGGACTCTGGGGCTCCACCTACGATAGTCACATCCAAAATTTCTAGCAATTCTTTAGGCGCATTTAACACTTGTGCAGAGTCGTGGTTTCCTCCAGTAATTATTACCTTGCAGTTAAGTGGTATCATGCGTTTTAAAAACATATAATATTGCCTCATGGCTTGCTGAGAAGGATTGGCCTGGTCAAATAAGTCTCCCGACATTAATAAAACATCAATTTTTTCTTCTTTAATCACTGTGATCAACCAATCAAAAAACAGCTCCATATCCTCAAGAAAGTCTACTTTGAGTAACTGTTTACCTATATGAAAATCGGAAGTGTGTAAAATTTTTAATGCCATGGCAGGAGCGGTTATATTATTTTAAAAATATGTGTTATTATTTTGTATGACTAAAGCAAAAAGTAATCAGCTACTATAAACTTGCAATTAGTAAAATAATTCGTCACATTACATGGCGAATTAAACCCAACCAAACGACAGTTTATTAAACACTGTTCAAAGGTACTGCGGTAATATTTGGTATTATTTTTTTGGCAAGCTTGTTTTTAAACCTTAGTATTTGTCATAGAGGCCCTCTATAAATTTTCTGGCTACAGCTATTTTTTTGCTTACCCCACGACCACTTTCAATGATGTATAATTTTGCCAAGTCTGGCCCTAAGGTTTCTTCTAGAATATTATTGGTTTTTGAGATTAATTGTTCCCATTTTTTATTATTCTTCGTGTCACAAAGTTCTTCAATGGTTTTCCTTCTATTGGTGTAGTCTATTCCATCTTCAGGCAAATATTCGTATGAAAACGTTTTATTATAAATGTCAAATAAGAGGCGTATATTTTCTTCATCTGCTCTTCTAGCTGGTTCAAAACCTTGATGAGGATCACTATGTTGAAGTAAGAAAATATAAACCGTCCTAGATAAAGTAGATAATTTTATTTTCTTATCACTTAATTCAGGAAAATACATATTTCTTTTTTCTCCTCTAATGCTAAGTTTAATTGGCCGAGGCTTAATAAGTTCATTGTACTTTTTAAATAAAATTTCGGTTCTTATCCCTTGAAAAATACGAAGGGTCTGACTGATTAAATTCGGATCCAATTTATTTTCAGACATACTTTTTAAGGCTTCTTCACTAATATCTGCCGTCAATATTTTTAACTTAACTTCTTTCTTGAAGCTGCAAAAATCCATCATGCAACCTTTAGGCATCAGATTAAGCATTGTTTTTGCTTCGGGTTCTGAGTTAAACCATTTTCTGATTAAAACCGTTGCTGCCACATGATAAGCCACGGGATAAGACTCATCACTGCCCGGAAAAAACCTATCCCATTCTGATGTTTGAACCATCATATTTAAACCCGTTTCAAAATCAATTCCATTGAAAAATCTATTTGGATTGGGTATATCCGTTAAGAGCATGACCATTTCTTCATCACCAATGTCTTCCTGCTTTCTAAATTCATTACACCTTTCAAAAAACCATAATAATTCTTTAGGTTCTAAGGTGCTGCTAGGATCTATATTCTTTTTATCTTCTAAAAGAGGAAGCTCTTCTCCTTTTTCAGGTTTTTCTGGAAAAAACTTAATAACTCCCTTGTACTTATTTAATAAATCACGAACTTCTCTGAACTTAGACAAGCTATATTCTGGCGAACGTACTAACCAAACATTAGGCATATTTTTAATTTTAACGTTTATAAAAGATTTGTTTTTTGCGTGGATAATTATAAAAATAGCAAAAAATGACGATTAAAATTATTGTGCCTGAGTTGATTTTTTTAAAGTTTCTTGTATGATATCATTGAGCTCTTCAAATGCAATTTTCAATTCTTCTTTTTCAAAATTATGGTACTTCAACTGAGGTATTTTCAATATTGTATTGATTTCGTTTACGTCTAAATCGGTACCAAAAAATATAAATTCCCAATTCCCTTGTTGCTGTAACTTCATAATTTTTTCTCTTAGCTGTTGAGTATCAACTAATTTTGAAGCATTTTCATGTCCGTCAGTTAAAATGACAAAAATGACGGTCATTTCATTTGCTGTTTCTGTTTTTAGCAATTCATTTTCAACAAAGTCAATATTGGTTACGATGGCATCGTATAATGCAGTGCGGCCATCAGGTTTTATGGTTTTCAATATAGCTGGTGTTTGCATAATCAGCTCTAGAAAAATAGTATCTAGATTGAATACACCAATTCCTCTTTTCAAGTCGATGGGGTAGAGCGCTTCGAATTTTCTTGTAGTTTTATAATGGGCGCTTAAATGTTTGACTAAGGCCGCCCAATATCTGGACATGCTCTTACTGGCGTCTATCATCAAATGGTAATAAATTGTTTTCATTTTCTAAAATTCAAAGTTTTTAAATGCTCTTTTTTAAGATAGCAAGCTTGTATCTTAATGTGATTTTGATAATTGCATTATTTTTTTACTAATAAACCTTTTTCCGCCATTGCCTTTAAACAAATTAAGTCATAGGTGCTACTGAAAACTCGCGCAGATATCTCGAGAGGGTGCTTATCGTAGCCAATTTCAACTAGAAGCTTATTGTAGTTCATCTGATCCTTATTATTTCGAATCGTTCTAAAATGGTCATATTCATGAAGTATCGTGTTTGTTAACTGCAGTAAATTTTCATGACCAGGTAAATAAACCTGTATTATTTTGTTGGCAGAACAATAACAACCCAGTAATTTAGAGTGCTTTACATACTTGATGAGCACCCCTGGTATTTTTTTATTTCCACTGGGGATACCAAAATTTTGAACGCACCAATAAACAACAGCTTTTACATATCCTGCTTTAGTGGTATTTAATACATATTTGCCTGTAATACTGGTGTTTTTCTTAACATCAACAATCTTAACATCACCAATCTTTTTACCATCATCTTTTTTAATAATCCAGAGTATGAAAATAATTCCCATGTAAATTGACCAACAGGTTAAGAATATGAAATCATTTTTAGTCATGTGATATTTTTATAATAGTGATTAATACCTAATAGATGATCTAGACTGAATAATTTACCGTGCGTACAAGCGATCTAGATTATAGGCAGCAACTGGGTTAGTCTTTGCTAATTCACCATAGTTAACTTTCAACTCATTCAGAATACTGAATTTATCTAGGTGAATAAATTGGCCCATAATTTCACTAAAACGAGAATTGGATTCGTCTACTATTTCTTGACTTACTAAGCCTAGGCCACAGTATGCAGCTTCAAAAACGTCAGAAACGAACATTCCTGAAAACAGCCCTTGTAGGTCATGTTCTAAAACAAAGCGGTCGGCATTACACCAGATATAAATATTTTCAGTATTTTTACTCAGCTCTTCGGCATGGTATATATTTACTATTTGTTCTGGTATACCTGTAGGAGTACAAATGGATAATAACCCAATAGAGGTTCCATGCCCAAGCATGATAATTCTGGAATGGGATTCCATTACTTTTTTCAACTTCTCAGAATTTAGTTCATCACGAATTAATTTCTGGTCTGGAATTGAGGAATAGATTTCTTCTAAAAATGTGGTCGTTTCATCTCCTGCTGGATGAATAATAAGGGTAGTAGATCGCTTTAAATTTTCCATTTTAATTCTTCTTTTTTTTTGTAAAAATAAAGCTCTTCAAAATGGGATTTTTGAATTTACAAGCTTGTAATTTACAAGCTGATTAATTATGATCTCTTTAAATTTGAGCGTTGTAAAACAGAGATAAATTTTTAAGTATTAACCTTTAAAGTTTCAATTATGAATACAGAATATCTTTATTTAGTTGCAGAGCAGCTTTATTTAAACGCGAGCGGACATCCAATGTGTAACAGAAATTGGATTGCGGCTATTTATAAATCCTTATTAGTTGCCAATAGGGGCGATGCTGAAGAGATATTATGGACCAAGTACAATGAATGGAAAATTGACCATAATTGTAGGGCTGCTCGCAGTACAGCGAAAGCGAATAAATCCAAAATCATTTCCTTTAATATGGTACCAACTGGCTTAACAGCTTTTGAAATAGTTGTTACTATTCAGAAGGATTTGGATGTAATTTCAAAAACTATAATTTATAGGAAAGATGCTTTCCCAGAAGGATTATGGAGAGTAAAGAATCCTAAAAATGATACAGTTTTATCTAATCAATTTGAAAGAGATCAATTATTTGAGGAGAGTTTATCGAGTACCTCCTATTTTGCAAAGTTAATTGATCGTATTATGGATCGGGAAATTGTCAAAGAAGATGATTTGGACGTAGAAATACCTAATACTCCAGACAAGTTGGACATATCGCTTTATTCCGATTTAGATGGAGATGAACAAGATCAACATGAGGTTCAAAACGTTTTTGTTGAGAAACAGGTTGACACCATCTCATCTGTTATATGAGGAGATTTTTTTTATCAATATCTCCACTAATTTTAACAAAAATCTGATTATCAGCTACCAGAAATTTTTATCATCTTTAAATTAAAGAATAACATTTTCTTTGGAAATGGTATTTTTATATCTGCACCATACACTAGTTATTAATCTATGAAAGCAAGCCAAGAAGCTATTTTACGCTGCGCCAGTCGTATCAGCTCTTTTATACCCTCTCGAATAGTAAAGGCTGAGTTAGAACATTTTGGAAGAGAAGGTGATATTAAAATTAATTTTGATTATCAAGGAAAGGCTTATGAGTTTATAGTGCCCTTTACAAGGCCATACTTAAATAAGGCAGATAATGTGTTTGCAAATCTTCTTAACTTAAATCAAAAACGAAAGGAAAACAATCAACTTTTTCAGGAGTTTATCATCAAGATAACCCAAGATTATAGTGTAATTCCCGCAATTGAGATACCTTGTCGTTTTACGTTATTAAGTAAAGGTGGATCAGCTGACTTAGATGACCCTAGTCCGGTTACAGTACCCAATAATCCACCACAGCCTCCAAGTTTGTCTTCTAGTGCTTCTCAAAATATCGAATTTGATGACTCTCAAACTCATTATATCGTGTTTGCCGATGTGCGTCCAGACTCATTTTTTAATCGAAAATTGGCTAAGTATTTTGATGATTATACCTCAAAAGAAATGTTGACAAAAGTGAATAGTTCTTATGAGTGCGGTAGTACCTATAGACCAGGAAATAAAGCACCGTTTGTGACACTTGTGCCTCTTTTTGATCAATTTAAAAAAAATCAAACAGAAGATCAGTTTTTACAAGGCATATTTAAAGATATTCTCAAATCGCAAAACCAGTACTTTAAAAAACCTACTATTTGCATGGTTTATTCTTCTAAGGGATTTCCAAATAGAAGATTATTTGAAGAGGGTTGGTATATGGTTGTTAAACAATTAACCTTTTCTGGTTATGCTGAATTTATTGCGGAATAGAATTCAGCGTTTTTAGTTAAATTTTATTCACTACTTAAATCCATTCCCAAGAAAGGGAATATTGTTCCTTTAGGCTTTGTATTTAGACCCGGTCCTGGCTGAAATGGGCTTTTAGGTTTGCTTGCTTTGGTTGTCTCTGTTTTTCCTTGTACTAGTTTGTGCTCAATAGCTACGCGATCTTTGATTTGTGCAAGGTATATGCGGCCATCGGGAAATGAAACGCTTACTTGGCCGTTCAAGTAACCATGCTCAAAGCTTCCTTCTGCAATTATTCCTTTTGAACTAGTAAATTTTCCCTTTCCGTGAAATATGCCATTGAGTACTTGCCCTTCGTAAAAGTCTAATTTTTCCATTATTCTGCTTGAGTTTTTTTAATAAATAACGTGAACTCGATATAATTTTTAAAATAACCGCATACCTGCCTGCCGGTAGGCTGGGAAACATAGCATTTTATAGTTTCTAAGCTACAGATTAGATACAGATAGCCTTGAAGCTTCGCTTCAACCTATGTGATTCACAATCTATGTTTCCTTTAAAGCATTAGAAAAGCCATTCTATGTGGTTCAATCTTAATATTTAGATAGTTTAATATTTGAACTCATGTTAAATAGGTCGGTTTGGGCTAACTAATCCCTTTAATGTGATGAAAAAGTTTTGAGTTTTGAATTTCACTGGGTAAGTGCTAATCTTGAAGAATGAGTTTTGAATTTTTTAGTTCAATGTCATTATCTTAATCGTACCCGTGCGAGATTTTGTATCACACTAATTGAAAAAATTAATCCCTCACCGACCAGTATCTTAAATCTGGGTTTTATGGTTATAAAGTTCTATCTCATTTTGAATCTCATCAATTTCATTCTCCAAGTCTTTAATCATTTTATCACGCTCCAATAAAGTTATACCAGAAACCTCAATGGTTATGTTTGAATAATTTTCTGTTATTTTCTCACCTTCAATACAACATAAAGACTTGAGGCTCTCAATGGTATCTTTTCGTTCGGAAAGTTTAAAAATCTTTTCCTGTATGCCTTCATTGGCTCTGTGGATTTTAGATTTTAATTGGATTAATTCTTCTTTTAGGGTTAACCAATTTTGGTAGGTTTGTTTAGCCTCGTAAGGCACTGTGGATCCTACCGTATAAGTGTTCCACTTGTAGAGACGTCCAATTTCTTTTTGAATGTCTCTAATAATTCTCGATTTCTGTTTTAACGCTTGGCTAATATTCATCTTTCCTAAATTTTAATTTAAACCTTTTATTTATTGCACTGCAAAGGTAATTCAATGATTTAGGGTTGGGGTTTGATTTGCAAGCTTGTATTTTATAAAATGGGCTTTTGGTAGCTTCTGGGTAGGAAAATTATTTATTTAAATTTCAATTGATTTCAATTGAGGGTAATTTTTTATAGAATTAAATAGATATTCTTTACAAGGGTGTAGAATTGATAATTATAGTTATGAATATAGATTTTGTGATAGTATAAAATTATATTAATTACAATTACTCTTTTATTAATTGATTAACTCCATCTTCTGTAAACGCATCGCCTATAGCCATTAATACGGTCATGTTGTCCAAATTCAAAAATAATTTCTTGTTCTGCTCTAGACTGTTTGCTACTGTGAAAACAGGCCCAGAATCATCAACTATAAAGGATAAATCCCCTTCTTCTGATTCTATACCAGATGATTCAGAATAAACAAGCTTTGTCCATACTTTTTCATCTTTAAAATAGAACAATATTTGCTCGAGTTCGGGTTTAAATACATCACCGAGCTCAAGTTTTAATTCTGGTAAAAGGTTGTAGCTTTCTCTCATTTTAAGACTTTTATTTTTACGCTATGCCATTAACTGATCTAAAACACGGTAAACCTTATCTAAAGATTTGTCTTTTCTTCTAAAGCCTAGATAGCCCGATGTTTGATGATCTTTTAGAACTAAGGATGATACAAAATGAAAGGTTTGTAGTGGTAGCGCATGAATTGCCATAATTTTAGCTTCTAAATTAGGGTTTATCAATACATTTCCTGCTAAATGCAATGTCCCGTGAACGCTTATAGCATTTGCATAATGAATCTTTACCCATTCTGTTCCATCTGTTTTTTGGCTCTGAAATACTAAAAGATCTTTTCTATCTACACAAAACATAGATACTATTTTTGATGCGGTATTCCATCCATTACTGTATCTATGGTTTTTATTTCTCAATTTTCTGCCATTTTTACCTTTAGGTTTAATCTGATCATAAGGAATAACTACGTTCACACAGCCATTTTTATAGGCCATTATTAAACGCTCATTTTTTAATGAATCTGGAATGGCAACTTCATAAATTTTATCTATAGCTTGGCTAGGCTTGCTATCAAAAGACCAGGTTCCATCTTTATAAAAATGCATCCAATACCAAATTTTTTCATCTTCTGTATTGGCTTTTAGTATTGGAGCTGTATTTTCGAATAAGCTTAATTCTTGAGCGTTTTCTGTTTCTTCACTAATTTCATCGATGCTTTCAGGTTTAGATTGGGGTACTGAAGCTCCCTCTTGCCCGATTCGTTCTCTAAATCGTTCTTCAATAAACCAAACAATTTCATCTCCTTTTAACAATTGAGTCATGTTTCCAGCTCGTTGATAAACTTTACTTTGATTTAAAAAAATAGGCTTCAACACTTCCTTTATTACAATTTTGCAATAATTGAGGTTTTCATGTATTAAAAAAGAGATATGAATATTGGCGTTTGCTGTATTGCCCAATAAATTTTTTACCGCGGCTCTAATTTTGTTTTCATAACCATCATTATTTTGATGATAAGTATAGTTATCTACTCTAGAGGAGTTTAAGTAATTAAAATCTTGACTTATCCCAGAAATTCTGCCAGTATCATTCACACCAATAAACAATTCGCCACCACTTTTATTCATAAAACCAGCAATGGTTTTGCAAATAATAATCATTTGCTGATCGATATCAGGTTCTATTGAGCCTGCAGGAAAAACAATCGTACTCTTAAATTCGATAGATTCCCCTTCTTCTCCTAATGTAAAATCATCGATTAAATCTGTTTGCGGTAGATCAGAAAGAACTTTTTTCTCTGCGCTTGGCGTTAATTTTAGATAGGCTTTATTATTTGCTCGTTCATCAATACCATTAAATACTAATGAGAAAATAGCAGCAATTTCCCGTTCAGGCTCTTCAGGTTTAGGGTAGTAGCGATGGCTTAAACCAAATACATCATGAAGTTCATAATAGAGAGCAGCAGTGTTGAGGTCTTGTCTTTTGGCTACCAGTTTAAAAGCATATTCCGTACCCTCCTCCGTGTAATTATGTGCCAGCACTTCTTTGCGCACTTGGGCTAGTAAAGGCAGCCCAAATTCATTTACACTGTTCACATAGCAATTGAGTGATTTAGGCAAATTATAAGGTTCCCATTCTAGCTGATAATCAAATGGTGGTACTCTAAATGTATCTTTATATCCATCTGAAAGGTAGATGTACTTCCTTTCGTTAAGCTCCTGAATATGAGTTACTTCAAAAGGGTAAATTTGACCAGCAAGGTAATCTTTCATTTATAAATTGTATTATTTTTTAATAAAACACCTTAGACATAGAAAATACAAGGTATTAGCAATGTTTTACCCAATTAGGGTTCTAGAGCTAGGATATTATTTTTATTTTGTTTTTGAAGGCAAAATTAATAAAATTTGATGCTTGTAAATCTAGGCTAAGTCATTTAACTTAACCTTAAAAAGATATATGCTATGTAAAAGCAAAATTTTTGATATTTGGAACTAACAAACTAAAGATATCAACCCTGTACCGGTATCTTTTTTGACTAAAAATTTTTCATAAAAAATACTAACCCGCTATTACTTTGCTATAGCCAGTGCTTTCTTATTCATTCTCGGGTTCTGCTGCCATAATCATATTTGATATTGAATCTTCGTCATTTATTGGGTACATTTTTACCATTTTTGTTGAACTTATTTCTTCTATTTCAATCGTATCAATCTCTTTCATTATTCTATCAGTTTCAGTAAGAGCCACTATTATTTTTTGATAGTGATTGATATCCTCCTCATTTAATTCTCTTCCCTTGCGATCTTTTAACCATTTCTGAGCAGGTTGATATCCTCCAATGTAAAAGTTCCAGGCTACTTCAGGAACCATCTGGAAAAACTGGGTATCATTAATATAAACTCTTCCCATGGGATAAACAGGATCCATAAGGGTAACAGTATTTCCATTAATGGTTTCGTAATTCTCCTCGAATTTGATTTTGGTTACAATGTTATCACCATCAATAGGATATTGAGTGATGTATTTATTAACCTCTGGGCTTTCTAATAAATGAATTTGTCTTAATTCACCTCCCAGTTTTACCAATTTCCAGAATGTGTCTTGATTCTCAGGATATGGAACTCTTGGGAAATCTATTTTTAAGAATTCTTTGTACTTCTCGCGATAAGTTGGCGAATGTAAAACAGCATAGATGTAATCTAATATGTCAATTGGAGCAAATTTGTCTTTCGCAGTTTCTTTTTCGTTGGTAAAAACCAATTTCAAATTCAAAGCTATTTGCTTTACAATTTCAACATTGAGGTTTGGTGTTCTTTTTTGTTGACTTAATATTTGTGTTTGTTTACTTGATTCTGAATATAAATATAATGGATTAACTACGCCACCGCCTCTATAAAACATATTTAAGTCAACTACGTTTTTTCCGACAAAAACAATATTCCAAGGCATGTCGCCTACTACTTGCCCTTGTCTACCAACAATTAAACAATAATTATCTGGATAAACAAGGTGCTGCATCACATCAATTCTGCTTCTATATGAAGCAGGAACCATGATATTAGGGTAGGGATTCGTCTTATGAGTCTTTATAAAATACATTGATCTTTTGTCAAATGGGCGGTATTCTATATTTTTAACATAATCACTTTTTATTAAACTTCCATTTTCAATTGATAGTTTATCTAAAAGGTGTTTATCTTTTTCTGCAATAAGCATTTCATCATTACCAGTAAGAGTGCCAGTAACACCTTTTAGGAAAATTTCTGAAATAAGAAACCCATTTTGATATTCCTCTATGTTGGTTTTGTCACTAGGTATAAAAAAGTAAAATGGATTGTCAGGTGATAAAATTGAAAACTTTGTGGTCAAAACACTATCGTTACTAAGTATATTATATTTGGCATCCCTCTTGCCTAAAAGGTCATGATATTTAACTATTGGAACTATTTTTTTAGAATTTGAATTTTTCACGAAGAGATTAATACTGACACCTTGTTGTATATCGAAAACGTTTTCGTCTTTTGTGCCATCGATATTTTTTTCTTTCTTTTTTGAATTTCCATGAAGATCCAAAATATACATTTTATCATATGTTTGCATTAAATTCCATCGCATCCCTTTAAATGTTGGGTTGAATAAAAAGCCATGATCGTTGATAAATGCGAAAATTCCTGCACCATTTTTCGCAATATGATATTGACTAAGCCTTATAAATTTAACATAATCATTGCCTAATCTATGTTTTTTCTCGCTAATATTTATGCCATCTATATACTTATAAACATCGGTTAGGTTGTCAATCCATGGATTATTGCTTGATTTAAAACCATAATAAGGGGGGTTTCCAATTATTACGGAAAAATATCTATTTTCTTTAACATCATTAGCTCCAGCTGATTCAGCTCCAACAGAAGTAAAAAATAAATTTGCACTATTGTTAGCAGTGAATGGTTCAAGAGAGTTAGTTAAAAATATATTTAATCGTTGTTCTTTCTCAAATTTATAACCTAATGATTTAAGGTAAATGCCTAACTTCATATGCGCTACTGAATAAGATGCCATCATTAATTCAAAACCATAAATACGCGGCAATAAACTCTTGTAAACATAGTCATTCCAGTACTCCAGCCAAGGAGTTTGAGTTCTATCTCTTTTATGCTGTACTTTTACTTCATCATGAATTGTTTCAATGGCATGTTTTAAAAATGTACCTGTGCCAGTTGCAGGGTCTAATATTTGAACAAATGCTCTTCCCTTTATTTTGTCAACCCATTCTTTATTCGTTTTGCCAGTTTTAGGGTCAACAGGATATTCTGCCCTGTTACTTGCAACCATGTCTGCCCAGGTTGTAGTGTCTGCTAAGCCCATTTCTAATCCAAATTCTGATTTCAGCTGTTCGTTTACAGAGCGCACAATAAAACTAACAACAGGGTCAGGTGTATAATAAACACCTTTTTCAACCCTTTGTATATTGTCGTATTCACATAGAAATCCTTCATAAAAATGTATTACAGGGTCTTCTTGTCCGCTAAAAGTTTGTCTGCCAAATTCTGCCAAAATTCGTTGCATGGCATCTGTGCCATCAGAGCGATTTAAGTTATCAAAAAGGTCAACCAAACTTCCAACACCTAATTCATCTAAGTCAATTTTATGTTTATTATCACCTGTTTTTAAACACTCCTTAAATAAACTTTTTAAAAATGGATTTGTAGAGGGAATTAAATCAATTACTTCATGTAATTCAAAACGCCCATCGGTATCCATTGTTCTGGCGGAGAACAAGCCATAGGTAATAGTTTGCGCATACATATCTGCAAAGCCTATTTCGGTCATGTCATGAACTAGGCCTGACTTAAAAGTATCGAATAATTTATGTACTGGTCCTTCTTCATTTTCTACAGAAAGTACCTCAAGAACTCTATCTCTAATATTCCTGGCAATATTTGCCATAGCTTTAGCTAATTGGTCAGAATTAGAAATAGCTTCTCGTGTTGACCCGGTAAAGGCACTTTTCCATTTGTCTCTCCAAGCAACAACATCAGTTGTGTTTGCCGGCCATTCTAATTTTTCTAAATAATTAGAGATATGGTCAAACTTTGTTTCATGACCATCCCAATAAAATTCTCTAATGGTTTCAACATCATCTAATCGTTTAAAATGGGCAAAAGTTATAGCACGATTAGCATCTTCTCCATGTCCAGATACGAACATAATGTCTTCAAGTTCCCTAGTTGCAAGATTTCTTGAATTGCCTCTTTTCTTGGTTACAAAAACATTTAATATTCTTCGTAAAACGGTAAGTGGTAATTTTTTATTTTCAAAATCAATCCAAAAAATACTCCAAGGCTGGTTGGGGTCTAATGGTCTGATTTGTGTTATAATTTTTACCTTGGTTGCAAACTTTTCGCTTAAACCTATATCTTCGGGTGAATAATCAAAAACTAAATCCTCAACATCAACATTTTCAGGGTCAATAGGCCAGTTTAATTCTTCTGCTAGAAAGTGAGCTAGTGTTTTAAAATCTTTTATTTTTTTTATGGAACTTGAATTCATTTTGCTTGAATTTTTCTTGTTAAAAACCTTAATTAATTCACTTCCATCCAAGAAAGAAGGACTGGGTTTAATGAATTTCCTTCTTCATCGTGAACCGGAACCTGACTTGCTTTGTAATATGTGTTAATAATATGGTTCTTTATAGTTTTCTGGATTTCAACTAAATTTTTATGTTCAAATTTTACAAGACGATTTTCTTCTTTTTCGCATGAAATAATAGCATTAATTTCAATGAAATCTTCTAGTACCACTTTCTTATCAATTTCATAAAAGTACCAACTTGTTATTCCTTCATGAAGTGACCACATAGTAGTCCCATCCGATTTTTTTAAGTTTATTGGTAACCTATAGCAAAAGAATACCCCTTTTGTGTCAGGCTTAACTGATTCTTTACCACTAAATACTCTTAATGGGAAACTATTTAATTTATCTTCGATTGATGGCTCATCTGCAAGAATTTTTTGATATTTCAATTTGATTTCTTCTCCCTTTGAAGTTTCCCCTTCATATTCATGATTGAAATCTTTTAAAATTTCATAATCATCATCACCAGTTAGCAGTTTTTTATTTTCTATCCCAAACACCTTTGATATTCGTAAAGTTTTGTTGGTTACTTTTTGATACAAACTTAAAATTTCATTTAGCTCATCTGGAGGCAAGAAATTCCAATACTTGGCAATTCCTCTTTTTGATGCTAAATGAGGATACTGTAATTTAATTTTGTCTTCTAATTTAGAATCCATTCGTCTATCAACACGACCAATTCTTTGCATAAGCCGAACTGGATTCCAGTGCAAGTCATAATTTATTAATAGGCGCGCATCTTGTAAATTTATACCCTCAGAAAGTACGTCGGTAGCTATTAAAATTCGTATTTCTGACAGCCCTTTTTCTTTTAATTCTTTTACAGACGTTTTATTGTAAAAAGGAGCAAAGCGTTTTATTACTTGACCTCTATCTCCCTTAAAGCTGCTGTCAATTTCTAATAAATCTTGAAAATTGTTATCCTTCAGAGTTTTTTCAAGATACTTAGCAGTAGACATAAATTCAGTAAATATGATTACTTTTTCTTGCTTCAAATCCTCATCTGTTTGTAGAAGTTTTATAAGTGCTTGTATTTTATCATCTTTTTTAGAGTCAAAATTTTCAAGATCGTTTAAAAAATCAACTAATTCTTTTAAATCTAATAATGTATCCATCACAATTTTTGATACATTAAAATCCTTTTCATCTAATTTTTCCCATTCGAAACGAAGTTCTTCAGGTAAAACAGCATCTTCGTCTTCGTCACTATCAACATTTTTATTGTTTAATATCAGATTGAATAAATCATTGTTTTGATCTAACCATCTTTGTGCAGTTCCTTCATCGTGTTGTTCAATAAATGAATATAATTTAAGTAATAAGTTTTCACAAGTATCTCTAAATGCAACAACTGAACTTTCAAGTCTTTTTAGTAATAGCACTCTAATCAGGGCAACTACTTGCAAACTCCTTCCAATCATCAATTCATCAAGATCATTTACATCACCTATATAATACAAATAGTTTCCTTTTTTATCTTTATCATAAAGCGAATAAACAGGTAATCGCAAAAGAGGTTTTTCTGAATCAAATGCTTTTTCAACCTTTTTCAACAGTGGACCATAAATTTTCTTTAAAGAATAAGGAACAACTTGTGGACTTTCTCTTGTTGGAAATTCGATTTTTTTATCGCTGTTTTCTAAAGCAATACTTTGTTTTACATAGGATCTGCTTCTTTGTACTATTATATTTTTGAATAACTCCTCTGATCCTAAAATATCACGAGTTACTTCATTAGATATTTCATCAGGTGTTATACCGGTAATTTTATGTAATTCCTTTTCTTTTTTAATAAAATAACCTGTAAGGCTATTTATTCCTATTGGGGCTTTTGAGAAAAATTTATCATCGCGTTGTGCAAATAAATCTATTTGATTTTTTAAATCAAGCAATGAATTATTAATTGGTGTAGCTGTTAAAAGGAATAATTTTTTACCCCCACTCATTAATTCGAATAACATTTTATACCTACCTGAAGCCCTTGTTCTAAAATTATGACCTTCGTCAATTATAAAAATGTCAGCTGCTTTTTTAATGTGTTCAAATTCTTCTGGCCAGTTTCTATCAGCGGTAGCAACTCTTAATAAATCAGTGTGATTATATATTTTTAATGAGATGTAAGGATTGTTAAGAAGGTCAGGTAAAAAAATTCTAATATTTTCTTCCCATACTGCATCTCGGCCTGATTTTGGAACAAGTAGAACAACTCTTTTTCTTTCATGAACTACAAGTCTTTCAAGCAGCATTAAACCCACAAAAGTTTTACCCAAACCAACTCCATCACATAAAAACGCACCATTCCATTGATTTGCAATTTTAATTAATGAATAATAGGCTTCTTTTTGATACTGGGAAATCTCCTTGAATAAAACTGAATGATTTTGTTCCCATTCTGAGGTTGTAACTTCGTGCCCTTTATAAAATTCGTGTAGTGATTTAATGTAAACTTCAAAAGGAGTATACTCTCTAATGTGTTTTTCAATTACAGTAATTATTTCTTCAGAAATGTCTACTGCATCTTCCCAATGTTTTTCATACCAATCTTGCAATATAGAAACTTCTGCTTCACTCGAAATTCTAACATTAAGTTCTAAATTCTGAGTTAAACCACTATAAGTAAAATTGCTAGATCCAACTAATGCAACTGGTGGCGCAACAGAAGCTTTGCTATATGTGATATAGCACTTTGCGTGGAACTTCTTTTTATTATAAATTTTGCATTTTATCTTGCCTGAGCGTATTCCTTCAATAATAGCTGCAACACCTTTTAAAAAGGCATTGGCATCTTTTTCTTTCTCAATACTATCATCAAGAAAATTTTTAATTTTATCAATAGTTTTGGCTAAAGCAACACTAGTTCGTTTGGTCATTTCATCACCCATAAGGATTCGTATTTCCTCAAGTTGTTGCCATTTACCATCTAATGCATTTAGAGCAGATATGTCAAAATATCCAGTAGCTATGTCAAATTTTTTCGATATATCACACCATTGTTGTAAGTATTCTAATCCATTCCATTCAGGTCCAGTTTCGTCATTTGAGTTGTCAACGATAAATAAAGCTTCTTTTTTCATGTAATATTCTATTTTTTTTGTATTATTTGGAGTAGTTTTTAATAATTTTAATAATCATAACCCACCCCCTCCATCAGCGTCAATTTATTATTTTTCATATCCAAACACATCTTAAACATAGCAAAGAAATCATATCCCAAAATACCATTATCGCCATTAATTAAGGATACATAAACTGCCAATTTTGCCGGTAAATTGCCATAATATACATCAATGTAGTGTTCTCCAATTCTACTACAGCTTAAAAATTTAGTAGTTGTAAATTTCCCAATGGTAGGGTGGAAATCTTCTGTTTCACCACAATTTTTATGGTATTGGGTATGGATATTCTTTACATAAGATAAGTGAGCGCCTGAATCTAAAAACATAGGAATGTATTTATCCGCTGGTGCAACCTCAATTACCGGGATTCCTAAATGGTTTATCATTGGAATTTCTTCACCTTTAAAATCTTCGTCATCGCCAGTAAGAATACTTATCTCCAAGTTTTTATAATCGAAAATGATTTTATAATCTTTCAAAATATCCATTCCCAAAAGCGTGGTAATGGGCGTGTCCATATTGCCACTAATGGTTTGCATGTTAATACTACCATAAGTAGTGATTACAGTAAAATTTTTATCCAAAAAATCTAATTCTGTGGAAGTATGGATAGTTTTTGGCGCACCTGTATCCAATAAAATAATGTTTCCATTATTACGGAAAACTGGAGCTCCTTTAATTATTTCAATAGGAAATTTTATAGAAGCCATAGTTTTATGTTTATATTTTATGGTGTAATTGTTAATTATGAGATTAATTTTATATAGAATTGACTAAAGCATACTTAAAGCAATACTTTTTTCTTCTTTTAAATAATAGAAATCAATTAATTTAAATAACTCATAACCAAATACTCCAGCTACGCCCATTTGTCGTAACATATTTGCTAAATTACTTGGAGCTAAACCGATTTCATGATCCAACTGTGTTTCATTTATGGTATATGAAAAGTGGTCAACTAAACTTACTTCAAAATTTCCAAGAATTGGGTTAAAATCAGTTGTTTTTCTCAAATTAAGAGTGTCTACGTTTACAAATTCTGGATTCAAATAGGAAATATGAGCACCAGTATCCAAAATTAGATTAATATTATTCCCAGTTATTTGAACAGGTATTTTAAAATAGGAAGAATTAGGAAACCTGTGCAAATCATTTCTTACGGGTATTTCGTCCAATATAGTAAATGATAATTCTTGGTAATTTATTGAAAATGACTTCATTTTTAAAATATCTAACCCTAAAAGGCCATCTAAATGGATTTTTAAATTAGAAATTAAGTATTCTGAATTTGCCTGCATTAAATTTCTTGGGGTTCTTATTGGATCACCAAACATGTCTATTTGGCCCGTCTCACAAAAAGAACTTGGGCTACCGGTATCTAATAATAGCTTATGCCCTAATTTGTCTGTAATAATGGGCAGCCCATTATGTAATTGCAAGTCAAATTTTATCATATTTTATTTGTTTTGTAATAAACCAAGTAAAATTGGTCTTTGGGTTTTAATGATTTCAATAACAATTTCATCTTTTAGCCATTCTGCATCAATGTGCATTATCAAATCAGGATTGCCCTTTAAAGCATTATATAGCAATAATTTATTATTTGGATTGGCATTATCAACACGTATTTCATTATCAACATATAAATATGAGTGCGGATTATTTTGTACCGCTAACTCTACTAATACATGATTGCTCCTTATTTCTTTAGAAAAATACTTTAACATCAGGCCATCATTTTTTAAAACAAAGGATGCCACATTGTTGTTATTTTTTATGTCATCTGAAAACGCGTTTATGAATTCTGTCGATTTTTCTAAAAAAGCAAACGCCACCTCTTCATCATTTTTTAAAGCTTGACTTAAATTTGCAAGAATTAATTCAAAAGGATTATCAACTAATGGAGTCATAGTAAAAAGTTCCTTGATTAATTTTAAAACAACTTCTTTATCATTTTTATATGACTCAGGTAGATATATCAAAGCCTCTGCCAAACGATTGTGATTTCCGAAAATACTTGAAACTTCTACCGCGGAGTTTTGCAAGAATGTGTTTCTATTAAATTGAAAATTATTAGAATATTCTATTTCTTTATACTTACCGGGTTCAATTGGAATAATTTTTTCAATCAATTTAGGTGTTATCGGGCCTTTTCTATGAAGATTCAAAATATTAATTAATGGCCTAGTTTTTGACATCGATAGGTGGTCCTGCAACTTAAGTGCTTTCAAATAATCAGCTTCTATTTCATCAAATTCAACCTTAAAAGTGTTATATATTGATGTAAATTGATCGTATAAAAAATGGATTGATTCAGGATTAACAAAAATTACTTGTTTTACAAAATCGATATTTTTAAGCATTGAGTCATCGAAAAATCCTATTGTATTGACGTCTTTTTTTATAAGGTTTAGTAAAAAATTTTCATCAGTACTCAACTCAAAAGGAGCGAATTTCAACAGTCTCAAACCATCTCTATTTTTAATAAATACAATTTCTAAAATTTCAGTTTCAACTTTCAAAAGTTTAGTAAGCCTAGGATAAATATTATCAGGATACTTCTTCAAAAGATCAATCATGTGATCTCTAGAAACAAACGAAGAATTTACAATCGCATTTTCAATAAAAGAACCTACAAAATCAAATGGCATATAGTTATAATTAATTTTTAATGAATAGTACGTAAGTTAATCAATATGATATTAAACTAGAGTATTTGCCGATAGAACTCATCGCATTTTATTTGATATTGTTGATATTCTTTTCTGATTGTGATGTTATAATCTAATTCTAATTTCTTTAATTCTAGCATTTCATCATCAAGATGTTTGATTGACTCTAATTCTTCTTCTAAGGTAGAAATAGGGGTTCTTTCTTCCGATTTTGTTTGTTGATCATCAGTAAGAAAATTAGACCACGAATTAACTTGATCTAATGCGGGCAATAGCATTTCTTTAGGCATAAAAGATCGTCCGCTGGCATCTGGTTTATAGAGCCCAGTTACAAATTCAGGGAAACTTAATTCCAAACCAGCAATGATTAATTGATTAATTTCATCATTAGTTAAAACCTCAATATTCATTGCTTTAGTGAGCAATTGGATTTGTTCCAAATCATTTCTCAGGCTAGCTTTAACGTTAAGGGCTTGTAAGACCATCATGGGCCCTAGGTTATAGGGGTCATAACTATGACTTTTGAGCTTATTTGATATAGTTTGCCAATTTTCAGGGTTTTGCTCACTAAAGCTAGTCACGATTGCCCAATTTTTCTGGAATTTGTTTGCCGCTTTATTAAATGACTTTTCTGCTAACATACCCCTTAAAAAAGTTGAAAAACAAGCAAGCCCTTCTGATTGGTATTTCAATAAGTAGTTTAGTATGAACTCTTTTGGTGTTTCTGGACTAATTCCTTTAGGATTATAGGCCCATAGGTTTTGATCCATACCATGGATCAGCTCATGATCAAAATTTAATTCATAATAAGGGTTGGTGTAGGCATTAGCGTAAAAGTGTTTTTCAAGAAATGATTTGACCATTCCTGGGCCAATACCGATTCCAATATTATTTTCTCCTGATTCTTGATTCGAACCCGAATTCATACAAAACGCATCGGTATTTTCCATCCCATTTAGATCTACAGTCACAGAAATATGATGGATGGGAAATTTTTCCAATACCGTTTCCAAACGAATTAACGCTTTTCCGAGATTTAAGCTGATTACTTCATCTATTTTATCGCAAAAATCCGCTTCAATCCCATATTCTTCATCATATTCACCAGGAAAACAATCAATTTCTTCATGCCAATCATCTTCATTCATAAAGTCCCAGGATGTTGTGATTTTTTCCAATGGACTGATGTTTGAATTTAGCGTTTCTGTGTTCATTTTTCTTTGATTTGAGGCTCCAAAGATGTTAGAACTATTTTTAATATTTTTTTTCCTGCAAGCTTGTATTTTGGATTTAATTATTGAATGAAATATAGCTGCAGATTGCAATAACATTTTTTATTTATAAAAAAATGATCTTAGGTTATTTTTTGTAATCTTCGTTGACATTACAATCTCAATTAAAATGATTTTAAATATGTATCAGTGTTCAGCAACCTTAGCGGGTAATTTTTGTGGAAGCCCCATTTATAAATGTTCCAGATGTGCGATGCATAGTTGCACAAATATTAAAGATGGACTAAGGTGCACCAATAATAAAGCAAAAGGCGCTAGCATGATTTGTATAAATTGTGGTGGTGAATTAAAACTACTCAAATAAAAGACATCCTTTTACTTTTAAAAGCCTCTAAATTCAGCTATTCCTTAAAATGATACCTGTGTTTCGTGTCTCTACCTATATCCTCACAAGAAAAAGCATTAAATGCTTGCTTCACATTGATCTCTGTGCAGATTAATTCATCTGATTAAATTTATTTAGCCTAGAAGTTTTTTAAAAAAAAAATACAAGCTTGCTTTTGGGTTTAAGCTCGATTTATTAGAAATAATTTTGTCGTCAGATAACAAAAGAACTATTATGAAAAGATTTGAATTCAATTTTAAGCAATTATCTCTTGATGACCAAAAATTAGTTTACAAACATCTGTTTCCTCAGAGTGATTCCCACAACAAAATAGACCAAGCTGGTAGTTTGGAAGAAATTACGGCTCTTTTTGATGAACTGCAGAATAAAGATGTGTATCCTTTGGCTTATTTAGCAGCCATGCTCGCACATGAAGTAGCGCAAGTGGAAGCTACGCCTATTAGCAATTATGGTAAGGACTACTTCACGATGGATGTACACCTAGAAGAAGACTATGTATTGGGAAATGACTTTGATATTGAGTGGTACAGTGGTTTAAATACCCACGGTAAGGGTGTAATTTCTTTGTTTGAAACCGTAGATCTTTATGATTTAGAAGAGATTGTAGAACTGTTCAAGAAATATTCATTTGTGTCTTAGATGGATATCATCATAGGAAATTATTTTTCCAACCCAGATTGCTGGAATGTTACATTCTAGCAATCTGGTTCAATAGTAAAAGGTATTTATAAATTAAAATTTAGACCACATGGAACAGAACAACTACCTGGAAAAATTGACTCCAGAAATTATATGCAATGAGAAAATACCCATAAATGAAATCTTAAAGGACTCATTTTATTATCCTTCTTCGGCATTTGATGGGGGTATTGTGAAGGATTGTAATATCATAGGCAGGTCTTATGGTATTTCAAGCTTTATTTATTGTGATTATGCCGTTGGGGAAGAAGCCTTTGATTGTGAAAAAGAAAACTTTGTGGGATACCATGTTTTAGGAAGTAGGAAAGTTAATCCTCATGAACTGATTCCTAATGGATGGTCGCAGCGCTTACCTCCCGGTGTAAATTCGAGAGATTATGGTAATTATAAAGATATGTGGCGTCCCTTTATGCAGTGGGTTGTTTATGAAAGAGATGCTTGTCGCGATGAAAGTCATGGCTTAAAGCGATTTTCTTTATTGTATATCGGAGGGGAGGGCGTTGCAACTTATCAGGCATTGTATTGGAGTAATAGGCAGCGTCCCAAAGCAATGGCTATAATTCAGCCTGGTACGGGTTTCGGACTCAATTGGACGGATTTTAGGGAGCAAGGAAATCCATTAAATTGGGTGGTAAAAAATAATCCTGCAGGTACACCAGATCTGATTTATTATGGAGGTTATAATAGGGCTTATGATGATTTTTCTTGGGAGGAATATGAACCAGAACGAAAAATTATACCTTATTATAACGAGGGTCGTGGAGAGGTACAAATCTTAAAGAAGAAAGCATTATGAGGATTATTAAATCTGATTTAATGACGTTTCAAATAAGAAAAAATCGAGAAGTAAAATTACTCTATATTCAATTTAAATTAACCTACGATGGAATTTTTGAAGGCGACTTTGGTGAAAAATTGAATCATTTCGTATTGAAAAATCTTGACTTGCCTTCTGATTGGATAGGTAAAGCAATTTGCATAGACACACCCCAAAATTTAAGTTTAAACATGCCAGGGATTGTTTATATGGCCGAATTAAGCTCTGTAATGGAGGTTTCTATTGGTGAAGACCTAGAAAATAACAACTATTCAGCCTCTTTGATGATTTATTAGAATAAAAGCGATCTATTGAAGTGTAACAAAAACTGAACAAAATTTCGCCAATACCGTAGCAGGTAGGGGTATAAGGGAAGGGTAGGTTCGTGTGTAAAGGAGTTAGTGGCAAGGCAAACCAACGAAACTGATAAAACATTTCCCAAATTGGGAACTTTTGTTTATCTTTGCCAAAACAATTGAAAGTTGAGGGTAATATCTAAGAAAATATTGCGTGAATTCTGGGAGAAACACTCAGATAGTGAACAACAATTGAAATCATGGTTTCAAGAAACAAGTAATGCTGAATGGAATAGTCCAAATGATATAAAAATTGAATATCCGAGCGCTAGCATTTTATCTAATAATCGGGGTGTTTTTAATATCAAAGGGAACAAATACAGATTGATTGTTAGAATAAACTATGATTATAAAATGGCTTGGATCCGATTTGTTGGAACGCATGCAGAATATGATAAAATTGACGCAAATAAAATCTGACGACAATGACAATTAAACCAATTAAAACAGAAAAGGATTATCAAGAATCTCTTAAAAGACTTGATATCATATTTGACGCAAAGAAAGGAACTTCTGAAGGCGATGAATTGGAAATTCTTTCAATTCTAATTGACAAATATGAAAATGAGAAATTCCCAATCGGATTTCCTGATCCTATTGAAGCGATAAAATTTAGAATGGAACAAATGGGCTACAATCAAAATGATTTGGCGAAAGTTGTTGGACTTAAAAGTAGAGCAAGTGAAATTCTAAATAAGAAAAGAAAATTAACACTTGAAATGATCAGACAACTTCATGATAATTTAAAAATACCAACAGAAGTATTAATTCAAGCTTATAAATAAAAAAGCCCAGCCACTAACAGCACCTACCCCAAAGGCGAGTTGTCGTGTTCCAAAGAAAGTTTTGTGGTTAATCATCCGCTGCGGCGGATTTCAAATCAAGTTTTGTGGTAAAAGTCCCGCCCTGTGGTTAGATGCAAAACGATATCCCAAACGCTGCCATTATGTTTAATGAAGATTACGTAATCACAGCAGAATTCAATCCCAAAACCAAAATATTAACCTACAAAAGGTTGCAATATTAACCGATACAATTGTGGCCGAAAAAAATAGTCGTAGAAAAAGTTTGTTATTTAATAAGCGTAAAAAATACACTTATTATTGAATTTATGTACATTAGTTATGCGAAGAAATTAATGTGCGTTTTATGGAACATCAATCTTATGTAATTGGAGTAGATTATGGAACCGATTCTGTCCGTTCTATTGTTGTAAATGCTTCAAGCGGAGAAGAATTAGCTTTTTCAGTATTTTATTATCCACGTTGGAAAAAGCAGATTTATTGCAATGCATCACAAAATCAATTTCGTCAGCATCCGCTAGACTATCTGGAGGGTTTGGAGGCAACTTTGCAGGACTGTCTGCATCAGGTGGGTGCAGCTGTTGCCAGGAATGTAAAAGGAATTGCAATAGATACAACAGGATCTACGCCTGTGGCTGTTGATGCAAGCGGTACTCCGCTTTGTTTGTTGCCAGCATTTGAAAATAACCCCAATGCGATGTTTGTTTTGTGGAAAGACCACACGAGTGTAAAGGAGGCAGCAGAAATTAATGTACACGCTACAAAGTTTGATACCAATTACTTAAAATATGTAGGCGGCGTTTATAGTAGTGAGTGGTTCTGGGCAAAACTGCTGCATGTATTAAGAGCGGATTCGAACGTGGCTGCAGCAACTCATAGCTGGGTAGAACATTGTGATTGGATTCCATTTGTATTAACAGGGGGCACGAATGTCAAGGACATCAAAAGAGGTGTTTGCAGTGCTGGTCACAAAGGTTTATGGAGTGAAGCATTTGGTGGCTATCCCCCGGATTCATTTTTTTCAAGTTTGGATCCTTTACTAGCAGGGTTTACTGATAAGCTTCCTGCTCAAACATTTACTTCGGATAAGTCTGCGGGGAATTTATCTCCAGATTGGGCTGCCCGATTAGGACTTAGCACTGAGGTGGTTGTGGCTGTTGGTGCTTTTGATGCGCACATGGGTGCTGTAGGTGGTCAGATAGAACCCTATTATTTAAGTAAAGTAATTGGCACATCAACCTGTGATATGCTGGTTGCTCCAGCAAATGAAGTAAATGACACCCTTGTAACTGGTATTTGCGGACAAGTAAATGGGTCTATCATTCCGGGGATGATTGGTATGGAGGCTGGTCAATCCGCTTTTGGGGATGCGTTTGCATGGTTAAAAAATATTTTAACTTGGAGTTTAGATTTATTAGATGATGAAGCGTTAAAAAATAAAGCGGCCGAAAAAATAATGACAACACTTTCTGAACAAGCCGCCCTTTTACCGCTCGATGAAAAGGATGAAATAGCAATCGATTGGTTAAATGGAAGACGTACGCCAGATGCCAATCAAGTATTGCATGGTGCATTTGCCGGGTTGAGCCTGGGCACCGATGCACCCAGACTATTTAAGGCATTGGTTGAATCTACTTGTTTTGGTGCAAAAGCAATTGTTGAACGATTTGTAGCTGAGGGTATTCCGGTAAAAGGATTAATAGGCCTTGGTGGTGTTGCAAAAAAATCACCCTATATCATGCAGGTATTAGTGGATGTGATCAATATGCCGATCAAGATTCATAAATCTGAACAAACCTGTGCCTTGGGTGCTGCCATGTTTGCCGCAACTGCTGCGGGTCTTTATCCTAAAGTAGAGGATGCCATGAAAGCTATGGGTCAAGGATTTGCGGTAACTTATACACCAAATGAAGCGCATACCGCCTACTATCAAAAGCGCTATGATCAGTATAAAAAATTAGGAAATTTTATTGAAACACACTTGTAATAAACTAAATGGAAAAGTATTCACACATCATGGAAGAGGCTTACGAGGCCAATATGCAATTGCCAAAATTAGGATTGGTGCTTTTTACCTTTGGAAATGTAAGTGCTGCCGACAGAAGTTTAGGTGTTTTCGCTATTAAACCAAGTGGTATTCCTTACCAACAATTATCTCCGGCCGACATGGTCATTGTAGATTTTGAAGGGAATACAGTAGCGGGTAGTCTGAGGCCTTCTTCTGATACTAAAACCCACGCCGTTTTGTATAAATACTGGCAAGAAATTGGGGGTATTGTGCATACTCATTCGGTGTATGGTACTGCATGGGCCCAATCTCAAAGAGATATTCCAATTTTTGGTACCACCCACGCCGATTATAATACGGTAGATATTCCTTGTGCCCCACCCATGGAGGATGACATGATTAAAGGCAACTATGAACTTGAAACAGGATTTCAAATCATGAATTGTTTTAAAGAAAGAAGTCTCGATTATAAAGAAGTAGAAATGGTTTTGGTGGGTAACCATGCACCCTTTACCTGGGGTAAAAATGCAGATAAAGCAGTGCATAATAGCGCAGTACTTGAACAAATTGCACAGATGGCTCTATTAACTGAACAGATAAATCCACAAGCTCCGCGATTAAAAGAGGCACTTATTAGAAAGCATTACGAAAGAAAACACGGACCTGATAGTTACTACGGACAATAAAATTTTGGGGTTAAACGATAGATATATGAAAAGCTTAAGAACATTAGAAGTTTGGTTTGTTACCGGTAGTCAGGATTTATATGGAGCAGAGACCCTGCAAAAGGTAGCGGTTAATGCACGGGAAATTGCGGACTCGCTTCATGCGAATGAACAGATTCCTGTTTCTGTTATTTGGAAGCCTACGGTTAAATCTTCGGAAGAGATCTTTGCTATTTGTCAGGAAGCAAACACCTCTAAAAATTGCATAGGCATCATTGCCTGGATGCACACATTTTCTCCTGCAAAAATGTGGATTACAGGTTTGAAAATTCTACAAAAACCACTCCTGCATTTTCATACTCAGTTTAATAGAGATATTCCTTGGGATACTATTGATATGGATTTTATGAATCTAAATCAATCGGCTCATGGTGACAGAGAATTTGGATTTATCATGAGCCGGATGCGCCTAAACAGAAAGGTGGTTGTGGGGCATTGGCAAGATGAAGGTACCCTGGCAAAAATAAGTATTTGGCTAAGAGCAGCTGCCGGCTGGAATGATTGGCAGGGTGCAAAGTTTGTGCGCTTTGGCGACAATATGCGGCAAGTGGCAGTAACAGATGGGGATAAGGTAGAAGCAGAAATCAAATTTGGTTATTCTGTAAATACTTTTGGTATTGGAGATTTAGTTCAGGTGATCAATGAAGTGAGTGAATCTCAGATAGATGCTTTAATAGAAATTTATGAAGCCAGTTATAATTTAATGCCTGTTTTACAAAAGGGTGGTGCAAATCGATTGTCACTTAGAGAAGCTGCTAAAATTGAACTTGGTATTGAGGCTTTTCTGGTAGCTGGAGATTTTAAGGGATTCACTGATACTTTTGAAGACCTGCATGGCATGACGCAATTGCCGGGTATTGCTGCTCAGCGCCTGATGGCTAAAGGCTATGGTTTTGCCGGTGAGGGCGATTGGAAAACTGCTGCGCTGGTGAGAGCTATGAAAGTTATGGGTACCGATCTGGCAGGGGGAAATTCATTTATGGAAGATTATACCTACCATTTTAATCCATCTAATGGAATGGTGCTTGGCGCACATATGCTGGAGATCTGTGAGAGTATTGCCGATGCAAAACCAAGTTGCGAAATCCATCCTTTGGGCATAGGTGGAAAAGCAGATCCTGTTCGGCTGGTATTTAATTCGGCACCTGGTTCTGCAATAAATGCATCGATGGTAGATATGGGAAACCGTTTTCGTTTACTTGTCAATGAAGTGCTAGCAGTTGCGCCGGTTTATGCTTTACCAAAATTACCGGTAGCAAGAGTATTATGGAAACCATATCCGAATCTGCAAACCGGATGTGCCGCTTGGATCTATGCCGGGGGTGCACATCATACCTGCTATTCGCAAAATTTAACGGCAGAGCATTTGGAAGATTTTGCCGCTATGGCAGGTATTGAGTTTTCATTAATTGGAAAAGAAACTACACTGCATCAGTTCAAAAATGAATTGAAGTGGAGTGATGTTTACTATCATATTAACAGACAATAGGTATGAAAAAGGCTTTTCTTTTTGACCTCAATGGGACCATTATAGACGATATGGAATTTCATGCGCGTGCATGGTATCAAATTCTTGTAAACCAGCTTGGAGCTAAGCTTTCCTGGGAAGAAGTTAAAAAAGAAATGTATGGTAAAAATGAAGAATTATTAGTTCGAATATTTGGTAAAGATCATTTTACCAAAGCACAAATGGTTGATATGTCTTTTGAAAAAGAAAGAGGGTATCAAAAAGAGTTTACCCCACATTTAAAATTGATCAAGGGCCTGGATGTTTTTTTTGCTAATGCACAAAAGGCAGAAATCCCTATGGCTATTGGTTCTGCAGCTATTTTATTTAACATCGATTTTGTTTTAGATGGACTTGATCTGCGGCATTATTTCTCAACTATTGTAAGTGCTGATGACGTGGCAATTAGTAAGCCAAACCCTGAAACATTTATAAAATGTGCCAATGGTTTAAATGCGCCCTATCCGGATTGTATTGTATTTGAGGATTCTCCCAAGGGGGTTGAATCTGCACTCAAGGCAGGCATGAAAGCCGTGGTTATTAAAACCTATCATCAGGTACATGAGTTTGATCACTTACCCAATGTGCTATTTTTTATTGATGATTACACAGATGACAGACTCCATTCATTGCTTGAATAAGCTTTAAATCAGAATAGGTTTAAAATTGTAACCTATTGCTATTATTTTTTAGAATAATTTTTAATCAGATTAGCTAGTGCACACTTAAATACATTGATCTTATGAATACCCTTGCTCTCTCCGACAAAATCATTTTTGTTTTTTATTTCATTATCGTGGCCACTTATGGATACTGGGTCTACAGGAAAAAGAAAAACGACGTTTCTGCCTCTCAGGATTTCTTTTTGGCAGAAGGATCTCTGACCTGGTGGGCCATAGGTGCTTCCTTAATTGCGTCCAATATTTCTGCAGAACAATTTATTGGGATGAGTGGCGAAGGGTTTTTTGTTGGTATAGCCGTGGCGGCTTATGAGTGGATTGCAGCGCTAACACTCATTATCATTGCCGTATGGTTCATCCCTATTTATTTAAAAAACAAGATTTATACGATGCCTCAGTTTTTAAAAACAAGGTACAATGAATCGGTTTCTTTGGTAATGGCAATCTTTTGGTTGTTTTTATATGTATTTGTAAATCTTACGTCGATACTTTATTTGGGGGCAGTTGCTATTAATGGCTTATTAGGTGGTGATTATTTGCATGTGGTCATGATTGGACTCATGTTGATGGCGCTTTTAATTACGCTTGGGGGTATGAAAGTAATTGGTTACACAGACGTAATTCAGGTTGCAGTATTGATTATCGGAGGCTTTGCCACGGTTTATATGGCGCTTCAAATTGTGGATCAACGGATCAATGGGGCCTTGGCAGGTAGTGCGATCACGGGTTTTAAAACGTTAATATCACAAGCACCGGAGCATTTTAAAATGATCTTACCAAAACCTAATAATACCGACATGAGTGCTGCAGGGCAGTTAGCGAGGGATAAGTACATTGTACTGCCCGGTATTGCCATGTATTTTGCCGGACAGTGGATTGTGAACTTAAATTACTGGGGTTGTAATCAGTACATCACACAACGAGCGCTGGGTGCGAAATTAGAAACGGCACGCAAGGGAATTTTGTTTGCCGGATTTATCAAACTGCTCATGCCTGTTATTGTGATGCTACCCGGAATTGCTGCATTCGTTTTGTATAAAAACGGGCAACTTCCAGGATTTGAAGGGGGCAAAGATGGGGCCTATTCTGCAATTTTAGCATTTCTACCTGTCGGTTTTAAAGGTCTGGCAATTGCCGCATTGACAGCTGCAATCGTGGCCTCTTTAGCGGGTAAGGCTAATAGCATCGCGACTATTTTTACCCTGGACATTTATAAAAAGTACCTTAATAAACTTGCCGATGAAAAGAAAATGGTTTGGACAGGTAGGTTAACAGTATTAGTATCCATGGTGGTTGCTGTTATTTTTACCTGGCAGGATTTATTAGGTATTGGCGGTGAGGGAGGATTCACATTTATACAGAAGTACACAGGATTTATAAGTCCGGGAGTATTTGCAATGTTCATTCTTGGACTTTTCTGGAAGCGTACAACAGGTACAGCAGCGATGGCGGGTTTGATTACAGGATTTGTGCTGTCTATATTTTTTAATAATTATGCCGTTGGCATTTTTGGTACTGAAAATATCATGTATACCGCTTATTTAAATAAAAGTGGTTCCTACGAAATACCCTTTCTGATTAATATGGGCTGGTCTTTTGCAATTACTGTTGCTATGATGGTTGCGATTAGTTTTGCGGGTCCGAAAGTAAATCCTAAAGCTTTTGAGATTGATGCAAGCATGTTTAAAGTGAGTAAGTCTACACTAATTTTAATAGTGATTACACTGATGTTGCTAAGCGCGCTCTATGTTAAATTTTGGTAAGTTATGACAAAGGCATATCAGGAGCATGATAGTTTATATGTTGCAGTGGATTGCATAATTTTTGGTTTTGATGGAACTGAAATTAAAGCCCTGTTAGTGAAGCGTGCTCTTGAACCTGAAAAAGGTAAATGGTCTTTAATGGGGGGTTTTGTGGGGGCAAAAGAAAGTGTGCATGATGCAGCAAGCAGGGTGCTAGAAAACCTGACAGGTTTGGATAATGTTTATATGGAGCAGCTTAATTGTTTTGGGGATGTAAAACGCGATGAAGCAGCACGTGTGGTATCTATCGCTTATTTCGCGCTCATTAAGCTGGATGATTATGAAGAGGCTTTGTTAAAAAAGCATCAGGCAGGTTGGTTCTCGTTAAACAAAATACCGACTGTGGTTTTTGATCACAAAGAAATGATTGCTTTATCAATAGAAAGACTGCAGCAAAAGGCTGTAGCGTATCCTATAGGCTTTGAATTACTACCTGCTAAATTTACAATGCAACAGCTTCAAGCGTTGTATGAAGCAGTTTACAATACTCATTTTGATAAGCGTAATTTTACTAAAAAAATTCTTTCACTCAATCTATTAAACAGGTTAAGCGAAAAAGAAAAAGCTACTTCTCGTAAAGGTTCGTTTTTGTATATGTTTGATAAAAGAAAATATAATCAATCAAAAAAGCTACTGTTCTAAAACATGTAGAGCAGGCCGGGAAACGATCATGGATCATAGATAGTTTTGGCCTGTCTCTCAAAAAGAAATGGGTGCTAATGGTTCGCAAAATCCAGGCTAATAATCTTAAATTAAAGGTATCGAGCCAATAATTTAGGTGTAAAAATTAATTTAACTACTAAAGATGATCAATCGAAGATTTTTTGTAAAAAGTATTTCTTTAATATCCAGTTCCTTATTAGCTTCTTTGGCATACAAGGCTTATGGTTATAGTGCTGACAATAGTTCTAGGCTTAAAGGTAAAAAGATTCTACTTCGATCCTCTTGGCAAACTGTCAATATTGGTGATATAGGTCACACGCCTGGAGTTTTACATTTACTTGAAAAATACATGCCTGACGTTGAGGTAAGACTTTGGGCTGGTGATGTTGGTAATGGGGTAAAGGAGTTGCTTTTGAAAAGATTTCCTAAGCTTGAGATTTTCACTTCATCAAACACTGATTCTGTACGAAGAGCATTCAATGAATGTGATTTTCTTCTTCATGGCTCAGGACCATATTTAGTTGCGGAAAAAGATGTAGAAAAGTGGAAAAATGAAACCGGAAAGCCTTATGGTATTTATGGCATCACGTACAATGAGAGTAATGCATCTGCAAATACAAACTACCTGTTATCAAATGCGCAATTTATATTTTTTAGAGATTCCTACTCCCTTAATTATGCTAAAAGTCTTGGCGTAAATAGCAAAATAATGATTTTTGGGCCCGATGGAGCATTTGCAGTTGATACATATAATGACAAAGCAGCAAGATCTTTCTTGAATGAAAATCAATTAGAAGAAGGGAAATTCATGTGCGTGATTCCTAGGTATAGGTATACTCCATATTGGTTAATTCCGAGTAAAAATCGACCAATTGATGCGCCAAAAGATGCTATAAATCAGGCATTTAAGGACCATGATCATAAGGCTCTTAGGGAGGCTATTATTGCAGTAGTGACAAAAACTGATTTGAAAATTTTGATTGTACCCGAAGACGAAACTCAGGTTGCAATTGGGAAAGATATATTATATGATCCTCTGCCAGACGAAATTAAAAAAAGAGTCGTTTGGAGGAATAAATACTGGCTGACTGATGAAGCTATCAGTACATATAAATTGTCGGCTGGAATTTTCGGCAATGAAATGCATTCTCCTATTATGTCTGTAGGAAATGGCATACCTGCAATTGTATGCCGATTTAAAGAACAGACAAGTAAAGGTATCATGTGGCGTGATATCGGATTGGGAGATTGGTTATTTGATCTGGATGTAGAAAAAGAGATAGAAGGGATTGTTCCTGCTGTTCTAGAAATGGCACAGAACCCACGAAAAGCCAAAGAAAAGGTTAATAAAGCAAAGCAGAACGTCGAAAACCATCAGGCTGAAACTATGAAAGTATTAATCAATTTATTGAATCAATAACTCTTTGTCATCATTAAATTAATTCAACACTAAACAGATTAACTATATCATAGCTTATCAAATCAGGTTTACTCTTTATAAACTATAACGTACCGTAATACACAAATACCTTCGCCAGATCCTGATTGTCCTTAAAGTTTATTTTTTCTTTTTTGATAAAAGCATCTATCTCACTTGATTTAGAACTTAGTATTTCCAAAAAATCATTCCTTGAGGGCTTAAATTTTATCATGACATTATCCTTAAAAACATAGTAAGCGAAATTGTCAACAAATTTCTTTTCAGTTATTGTTGAGTTATAGGGCTTTATCTGTATTAACGTTTTGTAGCTTTTGAAAAGTAGTTTAATTCCACCATCAAATAGAATCTGGTAATAGGATTTGGCATTGAACTTATCAATTTCAGGGAAGCCATTTCTATAAATGTCAATCCTGCCGTTTATGTTCAATGAAAATGCTGTTGCAGGTGAAACAAAAGATAGCATGGCACCATCTTTAGGATTTTTAAAAAATAGCTCATCACTATAGGTGTTATATTTCAAATCTACATCCCTATAAGAAATCTTCGCTCCTTGTTCAACAGATCCTTTTAACCAATCTTCAAACATAAAAACAGTCCCTGTTACATCAGAATATTTTGATTCAGTTAGGGGTTTTCCCTGTAGATCCGATAAATTTTGAATAAACTGAGCATTTAACTTAATTGTACATATGAGTACCAGAAGCAGGGTGATCGTAATTTTTTTCATGCCTTAATTATTTGATAGTTTAAGATAGCAATAATATTTTTAAAAATGCTTTTGTTTTATCTGAGTGATTTTTTCATTTTTAAAATAAAAGCTTGTTATTATTTTTTCATGCCTAATCCATAAAATGAGCCTCCTATTATTAGATAACAATTTGCTATTGATACCTTAATATTCAGATAACAATTGTTTTGCACCTTTGTTCAGAAAATTTGTAAAAATTGAATCCACTCCACTCACTTTTATCTGAACTTATTTTCAACCTCCTTTTTATTCGCTTTTCTAAAATCGGTTCCATTTTTAGGCATTAGAATGAAAAAAGGAAAAAGGCAGATAGACATCCTTGTAATTTCAGATGTACACCTAGGTACTTATGGTTGCAGGGCTAAAGAGCTTTTGCATTATCTCAAATCAGTCAAGCCAAAAATTGTTGTGCTGAATGGCGATATCATTGATATTTGGCAATTTAGTAAGAGTTATTGGCCAAAATCACACATGAAAGTGATTAAACACCTGATGACCTGGTTGGGTAAAGGTGTAAAAGTCTATTACGTAACAGGCAATCATGATGAAATGCTGAGGAAGTTTGAAGGCTTTAAAATGGGGTCATTTAAAATTGTGAATAAGCTGATTCTCGAACTGGATAATAGTGAAAAGGCCTGGATTTTTCATGGTGATGTTTTTGATGTAACCATGCAGCATTCTAAATGGCTTGCCAAACTTGGCGCCGTTGGGTATGATGCATTAATTTTGATCAATAGTCTGGCAAACTGGATTTCGGAGAAAATTTTTAATAGAGGAAAACTATCCTTTTCCAAAAAGTTAAAAAATAGTGTTAAAGGTGCTGTTAAGTTCATTAATAGTTTTGAAGAAACGGCAGCAGATATTGGTATAAGTAATAACTACAATTATGTAGTCTGTGGCCATATTCATCATCCTGAAATGCGTATGATTGAAAAGGATAATGGAAGTATCATGTATTTGAATTCAGGTGACTGGATAGAAAATTTGTCTGCACTTGAATACTATGATAGCAAGTGGAATCTTTATCGTTTTGGCGATTCGGAAAGAGTAGCTATGTTGAATTTGCCAGAAGAGGAATCAGATGATATGAATATCAGACAATTGTTCAATCAAATGCTGGCTGAGTTCAATTTAAAAAGTTCATGAAAATTTTATATGCAATTCAGGGTACTGGAAACGGACATGTAACGCGTGCAAGAGAGATTGTACCCTTATTAAAAAAGGATCATGATCTTGATATTCTGATCAGTGGTATTCAGGCAGATGTTGAACTGCCTTTCGAAATCAACTATCGTTTTCACGGACTAAGTTTCATTTTTGGGAAGAAGGGCAATGTTGATATTGCCGAAACCTATAGAAAATCTCGATTGAAGCGGCTTATGAGGGATATTAAGTCACTCCCGGTTGAGGATTATGATCTGATAATCAGCGATTTTGAGCCTGTTTCTTCCTGGGCCTGTTATTTTGCCGCTAAGCCTTGTATATCAGTTAGCCACCAGGCTGCGGTTTTAAATAAGAATGCACCCAAGTCGCGTAACTTTGATCCGATTGGGAAGGCCATCCTACGTTCTTATGCACCCTCAACAAGTCAGTATGGTTTTCATTTTAAATCATATGATTCAAATATTTTTACCCCGGTAATTCGAGCTGAAGTTAGAATGAAAAAGCCACAGCGCTTAGGTCATTATACAGTATACCTTCCTGCCTACGATGATGCAAGGATCATCAAAATTCTTTCTAAGATTGAGAATGTTGAATGGCAGGTATTTTCAAAACATAATAAGCAGTCTGTACGGGATCAAAACATTTGGATCCGACCCATAAACAATGAAGAGTTTATTGACAGTATGTCAAAATCAACTGGAGTCTTATGTGGTGCAGGTTTTGAAACTCCTGCAGAAGCGATGTTTCTAAAAAAGAAACTGATGGTAATTCCTATGAAGGGCCAATACGAGCAGCAATGTAATGCTGCTGCGCTAGAAGAGATGGGTGTTCCTGTAATCAAAAGCCTGAAAAAAAAGCACCTACAAAAAATAATGGATTGGGTTTCAACTGGGGAAATAATTCCTGTAAATTATCCTGATATTACCGAGACTATTTTAAGCGATCTTATTAAGTTAGAAGCAAAAGCAAGAATTGACAAAATGGAATTAACCAGGCATCAATCAGATTTTCAATTAACGGAGGGTACCAATTTCTTAAAAAAACTTAATAGGATAGCATCAGGTAGATTTTGATGGTCAGTAGAGCAGATTTTGAAAAAGATTTTGTTTGGGGAGTTGCAGCCTCTGCGTTTCAAACCGAGGGAGCAGTGGAGGTTGATGGGAAGGGCCTCTCCATTTGGGATGAATTCTCAAGAAAGAAGGGAAAAATCTTTAAAAGTCATTCGGCAGAAATAAGCTGCGATTTTTACAATCAATACGCCAAAGATATTGCATTGATGAAGTCAATGCATATCAACAATTTTCGATTTTCGATTTCATGGTCCAGGATATTTCCAAATGGTACAGGAGAGATTAATGCTAAGGGGGTAGATTTTTACGACCGCTTAATAGACTTTTGTTTAGAAATAGGGATAACTCCCTGGGTTACCTTATATCATTGGGATCTTCCTTTGGCATTGCAACAAAAAAGGGGATGGGTAAATAGGGATATTACAGACTATTTTACAGACTACGTTGCATTTTGCATCAATCACTTTGGAGATCGGGTTAAACATTGGATGATCTTAAATGAGCCCATGGTATATACTGGTGCGGGTTATTTTTTAGGTATTCATGCACCAGGAAAAAAGGGAGTCGATAATTTTCTTCCGGCTATACATCATTCCGCTTTATCGCAGGCTAAAGGTATAAGGATTGCTAAGAGCTTGAGAACTGACCTTGAAGTTGGAACAACTTTTTCTTGTTCCGCTATTCATCCGCACACCAATAGAGATAGAGATTTAAAGGCCGCGTTAAGGGTAGATGCATTAGTTAACAGGCTATTTGTGGAACCTTTGACCGGACTTGGGTATCCAATACAGGATCTTCCCTTTTTAAGGAAGATTGAAAAATACATGCATGCGGGGGATGAAGTTGCATTACAGGCAGAGCCAGACTTTATAGGTATTCAAAATTATACCAGGGAGGTTGTAAAACACTCCTATTTTACACCTTATATTAATTCATCTCTGGTTAACGCTAAAAATAGAGTTGACGAAGTAACAGAGATGGCATGGGAAATTTATCCGCAGGCTATGCATGAAATGCTTCACCAATTTTCAAAATACAAATTCAAAAAATTATATGTCACAGAAAATGGTGCTGCTTTTCCTGATGTAGTTGAAAATGGGAATGTTCACGACGTAAAAAGAATGAATTACATACAGTCTAATATTGCTGAAATATTGAAAGCAAAAAAAGAAGGAGTCAATGTACAAGGATATTTCGTGTGGAGTTTTACAGATAATTTTGAATGGGCAGAAGGATATCGCCCGCGTTTCGGTTTAATTCACGTTGACTACGAAAGTCAAAAGCGGATTATTAAGGCATCAGGACATTGGTATAGTAGTTTTTTGGCAGATAGTTAATGATGTTATCCTGGTTTTAAATTGAATCTTCCATATAGATTTAAGTGATTTCAATTCCAAGGGCTTAAATTTTGTAGTGATTTTTTCCTCTGCTAGCTCGCGCGAAATTTCATCATTAGGCATGTTAAATATTTAATATACAGTACTTTATATTTATTCAGGATTATAATTATTTCGTGTGATTTCAAATTTAAAACCGCTCATAGCCGCGGAGGCCTAGTTGCTTTTTCCTTGATGAAAAAGTAACCAAAAAATCAATACAAAACGAAGCTTCCACTACTACAGGCCATACACCCGGCCCGCCGTTTTGTCCTCCCCCCGCTTTGGAAAATACTGCTTCATTTAGAATTAATTTCTCCTTATCAAGATTCAAAGATTACTAAGATCAACGTTAGAGATTTAGGAATGTTCATCCATCAACGGCTGCGTACAGGGCTATGAAAGTTAGTGCGATGGCAATTTTGAATTTACCGCCCTTTCCAATGCCGCAAAAAAAGTATATGAATGTCATTGCAAGGCGATATGTCTAGGATCCTGCTAATTACCCCGATTTTTTTTAGACGCCACGCTAGCAGCCCCCATTAATAAGCTTTCCTCCGCCTTGGCTGGTGCGGTAACGATTGTCTATGCCTAAGCAGAACCCTTCAAAGCATCAGGCGCAGCGGCGGCATTTTGGTACTTTTCTGCTGCAGGAAAAGGACTAGGCCCTGCGGCCATGAGCGGGTAATATTTCCCTGTGGTTGGTGTTACCAACCAATGATAAAAATTAAATTCTTGATTTTTAACCTTCTTACTATAGAACTCATTTAATTAAGTTTTTACTTTCACAATATTTTATCTACTTTAATTTATTGTTTCAAAATGAACCTTAATGTTAAACCTTAAAAATTGAATTTGTTATGAATCAAACTATTAATGCAAACCGTCTTTTTCTGGCGAGTTGTTTTGCACTTATTACTACGGCCTTTTCGTTTAGTATACGGGCGGGAATCTTAACCCAGCTCGGCACTGAGTTAAATTTAGATCCAGTACAGCTAGGTCACATTAATCAAATGTGGTTTTTGGGCTTCCCAATATCTATGATTTTGGGAGGTATTTTTTACTCGAGCATTGGCCCTAAATTAATTATGCAGATTGCATTACTGGCGCATGCAATTGGTATAATTTTAACAATTTATGCTACCGGATACGATACTTTACTGATTTCAACCTTATTAATTGGTTTAGGTAATGGTTGTACTGAAGCTGCTTGTAATCCAATGATTGCTGATTCTTATTCTGGATCAGATTTCAGCAAAAAGATGAATCGCTTTCACATGTGGTTTCCAGGCGGAATAGTTTTAGGAGCATTGATCTCTAAAGTTATGACGGAGGCAAACATGAGCTGGCAGTCGCAAATTTGGATCATTCTGATTCCAACAATCATTTATGCAGTTCTGTTTTTCGGACAAAATTTTCCAAAACCTAGAATCGTCGAAAATTCGACTTTGGATAATTTTAAAGCGATGTTAAATCCATTATACCTGTTTATGGCTGCTTGTATGGCATTGACAGCTATTTCTGAATTTGGTCCGCAACAATGGGTTGGCCCTATTCTGGCTAAGGCAGGTGCAAGTCCGATGCTTATTTTAGCCCTTGTAACAGGCTTAATGGCAGTAGGTAGGTATTTTGCAGGCTCATTGATCAAGCAATTAAATACAGTAGGTGTATTGTTAGGCTCTGCTGTATTTGGTGTTCTTGGAATCTATATGATGAGTACAATGGACGGTCCAATGCTCTATGTGGCAGCAGTATTTTATGCACTCGGAATCTGTTATTTCTGGCCTAATATGATCGGCTTTATTGCAGAAAATATGCCTCAGACTGGGGCTCTCGGACTCTCAATTATGGGTGGTATCGGAATGTTTTCTTCTTCCATGTTTCAACCAATCATTGGAGGATGGATTCAGGACAATAAAATTGTTGCAGTTTCTCAAGGCTTAGCCGGAGATGCAGCAGATTTAGCTGCCGGACAGGCTACTTTATCGAATATGCTCATTTTCCCTGCGATTCTGATT
>JBIIRT010000065.1:0-15464 GCA_044341405.1 Daejeonella sp. | reverse complement strand
TTCAAATACATTGATGGCAAAGGCTTTAAAGGTATTCTGGGAATGGAGCATGGAAATGCAATTCCGGGCAAAGAAGGTGAACTGGCCTTGATTAAGGCTTATCGGGAAGCTGATATGTTTAAATAATCGAGGTTCAGATCAACAGGTTCCAGCTTTCGCTGGAATGACATATCGGGAGTGGGTATTAGGAGATTCCAGCCTTCGCTGGAATCTTCTTACTCTCCCCACTACAACACTTGTCATTCCAGCGAAAGCTGGAATCTACTTACTCTCCCCACTACAAAACTTGTCATTCCAGCGAAAGCTTTAACCACTTGTCATTCCAGCGAAAGCTGGAACCACTTGTCATTCCAGCGAAAGCTGGAACCTCCTAACGCAATGTTTATGTTACCCGGAGCTGTTTTTCATCTGGACGGGCTTCCGGTAATAGATCCATAGACCATGTTAAACAAACCTTTGGTGGCAGCTCTATCATTTTTTCGATGAGGGCGGATCGCTACGCTATAATTATGCGGTTGTAATGACAACTCGCCCTAACCAACCATCGTAAAAACCAAAAAAGCCAATGGAATAGCAAGAATCATAAAAATAATAACCCAGGATTCCTTGTGTGCAAAATTCAAGGTCCATCCGATACCAACACGTTTTTCTACCCAAATAGTAGGATCATTGGGATTATTATACATAATTCCCCATTTCCAAAACTCATCATTCTCTGTATTGAAATCACTCATAGTCTCCTGTTACTTGAATATATTCTAATAAGATTATTAGATAGCAATACAATTGCTTGTTTGTTTCTATCTCCTAAAATACTGATATTCAGAAAAGATTGCAAAACCATGAATCAATGCCTTAAAAAATATATTCCAGTTTATATGCAAAATTCAATCATAAAAATTAATCAAAAGTCTTTGAAGTGTATCCTACTAATCCTATTTGGAACTTTTCTAATTTCCTGCGGCAAATCAGTCTTTGATAATTTATCCGTCAAAGGTTTAAAAGAACCTGTAGAAATTATCCGGGATGAATGGGGTGTAAATCATATTTATGCAAAAAATCAGCATGATCTGTTTTTTGCGCAGGGTTATGCCGCTGCCAAAGATCGCCTGTTTCAATTTGAAATATGGAGAAGACAGGCTACCGGAACGGTCGCAGAAATCCTAGGTGAACGTGAAATTAAGCGGGATATAGGTTCCCGTTTATTCAAGTTTAGAGGGGACATGCAACAGGAAATGAATCATTATCACAAAGATGGCGAAGAGATCATTACCGCTTACAGTGATGGAGTAAATGCCTATATCGAGGAAATCCTTAAAACTCCCGAAAAACTACCCATCGAATTTAAACTGTTAAACATTAAACCAGGTAAATGGACCCCGGAGGTAGTAATCTCCCGGCATCAGGGTTTATTGGGAAACATCGGTGTTGAACTAAAGACGGGCCAAGCAGTAGCCCGACTTGGATCTGAAAAAGTGAAAGAGCTTTCGTCATTTCATCCACAGGTTCCTGATATTGATCTTGATCCGGCAATCAATAAAGAATTATTATTTGATGACATCTTGGAATTATATAATGCCTTTCGTGAAACATTGAAATTCGAACCGGAAGATATTCAGGCGGAGTATCGGGGAGATAAGAAACTAAGCGCCAGTCTTGATATGCTACCTGCGGATGAATCAAAAGAAGATAAATTATCCATAGGCAGCAATAACTGGGTAGTTCGCGCAGATAAAATGGTCGAAGGTGCAGCCTTTTTGGCCAATGATCCGCATCGTACGATATCTGTTCCCTCCTTGCGTTACATGAGTCACCTCGTTGCACCTGGCTGGAATGTAGTGGGTGGAGGTGAGCCAGAAATTCCGGGAATTTCAATAGGCCATAACGAGTATGGAGCATGGGGTTTAACCATTTTTGGCACCGATAGTGAGGACCTCTACGTTTATGATTTGAATCCGGATAATCTATATCAATATAAATACCGAGGGAAATGGGAGAACATGAAAGTGATAAAGGAAACAATTAAAGTAAAGGGGAAATCAGATCTATCAGTTGATTTGCTTTATACCCGGCATGGTCCGGTTAGTTATGTCGACAGTCTGAATAAAAAGGCCTATGCCGTCCGCTGCGGATGGCTGGAACCTGGTGCAGCACCATATCTGGCATCCTTAAGAATGGACCAGGCCAAAACCTGGCAAGAATTCCGCGAAGCATGCTCTTACAGTCACATCCCAAGTCTGAATATGGTATGGGCTGACAAGAAAGGAAATATCGGCTGGCAGGTGGTTGGTTATCAGCCTATTCGAAAAAATTTCAGCGGACTAGTACCTGTCCCCGGTGATGGTCGTTTTGAATGGGAAGGCCGTTTACCAATTAAAGAACGTCCACATACCTTCAATCCTGCAAAAGGTTTTTTTGCAACTGCCAATCAGAATCTGACACCTGAAAACTTTAAGCACTGGGATGCAACCGGCTTCTCCTGGGCTGATCCTTTCCGTGGAAACCGTATCAATGAGGTTTTAGGCAGGGATAAAAAGTTAACCATGGATGATATGAAAGCTTTGCAGGTTGATTATCTGTCAATTCCTGCAAGAACGCTCAGTCCCCTGCTCAACAATTTATCATTATCAGGAGCAGAAGCAGCAGCCAGAGAACAACTAAAAAACTGGGATTTTAAATTAAACCCCAATTCCATTGAAGCTACGATCTATGTGGCCTGGGAGAGTCAAATTAAAACACAAGCCAACGAAAGATTTATTCCGAAATCGGCAAAAGGTTTGATTTCTCTGCAGACCAGCAAAATAATCGAATGGATCATCAATCCGGATAAGAAATTTGGTCCGGATCCAATTGCCGGAAGAGATCGCTTTCTGGCTCAAGCATTTAGTGCAGGACTAAAAGATATCGAGGAAAAACTAGGCCCGGACAAGAGTAAATGGCAATACGGACAGGAAAATTATAAACATACTTATATGGCTCATTCATTGGGACATCTCGTAAAAGACAGCATAAAAGCTCGATTAGACCTGGGTCCCCTACCTCGTGGAGGCTATGGCGATACTCCGGGTTCAACAAGCGGAAATTTACGCCAGAATGCCGGAGCTTCCTTCCGCATCATCGTTAATACCGGCGATTGGGATGCCGCAGTCGCAACTAATGGTCCCGGGCAATCTGGAGATCCTGCAAGTCCCTTTTACAGAAACCTTTTTGAGCCATGGGCAAAAGATCAGCATTTTCCTATCTATTATTCCAGAGATAAAATTGAAAAAGTAAGCGTAAGTAAGACTCTGCTGAAACCAGAATAATTCATTTTCATAAAATACAAAGGACAAGCGCTAAGACCCTGAGTTTGTCCTTTTTTTTTGAAATTAATGTCGTTTCTTTAGAGATGTGTATTTTGGCGCCTGAACTCAATTAATGACTAATGGATATCCTGCGAAACATTGATTCCCTTAAAGTCGAAATAATGATTTTACCATTTAGGCAGCAAATACTTAATTTCAGAATCCAATGAATCAATATATACTACGAAACATAAAGGCTTTTGAAATGATCGGAGTCATTATGCGAATTTTCAGCTTTACTCTGGTCAGCTGGCTCGGTCCTGATAGCCCATTTCTTTTTGTATGGGTTTTCAATACGATAGATGCCATACTGCTTTCCTGGTGTGCAGTTCTAAAAAAAGACCGCGCCTATACCCTGTTAAATGTATTCTGGATTCTTGTTGGAATTATTGGAATTTTCAGGGCCATTGGCTACATTTAGTTTAACCTGATAAAGGCCTGAGAAATCGATTGTCTAAGTTTTGAACATTTAAAAGAATATGAGAAATTTCATAATCGCAGTCATGTTGCTCATTTTAGCTTCCTGCGGACAAAAAAAAGAAGTACTGGGTCCGGCCGAACAGACCAGATTTGTAAATTATGTAAAATTTATCCGGAATGCAGTTAACTCATCGGACGAGGCTAATCGGAGCGTGCAGTTGAACAATGGAATTCTGTTAACCAAAGCTTATGTTAAAGATAGTCTGTCCTTAAAATTTGATTCCTGGCAGGCAACCCTGGTTGAAATTATCGAAAAACCGACATCTACAGAAGTGAATTTCAGCATCCCTCTCGATTCTTCTAATAAATCAGCAGAAAAATCTATTATTTTAAGCGCCTTGTTGTATAAAGATAAAAAAGACCTGGTTCAGGGGTTAAAAATTGGCAATGATGTAAAAATCAGCGGAAAATTCATTGATAAAGAAGGATTTATTGACATTGACAGCTATAGTAATTATAAGTTTTCAAAGAATGTGTTTGATAATCCGGAGTTTAAGATAGAGTGGAGAGTAGACAATTGACAGTTGACAATTGACAGTTGACACCCGATAGCTATCGGGTTGATTGAGTAGCCTGAGAAGATAATTAGGAGTTGTAAAAAAATAAGAAATTATATAAATGGAAAAAGATCCGGTTAAGAACATATCAAGACTAAGTTTTTTAAAGAATACAGGAATAGTAGCGGCGGGATTAACATTTCTGCCGGAATTGCTGAGTGCGGAATTGAAGAGTAGTCTTTTGGGTAGGCAAGTGACCGGGGATGGTATTTTAAATTATCAGATCATCATTCCATCGAGAGCCGACTTGATTGAAAAAGAAGCTGCTCTGGCACTCCAGAAATATTTGTCAAAACTATCAAAAAAAGCAATTACTATCCTTACAGAGGGAGATGCAAAAGTTATTAACGGGATTTTTATTGGTGAAACAGATTATGCCAAAGCCAGGCAAATCAACAGTGGTAAAATACCTGAGGCTGGGTTTATCCGAAAAATTGAAGGTAACAATTTCATCATAGCCGGAGGTGCAAAAAGAGGATTACTATTTGGTATTTACGATTTTCTGGAAGGACTAGGCTTTAGAAAATACTCCCCCGAAACTGCAGACAGTCCGGGAGATAGCAGCTTTAATCCTCCAAAGACTGACAGGGTAATTGAACCAAAGATCAAATACCGTACAACCTCTTACAGCCAAATGGCTGATCAGGAGTATTCCGACTGGCATAAGCTTTCTTCGAGGGATGACTGGGGATTATTTGTACATACATTCAACACCCTGGTCCCACAGCAGCAATATGCCAAAAGTCATCCCGAATATTATTCACTGATTGATGGTGTAAGACGTCCTGGAACCCAGTTATGTCTTTCGAACCCCGAAGTATTAAGACTTCTGGTTGCCAGCCTGAAAATTAAAATAAAGGAAAAACCAAATTCCAGCTATTGGTCGGTTAGTCAGGATGATAACGACAGGTATTGCCAATGTGATGGTTGTAAAGCATTGAATGAAAAATACGGAAATGTTCCAAGTGGTTCGATTATATATTTTGTGAATCAGGTTGCTAGAGAAATTCCGGATAAGATCATTTCAACACTTGCTTACTGGTATTCACGTAAAGCTCCGAAAAATATCCAGATTGAGCCCAATGTCAATATTATGCTCTGTAATATTGAAAGTTCAAGGCAAGCTCCGGTTTATGTAACAGATCCGGCATTTTCCCAGGATCTGAAAGACTGGGGTGCCCTTTCAAAAGATATCATCATCTGGGATTATAACATACAATTTACTAATTATGTTTCACCATTCCCTAATCTGTATACCTTAAAACCCAATATTAAATTCTATACTGATAATCGCGTGAATGCTTTGTTCATGCAGGCAAACAACGAAGCCGCAGCCGAAATGGCCTTGCTAAGATCTTACCTGATCAGCAAATTAATGTGGAATCCCGATGCAGATGATAAGGCCATTATCAATGAATTTCTAAAAGGATATTTCGTTGCTGCTGCTCCGTTTATCCGGCAATACATTGATAGCATGCAGGAATCTCTGGTAAAAAGTGGCATGGTGCTCAGCATTTTTGGGGATCCCATCCATGCTAAAAAAACCTACCTTTCGGCAGAGATGATGCAGCAATACAAGCAGCTTTTCGATAAGGCTGAAAAGGCTGTAGCTTCGCACCCTGAACTGGTAAGGCGTGTTAAAGTTGCCCGGTTACCTATTATGTATGCCGAAATACAAATAGGGCGCACAGAAATCAATACTGAAAGAAGCATGTTCAGTAAAGATAGTGGCGGAAAGGTTTTACCTAAACCTGAATTTAAAACCCTGGTCAATAGTTTTGCGGACGGCTGTACCCAGAATAATGTTAAGCTGGTGCGTGAAAGAAGCGGAACACCTGAACATTATCGTGCATCCTACATGCGGGTATTCAATAATATGGAAGGAATCAGCACTGCTAAATCATTCCGGAAAAAGATCATCCCTATAAGCAAAGCAAACCCTAAGTCGAAGGCTTTAGAAAGTTTGACTGATGGCATTTTCGCTTCCTATGAATCCTGGCAGGAAGCCGATCAGAACTGGGTGCACTGTACCGCCGAGCACATGGATTTCATTCTGGATCTCGGTGAAGTAATGCCTGTCAATTCTGTAAACATGGATTTCATGAACCCTCAGGCCCAACCCGACTGGCATTTGTTTGCTTTGCCAAAATATGTAAGCTATTCCCTTTCTTCGGATGGTAAGGAATATGGTGAAGCCATTACTATCACAAACCCAAACAATCCAAACCCGCTCGAAAACCCGGCAATAATCAAAATTTCAGTTCTTCCCTTTCTGGCAGAATTAAAAGCAGGCACAAAAGCCCGGTATATTAAAGTCCATGCAGAAAGTTTGTTAAAAACTCCATCCTGGCATATTCGTTCGGGGCAGCCGCTTTCGGTTTATACTGATCAGATTGTGGTGAGGTAAGCTATTTTCTTAAAGGGATCGAACAAGTTGATATTAAATAGCACGCATTAGCAAAACTGCCTGTCCGCCTGTCCGTAGAGTTAAGCGCAGCGTCTCTACGGATTTTATAATGGAAAATAGTCTTATGACTCGCTATTAAAAACCCCTCATATCGGTAGCGCTTATCGCAGTGTTTCCGCGGATTATCCCGAATGTACAGGCAAACTCCTTTTTTAACTATTGTCCTTTCCCACTCATTAGCGGCTAAAAATAAACTCAAATTTCCTATGTTTGAGTCTATGACCCAGAAACCTATCCAAGCAAATCCGGTACGCAGAATTCTTGCAGCCAGCCTAATCGGTACTACCATTGAGTTTTTCGATTTTTATATTTATGCCACTGCTGCGGTGCTGGTCTTTCCGAAATTGTTTTTCTCAGCTTCGGACCCCGCAATAGCTACTCTGGAATCGCTGGCAACTTTTGCACTTGCTTTTTTTGCAAGGCCATTGGGTGCAGCATTATTCGGGCATTTTGGTGACCGTAAGGGTCGTAAGGCAACACTTGTTGCCTCACTAATGACAATGGGACCTTCCACTGTGGCCATCGGACTCTTGCCGGGTTATGCTTCTATCGGCATCGCTGCCCCGATCTTGCTGGCTGTATTCCGTTTTGGACAGGGATTAGGTCTGGGAGGTGAATGGGGAGGCGCGGTATTACTGGCTACAGAAAATGCACCACCCCACAAAAAAGCCTGGTATGGCATGTTCCCGCAATTAGGCGCACCAATTGGGTTCCTTTTATCTACCGGCTCATTTTTTATATTGAGCAGAACCATGAATGAAAGTGATTTTATCAATTATGGCTGGCGGATACCTTTCTTAGCCAGTGCCCTGCTCGTTTTTGTGGGCTTATACGTGCGATTAAAAATTACCGAAACACCTGATTTCATGAAGATCGTCGACAACGATCAGCGCTCAAAAATGCCGGTTAAAGATGTTTTTGTAAAACATACCAAAGCCATTACCTTAGGTACATTAGTTACGATCACTACCTTCCTGCTGTTCTATTTAATGACCGTATTTACGCTGAGCTGGGGTACATCGACGCTGAATTATACAAAAAGTGATTTCCTGATCCTTCAAATGATCTCCATGTTGTTCTTCGGAATAGGTATCCCCCTTTCTGCCTGGCTATCCGATAAATACGGACGTAATAAAATGCTAATGGCAGCGAGTATCGGAACAATGTTATTTGGACTTTTCTTCGAGTTTATATTCATTGAAGACAACATAGTTTTGACGGGAGTATTCCTGTCTATGGGTATGTTCCTGATGGGACTTAGCTACGGACCGATAGGCACTGCACTTGCAGGAATCTTTCCTGCACCTGTTCGTTATACCGGAGCCTCGCTGGCATTTACCCTTGCCGGGATTTTGGGCGCCTCCCTAACACCCTATTTGGCCACTACCCTGGCTCAGAATTACGGACTTGCTTACGTGGGTTATTATCTGACTTTTGCCTCGGGGCTTTCACTTCTGGCATTGCTGGGATCGAAGAAGATGATGAGGGAGCATTAAGCTAAAAGTTGAAAGCTAAAAGCCTACGAGAAGACAACCTTGACACTATAATTCAATAAAAACGAAAAATAATGACAGAGAGAAAACTTTCAGAATTAACAGATGTAGAACTGCTACAGGAAGCAAAAAAAATGAAATCTAACTTCATAATGAATGCTGTATTGATTGGATTTTTTGTAGGAGTTGTAGTCTATAGTGTGGTGAAAAACACTGTTGGATTGGTGACTCTAATCCCAATACTTTTCCTGTATAGATTGGTCAATAAGACTAACTATAACAATCAGGAATTACAAAACATTTTAAAAGAGCGAAAATTAAAATAGTTAAAATTTCTAAACCGGGTTATCTTAAAAAGGATGTTGTATTGATTTTACCATAATCTTATAAAGCATTTGTAACACCTGTTATCATTCAAAAAAAACATTTTAATTCAAACAACACGAAAATATATTTTAATTGATATTTGCTATTTATTTATTGTTTATCAATAAATAATTATTATATTGCGCCATAATTTTAAATTTTTAAAAGAATGGAAAAGAAAAACAACTATGTATTTATGTTCCTGAGTATTGTGGCCTGGATCATCTTCGTTGGTTTATGCATTGAAGCCGGAGCATTAATTGTCAACTTTATATACAGTCTTTACAAACCAGAAATTATCCAAAACTTGTACCAAAAGCTGGACTTAAGTGAAATGTACAATAAGAGCAAGTGGGCTTATTTAAATATGTACACTTTTATTATGGTCATCTCGATTTTGAAAGCTTACTTATTTTATCTGGTCATTTTACTAATCAGCAAAATAGATCTGGAAAAGCCATTCAACAGTTTTGTTTCTAAACAAATCACGCAAATTTCTTACTTTACTTTAGCCATAGGACTATTAAGTTTTTTAGCACAGCACACAGCGAAAAATTTGATGGATAAGGGATTTAATATAGATAAACTAGACCAGTTTTGGACAGATAGCCAGGCCTTTATTTTGATGGCGGCTGTTATCTATATAATTGCAACTATCATTAAGAGAGGAATTGAGATTCAAAATGAAAACGACTTAACTGTTTAACTATGTCAATCATTGTAAACCTGGATGTGATGATGGCAAAGAGAAAAATATCTCTGAATGAACTTTCTGAACGAGTTGATTTGACATTATCCAATCTTTCAATCCTAAAAACCGGAAAGGCCAAAGCAATCCGATTCAGTACTTTAGAGGCAATTTGTAAAGCTCTGGATTGCCAGCCCGGTGATATTCTGGAATACGGGAATGAAGATAATGTAAGAAACAATACATAAACAGGACACGGCTTTAGGCTTTATGCTTTTTCTGTACTTGGAATAAAAAAATAACATTTAACAAAATTCAACCCATGTGTGGCAGGGTATCAACATCAGATCAGGAATTTATAGCAAGAAAGCTTCAGCTTAAATATGCGGATGCATTGATCAAACCGGGAGGGATCAACCTGCCTCCCACAGTAGAGTTGCCCGTAATTACTGATGAAAAACCTGAAATACTACAATACTTTTACTGGAGCCTAATCCCATTCTGGGCTAAAGAAAAACCCAAATTCAGCAGCTTTAATGCCCGCCTGGAAAATCTGCAGGAATCAGGTACCTGGAAAAATTTATTAGGTAAACGCCACTGCATAATCATAACAGATGGTTTCTATGAATGGAAAAAACTGGATGATAAGGGAAAGTTGAAACAGCCCTTCCTTATCCGAGTGAAGGAACAGCAATTTACCCTTATGGCCGGATTATGGGATTCATGGACTGATAAGTCTACCGGTGAAGTCATCAACAGTTGTACCATCATTACCCGCAGTCCGAATGAATTCATGAAGAGCATTCATGATCGTATGCCCTGCCTTTTAACTGAAAAATCAGCAAAACTCTGGATCAACAGGGATTTACCATTGAGTGAAAGGATGCAGGTATTGGAAGCTATCCCTGATCAATTAATGGAAAAAGCACTGGTGAATAAGGTCGGAGATACGGAAGAGTATGAACAATTGTTCAAACCATAAGAACCGCTTTTATGCTATTCAATATGTTCTGAAATGCAAATCGAATTCCAGATAATTGCGGGTTTGTAAGCCGCTGATTTAAAATCCTATTTGGCCCTTTTGCCGGTCTGTCGGTCCCAATGAAAAACAGCAGCAGGTAAAATAAACCTTGCCGGAGGAGGTATCTTCCGGCTTCTGGTAATTTGAAATCGAACGCAATTTCTTGCCGGAAATACTCCGGAGGAAAGGGCTGGAATAACCTATTGCACACAGGTATTGATTTCCAAAATCTAATCATTGTGAATAGAGTCTGCAGACTCCTAATAATTTTACAATCCATAGAGGTACTGCACTAAAACACTACAGACGGTTAATCAATTAGCAACACTTGAAGGAATGCATCCATAAATACAAAACTCAAATATCCATCAACAGATTTGTTACATATCAGGGCATTTATTCAATACTAATCATTGAATTATTGTTAATTTAGTTTAAGGATATAGATTAAATCAGAGGACAAAATATCCAATCCCATTCAAGAAATAAAACCTTATGGCAAAGAAACAATCTGAAATTGCAACAGGGGCTGCAGATTCATTCCCGATCAATGAAATTATGGATACAAACCCAATGTTTTCCAGGCGGCAAATGCTTGGAATAGCGGGTATGGCAGGTTTAACGGTATTAGCAGGTAATGCTGCAGCTGCTTTTCCGAATGCTCAGCAAAGCCGACCACGTATTGCCGTACTGGCCAGTTATTGGGCTTACACGCGATCACATGCCGACTGGATTGTAAACAAGCTGATTGATGGTTATTGGTGGGATGGTGCCTACATGGCTTCACGGGTGGATGTTGTTTCAATTTACATTCACCAGCATGATGCGAGTTTGCTGGGTCAAAAAGTTGCCAAAGCGAAAGGTATTCCAGTCTTTAAGACAGTAACTGAAGCCCTAACGCTAGGCGGTAAGGAATTGGCTGTGGATGGCGTGGTGATTGTAGCAGAACACGGGGAATATGCTACCGACCTGAGGGGGCACTGGCTGCTGCCTCGTTGGTGGATCTACCAGCAAGTTGTTAAAGTTTTTGAGCAGAGCAAACGTTCGGTGCCGGTTTTTAACGACAAACACCTCTCCTATAATTGGGATGATGCGAAGTGGATGTTTGACAAATCACGAGAGCTGAACTTTCCTTTAACAGGAGGTTCTTCAATTCCAATTTACTTCCGCAAACCTGAGATTGAAATTGACATCGATACGCCAATAAAGCATTCAATTGTAATTGGAGGCGCCGGAGATGAAGGTGGTATTTTCCATGCCATTGACGTACTTCAGGGATTTGTTGAGCGTCGCAAAGGAGGTGAATCGGGGGTTAAGACCATACAAGCTATTCGCGGATCAGAGGCCTGGAAATGGGTCGCAAACAATCCATGGGCGTCTAAACTGCTTGATGCCGTTGCCAAAAGCTTCGACTTTAAGCCCGGACATTTTCAGGAGGAACCACAAACCAATATATGTGTGATAGAGTATAATGACGGAACAAAAGCAGCGGTAATCGGTGGCCGGGGTGTGGGATGGACTTATGCCGGTGAGATTGAAGGAAGAAATGAACCTACCATTATCTCAATGCTTGGCTGGGCTGGTCCTTACGATCAATATCACGCCTCCAATGCACAACCGCATTGGATTGTAGAAATGATGCTGACTAAGAAGGAACCGTTCAATGCTGAACGTCTGCTTCTATCGACCGGAATTACAAACCACTATATGGAATCAAACTGGGAAGGCAGCAAGTACTCTGCTGTGGGGCGCCGCCTTGAAACTCCTGCCCTGAATATAAAATACCGTTCTACTAGAGGGGCTCAGTTCAGTAAGGGAGAAAGACCACCAGCGAGGCCGTATATTCGGGGATTCGATCAGTAGGTAGGAGGTCTGAGGTAGGAGGTCTGAGGCAGGAGGTAGGAGGTCAGTGGCAGGAGGCAAGGTTCGGACTTCGGAATTCAGACATCAGACATCAGACATCAGACATCAGACTTCAGACTTCAGATGTGAGTCCTAAAAACATGAACAAGAAACACAGAGAAAGAAATAAAATAAAATTGCAGCCATGGATCCAAATTCATTCCCAATCAATGAAATTATAGAGTCAAACCCAAGCTTTACCCGACGTGAAATACTGGGAATTGGTGGAGTAGCAGGTTTAACAGCATTAACAGGTATCTCCGGTAATGCTATCGGTAAGACACAGGAAAAAAAACCTCGTATTGCTGTTTTGGCAACATATTGGGCAGCGACCAGATCACATGCCGACTGGCTGGTAAATAAACTTATTGATGGATATTGGTGGCAGGGAGCTTATGTCGAGTCCCGGGTAGAGGTGGTATCGCTATACCTTCATCAGCATGATAGCAGTCAGCTCGGACAAAAAGTTGCCAGAGCCAAAGGCTTCCCGGTCTTTAAAACTATAGCTGAAGCCTTAACATTAGGAGGTAAGGAACTTGCGGTAGATGGAGTGGTTATTGTTGGTGAACATGGCGACTATGCTACCGATCTCAAGGGCCATTGGCTCCTGCCGCGCTGGTGGATGTACAATCAGGTAATCCGTATTTTTGAACAAAGTAAGCGCTCAGTACCGGTTTTTAACGACAAACACTTTTCATACAACTGGGATGATGCAAAATGGATGTTTGATAAATCGCGTGAACTTGGTTTTCCGCTAACAGGGGGTTCATTACTTCCGGTTTATTACCGTAAACCTGAGATAGAACTGGAAATAGATACGCCAATAAAACATTCAATTGTAGTTGGAGCTGCTCCGGATGAGGGAGCTATTTTTCATTGCATCGAATTGCTTCATGCATTTGTAGAACGCAGAAAAGGTGGTGAGACTGGTGTGAAATCGATTCAATCTATACGCGGACCTGAATCATGGAAGTGGGTGGAACGCAACAGCTGGGCAGCTAATCTACTGGAAGCGGTAGCGAAAAGACTGGAATTAAAGCCGGAGACTTATCGGGCAAATCCAAGAACCAATATTTGTGTAATTGAATACAATGATGGAACGAAGGCAGCGATCATTGGTGTTCCCTTATCGGGATGGACTTACGCCGGCGAGATTGAAGGTAAGGAAGAACCAACAATCGTTTCTTTACTCGGATTCCCCGGACCATTCGATCAGTATCATGCGTCTAATGCACAACCGCACTGGATCGTAGAAATGATGCTTAGCAAAAAAGAACCATTCCATGCAGAGCGCTTACTTCTCACAACCGGAATTACAAACCTTTATATGGAATCAAACTGGGAAGGAAGTAAATACGCTGCTGTAGGACGTCGTATTGAAACCCCATTCCTGAATATGACTTACCAAACCACTCGCGGTCCGCAATTTAACAAAGGAGAGCGTCCACCGGCACGACCGTATATTAGGGGATTCGATCAGTAGGTAGGAGGTCTGAGGCAGGAGGTAAGAGGTAAGAGGTCTGAGGTAAGAGGTAAGAGGTCTGAGGTAAGAGGCAGGAGGTCTGACATCAGACATCAGACTTCAGACATCAGACTTCAGACTTCAGACTTCAGACAACGGATAACAGATAACAGAACACAGAACACATGAAAAGAAGAGACCTGATAAAGACTTTAACACTACTTCCACTAGCCGGAAGTTTTCCAATAGATTCACTTTTTGCTTTACCGGTCGCTGGAAATAGCGTACCCTATATTGCCAATGGCTTGCCAACGACGATGCAGAATAAACCAATGCCTGATTTACACCGAAAAGCATTTGTGATGGATGGGCATACCCATGTAATGACACGTGAACTATTAAAAGGGACCGATATTGGCCAGCGCTATACAGACGGGACTGTTGATCTGCCAAGAGCCAGGGAAGGTGGTATTGATGCAATGTTCTTTTCGGTTTACACTTCTGAACACTATTACCCAGGAAGATTTGAGATAAAAAATACGTTTCGTGTGGTAAATCTGGCATTAGATCAGATTAGAAATAATCATCCACAGATTGAGCTCGCGCTAAATGCCACTGATATCCAGCGAATAAATAAGAAGGGTAAAATGGCCGCATTTCTAGATCTGGAGGGACCATGGGATATGGATGGAGACATCAACCTGCTCCGGGCGCTGTATCGCTTAGGTCTGAGATCCATTCAGCTTCCCGCGCATAATACTACAAATGCATTTATTGACACCTGTAATGATGTAAGTCGATGGGGTGGCATTAACGATCTGGGAAGAAAGATTATACGGGAAATGAATGACCTTGGAATGGTGATTAATATTGCTCATGCCTCCAATGATGCGATACTGCAATCGGTACAGGAAAGCAGACATCCTTTAATTTACAGTCACGGTGGATTTTACGGCATCGTACCACATCCACGCTGTATTACGGATGAAGCGGCAAAAGCGCTCGCAGCGAAAGGTGGAGTAATTGGTATCCACTTTGGAAGCTTGTTTAATAACCCTGTGTACTGGAAATGGCAACAAGGTCAAAAAAAATCAAACGAAACAAAACCGGGAACAGTACAGGCAGCACCTCTCAAGACCATTGAAGAAGTGGACAAGGAAGTGCTCAAAGACGTACCATTAAGTTTCAGAGGTACAATTCCTGAGGAATACTGGATGAAAGTAGATCAATTGGCGAAGGTCATCGACTATGGGGTTCAGTTAGTTGGCGAAGACCATATAGCTCTAGGCTCTGATTTAGATGGCGGTCCGGAATTGCCCCGCGAAATCAAAGACATTAGTGATTATCCGCAAATAACCATGGCCATGCAAAGGCTGGGATACAGTGATCAGCGAATTAAAAAGATTCTGGGTTTGAACTGGCTGAGGGTTATTAAGGAGGTGACGGGGAATTAACAAATTAGCAAATTTGGGAATCACTAGTGTCCGGTTAAAATAAAATTTCAGATAAAATGGCCATTTACATTGCAAGAAGTGTGTTTTTAAGTGTCCGATACAAAGCAAGCCCCCCTTTTAGTTTAGAATCGTTTTTATAGTTTCACTGCCTTGAAATCTGCAAAATTTTACCTAAACCAACCAGACTGTCCATAAGCTTTGGCCTAAGCACAAAATCTACGTTAACTTTT
>JBIIRT010000183.1:0-4485 GCA_044341405.1 Daejeonella sp. | reverse complement strand
TTCATGATCAGGGATAGTTTACTAAGGGCAAGATATCCAAATGTGGTATCATTTAATGATATGTTAACCGCTTCTGAACTAAAGAATTCTGAATACAACCTGCGTGTAGATGTTTATCAGGTTGAAGATGCTTTTGGTCAGATTCATGAACAAACACGTAAGACAATTTCTAAAGCTCCCAAAGCTTACCCTCAAATAAACTCGTTATTATCAGGATCTGTTCCCGGACCATTACCTGATTCTGTAACCCAATATATTGTTTTTGACCCTGTTGAAGGCGCTTTTTTACGTACCATACCGCGGCCAAGATTAAGAAATTTGAAACGCCCGCCAGAGAATCCGGATTCCGATCAGGTAGCAAGGGTACAAAAGGTAAAACAATATTTTGCTGAAGAGAAGCAAAATAAGGAGGATGTATTCAAGGATCTTTATCAGGAATACAGGGAGGTTAATGTCCCCCTGAATAAGCGTGTCCACCCACAAACACTCGATTCCATGCTTAGGGCCGAATTGCGTAATCTTTCCATTTTGAGTAATTATGAATATAAGGTTACCTCTGCAAAGAGAGACTCCCTAATATTTATTAGGGCCTCCAATCAAACCAAATTTCTACCTTATAATAGCTATGAAACCCCATTATTTCCGAAAGACATGATCAGGGATTCAGGGATACTGACCATTACTTTTCCAGATAAAAACACAATTATTCTTTCGAACATGACAGCCATGATGGGCTTATCGGGGGGCCTACTTCTAATTCTGATCTTCAGCTTTGGCTTTACAATTCATTCTATTCTGATGCAAAAAAAGATTTCAGAAATGAAAACTGATTTTATCAATAATATGACACATGAGTTTAAAACTCCTGTTGCTACCATTATGATTGCAAGTGAAGCTCTTAAAGATCCTGAGCTTACAACTGATAAAACCCGCATTGATCGTCTGGCTAACATTATTTATGATGAGAATGTTCGGCTTGGGAGTCATATTGAACGGGTGCTTAATATTGCTAAAATTGATAAAGGCGATCTTAAGTTAGAAAACAAGGATGTAGACATGAACGATCTTGTTACTGACATTGTCGACAGTATGTCTTTACAGCTTCAGAAGAGAAATGCTAGTGTTGAGCTTGATCTGAAAGCAGAGCACTCGATCGTTATCGGAGATGAACTTCACCTGTCAAATGTATTATTTAACCTGATTGATAATGCTAATAAATACAGTCCTGAAAATCCCTGCATAAAGATCAGTACATTCACTGCTGGTAAAAACTTGACTATTCTGGTTTCGGATAAAGGAATTGGAATGAATAGGGATCAGTTATCAAAAATATTTGATCAGTTCTATAGAATTCCTACAGGGAATCGGCATGATGTGAAAGGTTTTGGATTAGGTTTAAGTTATGTAAGTAACATTGTTAAGAGTCTAAATGGAACAATTCGGGTGAAGAGTGAAAAGGATGTTGGATCAGAGTTTGAGATAAGTCTTCCATTAAAACACATTGCCTGATGGGTACTGGTTTAATTAAATGGCATTTTACCTTTGTGAATCCCTGATATGAAAAAAATTTTACTAGCAGAAGATGATCCGAATCTGGGTATGCTGTTACAGGATTATTTGCAATTAAAAGGAAAATTTGAAGTTGTACTCTGTCAGGATGGTGAAGAGGCTCTAAAAACATTCAATAACCAACATTTTGACATGTGTATATTTGATGTGATGATGCCCAAAAAGGATGGTTTTACTTTGGGTAAAGATATTCGTCGTATCAACTCCAAGATTCCTATTATTTATGCTACGGCCAAGACCATGATCGAAGATAAAGCTGAAGCATATAATTTAGGTGGGGATGATTATATCACAAAACCATTCCGTATCGAGGAGTTGCTTTTAAGGATCAATGCTTTGTTTAAAAGAGTATCAGATTCAGACAAGACTGATGTTGCTGAACAGCAGACAAAATTTGAGATCGGCAATTATAAATTTGACTATACCTCACAACTGATCATTAATGCTGATGTACAGCAAAAGTTATCTACTAAGGAAGCGGAATTACTCAGACTTTTATGTCTCAAAAAGAATGAAGTTTTAACGCGTGAGGAGGCATTAATCTCAATCTGGCACGATGATAACTATTTTAACGGACGGAGTATGGATGTGTTTTTAAGTAAGCTGCGTAAATACTTAAAGGAAGATCCTAAGGTGGAGATTATCAATGTGCATGGAAAGGGATATAAGTTATTGGTTAGTTGATTTTTAGGTAATAATATACCTTGTAACAACTTAGTAGTCTATTAGTCTATAAATCATGAAATTTCCTTCGCTTAACATTTTTTTACATTCTATTAAAAATGTTTTATCTCGGTTTCCGTTCGAAATTGGACTTGCCTTGCTCGGAACCCTTGCGGCAACGGTTTTAATTGAGATAAGCGAACTCAAAGTAGAAGCAGAGAACTTTTGTCTGAGGTTGATTATGGTGGCTAACCTGGGTCTTGTCTTATCCCTTTCACTCAGTCTTTTTTTTGAAAACAATGCTTGCTCTTTACTAAAAAAAATACTCTTAAGGTGTTCAATTCTGCTATTACTTGTTGGGTTATTCTTTCTGATTGACCCCTTAAAACGTGAAACAGATTTTTTCAGATTTATTTTACTTGCTCTGGCAGCTCATCTTTCAGTCTCTTTTGCTGCTTATTTTGGCAAGGGCCATATCAATGCGTTTTGGCAATTCAACAGGGTTATCTTTCTGCGCTTTTTAATCGGCGGAATCTATAGTGCAGCATTGTTTCTTGGGCTTGCCGCTGCCGTTGGATCCATGAATTTTCTATTTAATTTCAATTTTGACTGGGATACCTTTGCCATTTTATGGGTGTGGATAGTAGGTATATTTCAAACAGTTTTCTTCCTGTCGGGAGTTCCGGTAAATTTAAATGGACTCGAAAAGGATACTACGTACCCTCACGGACTTAAAATATTCACTCAGTTTGTTCTTATACCTCTGGCCACAGTATATGCAATTATCCTGTTAGCATATGAAGCCAAGATTCTGCTTGAGTGGGAGCTTCCCAAAGGGCTGGTTTCAAATCTGATTCTGGGATACGCAGTTTTTGGATTATTATCACTGCTTCTCATTTATCCCGTAAGGAATCAGGATGAAAATAAATGGTTGAAAACCTTCAGCCGCAGTTTTTATTATGTGCTGATCCCATTGATACTATTGCTTTTATGGGCAGTACTAGCCAGAGTTATTGATTATGGAATTACTGAGGAACGCTATTTTCTAATCATTCTGGCGGCCTGGCTTACTTTTATTAATGCCTATTTTCTGCTTTCAAAAAGTCAGAATATTATGATTATCCCTTTCAGTTTGTGTCTGCTGACTATAGTATCAGTTTATGGCCCCCAGGGAGCATTTTCTACATCTAGAAGATCGCAGATTAATGAATTGAAAGAATTGTTCGGAAATCATGGGTCACTTGATGGAGATAAGATCATCTCATTGAAGCTCAAGCCAGGTAAAGAAGATATGAGCCGGATGATCAATATTGTAGATTACCTCGTAAATATGCATGGAATTGAAAGTTTCAGCCCAATTCTCAAGCGTGACCTTGGGATAGTGCAAGATTCATTACTTTCTGTTAATGCGAAGAAGAAATATGATTCTCGAACCAGTAATTCGGAGATAAAAAGTCGGCAGAGACTTTGGTTGTACACCTATCTGAACCTTAAACCGGATGATTCCAGCGGTTCTAAACTAAGTCTTGGAACAAACAGAGCTGAAGCCTTTAATATGGACCTTCTCCCATTGAATGAAGCAGATTACATGCTTCCACTTAGTGTTCCATCTGATACGTTGTCAAACATCATAGATTCGAGAAAATTGCTTATCAGCCGTGTAGCAAATCAGAATAAATTGAAAGTAATTTATGGTACTGAAGAAAAATATATCATCTTGGATACCTTAATCAATCAATTGGAAATGGAATTTGAGAAGCAGAAATTAGCTGATAAACAAGACTTACAAGTATCCAGAGAACTTCTTTCAAAGAACCTTGAATTTAGTGGCCTGAGCCTTCAAATACTATTCAATCGAATAAACTTTAATGACAATAAAGATTTACTTTCTGCAGATGCTTATGTTCTAATAAAGCTAAAAAATTAATCAGTACAGCCCCTGGGCCTTTTTCTTTATAGATCAAATTTAATCCCCTGCGCAAGTGGTAATTTATCCGAATAATTTATCGTGTTAGTTTGTCGCCGCATGTAAGCCTTCCATGCATCTGATCCCGATTCCCTGCCACCACCTGTCTCTTTTTCGCCACCAAAAGCTCCGCCAATTTCAGCACCTGAGGTGCCAATATTTACATTGGCTATACCACAATCCGACCCTGAACAGGAGAGAAACTGCTCTGCCTCACGCAGGTTTAAAGTCATGATAGCTGATGAAAGTCCTTGCGGTACACCATTCTGCATCGCGATCGCTTCATC
>JBIIRT010000064.1:0-15936 GCA_044341405.1 Daejeonella sp. | reverse complement strand
CCAATTATAAAAGCAATTTCAGAGAAAGCCGACGCCCTTGGCAAAAAACACAACCTGGAAATACATTATTCAGGACTTCCTTTTATACGTACGGCTGTCAGCAAATTGGTTTCCAGAGAATTTGTTCTTTTTCTTGGTCTTTCTATCCTGGTCTCTGCAATCATTCTTTTTATATTTTTCAAAAAACTATACCCGGTTCTATTTCCAATTATTTTGGTAATTGTTGGTGTAATCTGGAGCATGGCAACCTTGGTTATGTTTGGCTATGAGATCACGATTTTGACTGGATTGATCCCTCCTCTTATTGTAATTATTGGAATTCCAAATAGTATACTTCTGCTGAATAAATACCATAATGAATTAAGAAAGCATGGCGATAAAGAGCAGGCTTTACATGTGACCATACTTCGCATATCAGAAACAACGCTTATTGCTAATATAACCGCAGCTATTGGATTTGGAGTTTTATTTTACACGGGCAGCGCCCTTTTAGTTGAGTTTGGAGTGGTTGCAGCCTTGAATGTAATGGCAACCTGGTTTATCTGCCTTTGCCTTATCCCTATCATCTTCAGCTATCTCCCGGTTCCTAAACTTAAGGCGCAGGAAGATCATGACAACGGCTTTTTACATAAACTACTTGTAAAAACAGACCTTCTGGTTCATGAGCGTAGTCGTTTGATTTACCTTGGTACAATTTTAATCACCATAATCTCTATTGTTGGTGTAATGAAGATTAATGTGAATGGTTATGTAGTTGATGATTTACCTCAAAACTCTCCAATAAACCGCGATCTGAAATTTTTTGAAAAAAATTTTGAGGGCATTTTACCCCTGGAAATAAGCATTGATACCCGGAAGAAAAATGGGGTATTGAATCTATCCACCATCAAGAGAGTTGATAAAATGGAAGAAATGATATCTGCTTATCCTGAGTTTTCACGTTCGGTTTCGTTAAATAAAGCTTTAAAATATGCCTCCCAGGCCTTTTATAATGGCGATCCAAGATTTTTCCGTATCCCGAATGATATGGAGAAGAATTTTGTGCTTTCTTATCTGGCAAATTCTGGAGGCAACAGTGATATGTTGAAAGGCTTTATTGACAGTAATAAACAAGTGGCAAGGGTAAGTTTTCAGATGGCTGATGTTGGTTCAAAACGTATGAATGTTTTGATGGAAGAATTAAAGCCGCGCATAGATTCTATTTTAAATCCTGAGAAATTTGATGTTTTACTGACAGGCTCAAGTATTATTTTCTCCAAAGGAACAGATTACATGCTTAAACATTTGATGGAAAGTATCCTGTTGGCAATAGTTCTAATTTCTTTGCTCAGATTATTTCAGTTCAGAGACCTTCGGATTATGTTTATCTCACTTTTACCAAATATTATTCCATTAATCATTACGGCCGGACTCATGGGCTTTTTTAATATTCCACTTAAACCGTCAACCATTTTGATATTTACAATTGCTTTCGGACTAGCATCAGATCAAACGATTTATTTCCTGACCAGATACCAGCAGGAATTACAATCGACAGATTTTACGACCTCTAAAGTTATATCAGATACGATCCGTGAAACCGGGGTTAGTATGACCTATATCGCCCTAGTCCTATTTTTTGGATTTGGGATCTTTACTGCATCAACCTTTGGCGGGACTATGATCTTGGGGCTACTGTTATCGATTACACTCATCATTGCACTTATATCTAATCTGACTCTCCTGCCTGCATTGCTGGTACTAATTGATAAAAGGAAAAGAAAGAAGCTTGCGAAAGCTAAAGAAGAAACCTGGGATATTTGATATTCTGTTGGCAATATTTGGCAGGTGCGAGTCCGCTATTTAAGACAAAAATAATTGATAACGCTTTTTCATTTATCGAATGTTTGAGAACTTTGATTCCAGCGGAGGCTGGAATCTCACTTTCCTAAAACACGGTGTCATTCCCGCGAAGGCGGGAACCTCATCTAAATTTGTTAATCAAAATTATCAGGTTCAGCAACAACATTGGCTACTCTGGATGACTGCCGGCATGCGATCCAATAACTATCTGTTCTTGCAAAAACACGGTGTCATTCCCGCGAAGGCGGGAACCTCATCTAAATTTGTTAATCAAAATTATCAGGTTCAGCAACAACATTGGCTACTCTGGATGACTGCCGGCATGCGATCCAATAACTATCTGTTCTTGCTAAAACACGGTGTCATTCCCGCGAAGGCGGGAACCTCATCTAAATTAGTTAATCAAAATTATCAGGTTCAGCAACTGTCTTGTCCTAAAATAGGTTTACACAAAAAGTAAATTTATGGAACAAATAATTCAAACATTTAGTGAATCATTTAAGCGGTCGGTAGTAGATCAGGTAAATAATGGTTTAATTAGTAAAGAAGAAGCTCGTCGTCATTACGGAATCAAATCAAAACACGGTGTCATTCCCGCGAAGGCGGGAACCTCATTTAAATTTGTTAATCAAAATTATCAGGTTCAGCAACAACAACTCCTCCATCAGCAGATTTCAAAGTAATTCCTGTGCAAGGGTATACACTGGTGCTAATCATTAGAAATGCCAAATTAATGGCAATGATTATTTTCATTTTTTTATTGTACTGATTATTTTATTTGTAGGCGCTTATCAAAATTCTCCGAAAAGCGTACTTATTCTTCTGTTTCAGAACGATCCTTCAGCAGCGCCTTGCGATCCATTTTGCGCATCAAACTATAAATTACAAATAAAAAGCCTGTTCCAAACGCAACTGTACCAATTACCATGGCCCAACCGTACTTGAATTCATCTCCTTCCATCAGGTAATATCCGAGGAAGTTGAAAGCAATTCCAATCAGAATGAACCAAAGGCCGCGACGCATATATTTATTTACCATGGGATTCCATTATTAAATATAAATATAACTAAAATACTTATTCTGAATTTTAACAGTTTTCGACATTGATTAATGATTTCAAAAATCTGTATTTTAAGCCTTAATTTTCTTAGATTTGCATCCTTAAATTTGGGAAGTTAAAGCACTGATGTACAAAGAATATAAGCAACTTGATCTGTCAAAAACCGGCAAAGAAATCTTAGAGTACTGGAAGCAAAATCAGATATTTGAAAAAAGTATTTCTAATCGGCCAGCTACTAAACCTTACATCTTTTATGAAGGTCCTCCATCTGCAAATGGGATGCCAGGAATCCACCATGTGATGGCCCGTTCTATCAAGGATATTGTATGTCGATATAAAACACTTAAAGGTTATCGTGTGGAGCGCAAAGGGGGTTGGGACACCCATGGTTTACCCATCGAACTGGCTGTAGAAAAAAAGCTGGGAATTACCAAAGATGATATAGGCAAATCAATAAGTGTAGATGATTACAATGCAGCCTGTCGTACTGAGGTGATGAAATATACCGATGTATGGAACGACCTGACAGAGAAGATGGGCTATTGGGTTGACCTCAAAAATCCTTATATCACCTATGAAAATGAATATATTGAAACTCTATGGTGGATATTAAAACAGTTTCATGAAAAAGGTCTTCTCTACAAAGGCTATACTGTACAGCCATACTCCCCTGCTGCAGGTACCGGATTAAGTTCTCATGAACTAAATCAACCAGGTACTTACAAAATGCTGAAGGATACATCCATTGTTGCTCAGTTCCATATTAAAAGGAATCAGGATCATCCTCTAATGGAAATTTTGTTTGAAAATGCAGAAGAGGATACTGTAATTCTTGCATGGACCACAACACCATGGACATTGCCATCGAATTGTGCCCTGGCTGTAGGCGGTTCGATTACCTATGTCAAGGTACGGACTTTCAACCCCTATACCTTTGAACCGGTTAGTGTGATTTTGGCAAAGGACTTAGTTTCAAAATATTTTAAGGAAGAAAGTAAAAACTTATCATTTGATGATTTTAAGGCTGGCGATAAAATGATTCCCTGGAACCTGGTTTCTGAATTTAAGGGCATTGAGCTTGTCGGACTCCGTTATCATCAGCTGATGAATTACGTGTGCAATGCTGATCTTGAGAAAAATGCCTTCCGTGTTATTCCGGCTGATTTTGTAACCACTGAAGATGGTACCGGCATCGTACATACCGCCTCAGTTTTTGGTGCCGATGACTTTAGAGCTGCTCGCGAGAATAATGTACCATCTGTTATGATTACTGATGAAAAAGGCAATGAACAACCGCTTGTCGACAGGCAGGGTCGCTTTGTTTCAGAGGTCACTGATTTTGCAGGAAAATTTGTTAAAGAAGAATATTACAGTGACGAAGAGCGCAAAAATCCTGATTTCAGGCCTACTGATGTGCTTATTGCGATTAAGCTAAAAGAAGAGAACAAGGCTTTTGACGTTAAGAAATACGAACACAGTTATCCGCATTGCTGGCGTACAGATAAGCCTGTTTTATACTATCCTTTAGATAGCTGGTTTATTAAAACCACGGCAGTAAAAGAGCGTCTGGTTGAATTAAATAAAACCATTAACTGGAAACCTGAATCAACCGGGACAGGCCGATTCGGAAACTGGCTCGAAAACCTGGTTGACTGGAATCTTTCCCGATCGAGGTATTGGGGTACTCCGCTACCCATTTGGAGAACAGCTGATGGCTCGGAGGAGAAGTGTATCGGTTCTGTTATAGAACTTAGGGCCGAGATTGAAAAAGCTGTAGAAGCTGGATTTATGGATGCTGCCTTTGAGATTAATGATATGCACCGTCCTTATGTGGATGATGTTCTCCTTGTTTCTAAATCAGGCAAGAAAATGACGCGTGAAACCGACCTTATTGATGTCTGGTTTGATTCAGGATCTATGCCTTATGCACAATGGGGGCTACCTCCAACAACAGAAGGCAAAAGCGGAAATATGAGTCCGGAAGCATTTTTAGAATACTGGAATAAACAGGCAGGTTCTGATCAAGCTCCAGGATCAATATATCCTGCCGATTTTATCGCAGAAGGGGTTGACCAGACCAGAGGGTGGTTTTTCACCCTTCATGCCATTGGAGTAATGTTGAATGATAGCGTTTCATTCAAAAATGTAGTTTCAAACGGACTTGTCCTCGACAAAAACGGCAATAAAATGTCTAAACGGCTGGGTAATGCTGTTGATCCATTTGAAACCATCGAAAAATATGGTGCAGATCCTACCCGTTGGTATATGATCAGCAATGCATCACCATGGGATAATCTTAAATTTAATATTGAAGGTATTGATGAAGTGCGCCGCAAGTTTTTCGGAACCTTACACAATACCTACGCGTTTTTTGCTTTATATGCCAATATCGATGGCTTTAGCTATAAAGAAGAGGATATCCAGAATCGTCCTGAAATTGATCGCTGGATTATTTCCTTATTGAATTCTCTAAGCCTTGAAGTAGATAAATATTATGCAGATTTTGAACCAACACGTGCGACAAGAGCTATTCAAAATTTTGTAGATGAACACCTCAGCAACTGGTATGTACGATTGTGCCGCCGCAGATTCTGGAAAGGCGAGTATACCGAAGATAAGATCTCGGCTTATCAAACACTCTATACCTGTTTAAATACCATTGCAAAGTTAATGTCGCCTGCTGCACCATTCTTTAGCGATCGATTATTCATTGATCTGAACAAAGCCACGGGGAAAGAGAATGTTATTTCTGTTCATCTGACAGAATTCCCGGTTTACAATGAGGCTTTGGTAGATAAGGATCTTGAAGAACGCATGGCATTGGCTCAGGATATTTCCTCACTGATACTTTCACTTCGTAAAAAGGTCAGCATTAATGTACGGCAGCCTTTGAGCAAGGCAATGATTCCGATATTGGATAAAAGCTTCAAAGCCAAGGTTGAGAAGGTAAAAGAACTAATCCTTTCTGAAACAAATCTGAAGAGTTTAGAATACATTACCGATACTTCAGGAATCATCAGCAAAAAAATAAAACCAAATTTCAAAGCTTTAGGTCCGAAAGTTGGTAAGGATATGAAACTTGTAGCTGAAGCCTTAAATGGCATGTCGCAACAAGAAATCAGTCGCCTCGAAAAAGAAGGTAGTATAACAATTCCCGGCACTAACTATATTGTGGATCTTGCAGATGCGGAAGTGCTTGCAGAAGATGTTCCAGGATGGCAAGTTGCAAACCTAGGAAACTTAACTGTTGCTTTGGATGTTACCCTAACTGAGGAATTAAAACAGGAAGGAATTTCAAGAGAATTGGTTAACCGTATTCAGAACCTCAGAAAAGAACTTGGTTTTGAGGTGACGGATAAAATCAGGGTAAGGATAAAAGATCATCCTTATATTTCTGAAGCCCTCAAAAATAATTTAAGCTATATTTGCGCGGAAATTCTGGCTGATTCATTAGAGCTTGTCAAAGATCTTGACTTGGGTGAGACAGTAAGCATAGATGATAAGAATTTAATAATACAAATAAACAAAGGATAGAAATGGATAAGCACGAAAAAACGAGATATTCCGACGCAGAATTACAGGAATTTAAAGAGCTCATCACAGAGAAACTGAGGAGCTCTAAAGAAGAATTTGGTGCCTTAACACAATCGTTAAGCAATCCTAATATGAACGGTACAGATGATACTGCAGGAACCTATAAAACACTTGAAGACGGATCTGCAACTCTTGAAAAAGAATCAATAAATCAGTTGGCTGCGCGTCAGAGAAAATTTATCGACAGTCTGGAAAGCGCTCTGGTTCGTATCGAAAATAAAACCTATGGAATTTGCAGGGAAACTGGCAAATTGATTCCTAAAGAACGTTTACGTGCAGTACCGCATGCTACATTAAGTATGGAAGCTAAATTGAAACAGGCATAAATGAAAGCTTATACCAAGCCATTTGTTGCCATAATTCTTATTCTTATAGCTGACCAAGCCTTGAAATTCTGGATCAAGCTAAACATGTCTTTGGGACAGGAATACAAAATTTTCGGCAACTGGGCAATGATACATTTTACCGAAAACAATGGAATGGCATTCGGTCTTGAATTTGGAGGTGAACCAGGGAAACTTGCCTTATCCTTGTTTCGAATTGTAGCTGTTTGTGGTATCGGATACGGACTTGTTCATCTAATTAATAAGAAGTACCACCGCGGTTTGATCATGAATCTGGCACTCATTTTTGCCGGAGCATTGGGAAACATCATTGATTCAACCTTCTATGGAGTTATTTTCAATGAAAGCTCTTATTATGAACCATCTGTACTCTTCCCCCCAGAAGGTGGGTATTCCAGCTTGTTTCATGGAAAGGTAGTCGATATGTTTTATGTGCCTGTCATTCAGGGCATATATCCACAATGGTTTCCACTTTGGGCCGGAGAGGAATTTATTTTTTTCCGTCCGGTTTTCAATTTAGCTGACTCCGCTATTTCGATAGGTGTAATTTTAATTCTCATATACCAGAAAAGATATTTCAAGGAAGAAAAAGAAGAAGAAGTCTTTCCGCATAACGAAAGTATCGAAGAATAATCTGAGGCCTGAAGAGGCCTTTTTTTTGCTTTTAACTTGTTATACCTGAAACATACCCCTGAAATTGTCAATTATCAACTGTCAATTGTCTTTATGGATTTACACGAATTTTTAATCCTATTTGTTTAGATTTAACTAAACAATTAAAATGAGAAATTTAATCGCAATTGTCCTCTTAAGCGTATTCAGCTTAAGTGCATTTTCCCAAAATTTAGACACCCGAAAAAAAATTGAAGTGAACGGATCAGCAGAAGCTGAAGTAACTCCGGACATAATCTACATTGGTTTGTCTTTGAAAGAATATTTCAGGGATTCCAGCAATAAAAAGAAAGTTGAAATTGAAGAACTTGAACGTCAGCTTCAATCTGCCGTGTTAAAAGCTGGTATTCCTCAAGAAAATTTTACTATCAACAATATTTCAAGCTATAATAACTGGTTGGAAAAGAAAAAAACATCTGATTTTTTAGCTCGCAAACAGTATCGTATTAAAGTTACAGATTTGATAAAATTCAATGAAATAATGAGTGCTGTGGACCCTAAAGCTATAGAGTATAGCAATATAGAGAGCTACGAATATTCTAAAATTGAAAGCCTGAAAAAAGATCTGAAAATAAAAGCACTTCAAGCAGCAAAAACAAAGGCAGATTATCTGATCACTTCCATTGGGGAAACTTTAGGTGGTCCAATAGAGATTCAAGAAATCAATAATGAATATTATCCTCAACCAAATTATCGTGCAAACATATTGATGAAGTCTGATGCCATGGAATCCAGTGAAGCAACTTTGCCCGATATTGATTTTAAAAAGATTAAGTTGAATTATCAGATGAGGGCGGTGTTTGAAATAAAGTAGTTTAATTGACAGTTGACAATGAAATTCTTACTTCATTCTAAGGTTGTACTTTCAATTAAAAAGAGTGTCATACTAATCCGCCCTTCGCGGAGATGGATAACATCCTCTTTGCCTGCATGCAAAGCTGACAGGGATTTGATAATGAACTAATAAATTGACAATTTAGTAATCTTTCTCTGTCAACTGTCAACTGTCAACTAATAAGGTATGCACGTCCAAAAAGAGCCCAGAGGCATTGTACCCTCAAAGAAAAAAACTCTCTATCCTATTGGGGATGGGCTTCGTGATTATCTGATCAAATATGACCGAGAGGAAAAACTCCCGGTTCAGTATACTGATTTACTTCGGTTCAATCTTAAAACACCGCTGCGCGACAAGGAAGGACGCGATACGCTTTGGTATACAGTATACTATGATGAAAGTGAGATGAAAGAATTATTTCCGAATCTAACTTACATCTACGCCTTAATGAATACTGATGGTGATATCTCGGTAATGGAACACCTTTCAGTAGCGCGTATCGATTATTGCACCTTTGCCAATACCAGACCATTTAGAGTGCGTATTATCAATCGGCTGAATGATAATTATGACCATTTCTACATTAAAATTGGGGACGCATCGCGTGTCTACGGACTGGAACTGGAACATATTTTATCTCCTAACCGGATAATTTATATGACGGATGGGAATACGCTCATTGAAGAGCATATTCCGGGTCTTCCCGGCGATGAGTTTATCAAAAAAAGTCTGAATACTTCGAAATTTAATCAAATCCGTATTTGTAAGGAGTTTGTTAAATTCAATGAACGCTGCTTTGTGAGGCTATTGGGAGATATGCGATCCTATAATTTTGTGGTTGATATCACACCAGATATTGAAGGCAATCAGTACAGGTTCAGAGCGATTGACTTTGATCAGCAATCGTATGAAGGCCGACTAAAAATGTATTTGCCTCATTACTTTAAAGAAAATCTGGCTCTGGTTCAACTTGGGATGCAGCATATGGACATTCGGACCATGAAGCAATACCAGGAAGAAGAAAGAAGTCTGATTGCCAATCGTTTTCGCTCGGGATATTACCGCTTGCAGGACCTTTTTGAAGTCATGAATATTGACAAGATCGCTCCGGAAGAAAAAGTAATACAACTCGGTAAAGAACTTGCCTCTTACCATAAAAATCCGGCTTTCAAAACGTGTGATACGATGGGTAAACTTGTTTTTGAAAGTTTGCAGCAGATTGTTGGGAAGAGAATGAGTTAGTGAGTTGTCTGTTATCTGTTGCCAGTTGTCAGAGATGTCCTACTAATTTCAAATTAATAGTCATTCTCAACCCGATAACTATCAGGTCTCAATCCTCATCTCATATCTCAAATCTCATATCTCAAATCTCACATCTCAAATCTCACATCTCAAATCTCACATCTCACATCCACCCAGCCGCTATCTCCATCACCAAATAAGATTCTAGTTCAAAAACATATTCAAATTCCTAAAAATGCCCTTAATTTGGATAAGCTTATAGAAGATTTTGAAACTAATTATTGACCTTTTATAAAATAACTAGAGGAGATATCAAGCCTTTCTGAGTTAAGTTTATCTGACTGATTTTCTCTTTTTTTAGAAAGTAGGTTTTGTGCCTCTTAGGCTCCGAAAGTCCCGTATTCTACCCTAGTTTTTTGAATCAGATTTTATAATATAATAAAATTCCCCTGTGGTTGGTTTAATCACCAACCACTTGATAAAACCTAGTCGATATAGTCAAAACCTGTATATGGCACTAGAGCAGCAGGAATTTTTATACCTTTTTCATCCTGATTATTCTCTAATAGAGATGCCACAATCCGTGGCAAAGCGAGTGCACTACCATTTAAGGTATGTGCAAGCTGAGGCTTACCATCACGGCTTTTAAAACGCAGTTTAAGTCTGTTACTTTGATAGGTCTCAAAATTGGAAACTGAGGAAACTTCCAGCCAGCGTGCTTGAGCTGCACACCAAACTTCCATATCATAAGTTTTTGCAGATGTGAAGCCCATATCGCCACCACATAAACTAAGCACCCGGTAGGGTAGCTCGAGCTTTTGTAATAATGACTGAACATAATTACTCATATTCTCCAAAACCTCGTAAGAGTGATCCGGATGAACAACCTGAACAATTTCCACTTTATCGAATTGATGTAAGCGGTTTAATCCCCGTACATGAGCTCCATAAGAACCTGCTTCCCGGCGGAAACACGGAGTGTATGCACAATTTCTAACTGGTAATTCTTCCTCTCTTAAAATCACATCCCGATATAAATTTGTAACCGGAACTTCTGCAGTTGGAATCAGATAAAGATTATCTCCAGTAATATGATACATCTGTCCTTCCTTATCCGGAAGTTGTCCTGTACCAAATCCTGAAGCCTCATTAACTACAATTGGAGGTTGTATTTCACGGTAACCTGCTGCCTCTGCATGATCTAGGAAAAAATTGATCAGCGCACGTTGTAATTTTGCTCCCTTGCCTTTATAGACCGGGAAACCGGCTCCTGCAATTTTATTGCCAAGCTCAAAATCAATAATATCATATTTTGAGGCGAGTTCCCAATGAGGCAAGGCGCCTTCCATCAGCTGAGGAATCAGGCCATGCTCTGATGCTACCTCATTCTCATCAGCACTGGAACCTTTGGGTACAGACTGATGCGGTAAATTAGGCAATAACACTAGCTCAGATTGCAAAAGGATTTCAATGGCAGAAAGTTTATCTCCAAGGGTACGTGTTTGCTCCTTAAATGCTGTTGTTTGAGCTTTTATAGCTTCTGCTTCCTCATTCAAACCCTGACGCATCAGTTCGCCAACTTTTTTTGCAGCGACATTTGCTTCAGCAGCAATAGAATCTAAAAGAGTTTGAGTTTGTCGACGATCTTCATCAAGCTTTATGATCTGATCAACCAATTCAGGACTTTTAAAATTCCTGACAGATAAACGATTTAAAACTTCCTCTCTATTTTCGCGGATATAACTAACTTGCAGCATCTTTAATAATTTTAGACAAAGATATAAACAGTTTGGAGTTTGGGCTTTGATTTTGGAGTTTTTCCAAAATGAATGTCTGAATTAGTATAGAAGCAATGATTGGCAAACTTTATCTTGTACCTACACCAATTGGTAATCTGGAAGACATGACCTTCAGGGCAGTTCGCATTCTGAAGGAAGTAGATTTTATTCTCGCAGAAGATACCCGCACCAGTGCACCTCTGCTGAAACACTTTGGTATAGACAAGAAATTATTTTCGCATCATCAACATAATGAACATAAGTCTGTAACAGAAGTAATTCGTTTTCTAAAAGAAGGCAAACAAATTGCGTTAATATCCGATGCGGGCACTCCGGCAATCTCCGATCCTGGATTTCTGCTAGTACGTGAAGCCATACGCAATGATCTGCCGATAGAATGTTTGCCGGGTGCTACTGCTTTTGTTCCTGCACTGGTGAATTCGGGTCTGGCTGCCGATCGTTTTACATTTGAAGGATTCCTCCCGGTTAAAAAAGGCCGCCAAACAAGAATGAAGGAACTGGTGGAAGAAAGCCGTACCATGATATTTTATGAATCGCCTCACAGGCTATTAAAAACACTTGAGGAATTTGCAATGCATTTCGGACCGGAACGCAAGGCATCTGTTTCGAGAGAGTTGACTAAACTATTTGAAGAAACGAAAAGAGGAACTCTTGAGGAAATTAAACAACATTTTGAAACGCATACCTTGAAGGGCGAAATAGTTATTTGTGTTGCAGGTAAGTAGAATGTATAAAAATTAAAAATATTAAAGTGCTAATTGAACAATATTTAACAGATCATCAAGACCCAAGAACCGCAGAAAAGGTTTTGGGGAAATTGCAGGACATGCTAACATCCGGTGAAACTGTTATTTATCTGGCAATACAAAAAAAACCAGCAGTAACTCTGATGCCCGATTGTATCGCTGTAACAAATAAACGCATTGTGTTTTGTATTCCTGAAAATCTGGGACTTACTACAGTGTATAAAACTTTTCCCTGGGTCGCCATTAAAGAGGTTTTGTTCAAAGAAGAATTATTCGGATCAGAGTTCATGGCCATCCCACAAAGAGGCCCAAACATTGTAATAGATTTCATTCCAAAAGTCCAGGCCCGCAAACTCTATCAATTTTGTAATGAGCAGATGGGAAAAACAACGAATTTATCCGGATTTGAAGAAAAAAACAGCCTTCTCCAAAATGAGAATATTGGAGATGATTACGCATCATACATTGAAATTGAGGATAATACTATTCCGGTAATTAATGAGGCTAAAATAGCCGAACCCGAAGATGAAATTACCCTGAAACTCCAAAAATTAAAAAATTTGTACCAAAAAAAACTAATCAGCCAGGAAGAGTATGAAAATAAAAAGGCTGAAATTTTATCCAGATTTTGATGAAAAGAAATTATCAGCTTGCACTTTTAAGTGCATTCTTACTTTGGTTTGCCTGGCCACCGATTCCATTTAGCTCGGCCATTCTTTTAATTGCACTAGTTCCAATATTAATTGCGACTCAAAACATTATTCAGTCAGAGGAAAAGAAAAAGGGGAAATTAATCTTCCGGACTACCTTTCTTTGCTTCTTTGCATGGAATACAGCAAGTATATATTGGGTTTTTAATTCATTGGACTCGGCAATGCCTACCTGGATTGCCGCTTTGATTTCGTTGATTCCCTTCGGCTTGGGAGCATTTTTGATGACTCTGGCATTCTGGTTGTATTACCGAATGAGATTAATTACTTCAAGGGTTTGGGCATATTGCGGACTAGCTTGTTTCTGGATTGCGTATGAATATCTCCATCAAAGCTGGGATCTTGCCTTCCCTTGGATGAACCTCGGAAATGGTTTTGCCGCTACCCACCAGCTTGTTCAATGGTATGAATTCACCGGTGTTTATGGTGGCACACTTTGGGTACTCCTTTCCAATATTTTATTTTTTGAGATTTGGCTATCTTTTAAAGCAGGCACTCTAAAATTGAATAGAACGCGGTTAATTATTCCAACAGCAATTCTGGTGATTTTCCCAATTGCTATTTCATTATTCATTTATTTCAACCATACTGAAAAGTTAAATCCGGCGAATATTGTTGTGGTACAACCCAATATTGATCCCTATAAAAAATTTGGCAGCATGCCGCCTTCAGAACAAATCAATCGCCTGATACATCTTTCAGATTCACTGGGTCAAAGCAATACTGAGTATTTTATATGGCCTGAAACCGCAATATCCCAAGGTGTTGAAGAGAAAACATTCAGAGAAGACGAAAGCTTTAAAACCATTCAGAATTTCCTCGATAAATACAAAAACTCAAATCTTATTTCCGGTGTTGAGAGCTATACCATTTACGATACCGCTGAAACAGTGACAGCGCGCTTCAACAAAAATAGCGGAATCTATTTTGATGTTTTTAATGCTGCTGTATCTATAGAAAATTCAGGAACACTGCAATTCTATCATAAGTCGAAACTTGTCCCGGGTGTTGAGCAAACTCCCTTCTCTAACGCATTATCATTTTTAAAGCCGGCCTTTGCTGCGTTTGGCGGTGCCACAGGAAGTTATGGTAAACAGGATGAACCATCGGTTTTCTATTCGCAAAGCGGAATCGGATCGGCTCCGATAATTTGTTATGAATCAATATGGGGTGAATATGTAGCCGAGTTTATTAAAAAGGATGCACAATTTATTGCAATCATCACCAATGATGGGTGGTGGGGTAATACGTCGGGCAAAGACCAACACCTTCAATACGCCAAACTTAGAGCTATTGAAACCAGAAGATGGGTGGCGAGATCGGCAAATACCGGAATCTCTGCATTCATAAATCAACGAGGTGATATTGTTCAGCAAACCCAATGGTGGATTCATGGTGCTCTCAAACAAGATATTAATCTGAATGGGGAATTAAGTTTTTATGTAAGGTTTGGGGATTATATTGCCAGAGGAGGAACTATTGGCAGTGGGCTCTTTGGTCTATTTTTATTGACTGCGCTGATAAAAAAACGAAAAGTTTAAATACTTCTAAAAAGAAAGATCCGCACCTTTCAGAACGGATCTTACTAAACTAAAACTAAACTAAAAACCAAATATTATTGAGGTTCGAGCTATATCAAAGAATTGCAGAACCTTCATAATTTATAAACTCACTGCACAAATAAACGCAATTTTGATCGAAATACATGCTAAATTTAGCTTTGTTACAAGCATCTGACTATTCTATGATAAACGCTCAATTACAGCATTTAAACTCGTAGCCGAACAGCAAATTTTTTATTTTACAGCATTAATTTCTTCGATAATTATATTTATTGTAAATTCAAAATTCAGGACTTAAAACAAAACATTCATGTCTAATAATCGCCGCAAATTCATAAAACAGGCAACAGGTCTTGCAGGAATTGCATTATTGCCTACTGCATTAACCTCATGTGCAACAAAAATTAAAGCGAGTAATAACCCAAACGCTGCCGATATAAAGAACTCTTTCTTCGAAATCTCTCTGGCCCAATGGTCATTGCACAGAGCTTTACGCAGTAAGAAAATAGATAACCTTGACTTTCCGGTGATTACCAAAAAAGAATTTGGCATCAATGCAGTAGAATATGTCAATACCTTTTTTAAGGATAAAGCAAAAGATACTACATACCTGAACGAATTGCTGAAACGCTGTTCTGATAATGGGGTGAAAAATCATTTGATTATGTGTGACGGCGAGGGCAATCTTGGTGAATTAGATACTGCCAAACGTATGCTGGCCATTGATAACCATAAAAAGTGGGTAGAAGCTGCGAAATATCTTGGATGTAGTTCTATTCGTGTAAATGCCTACGGTGTGGGAAGTGCAGAAGACGTACAAAAAGCAGCAATTGAAGGACTCGGACTACTAGGCGAATATGCCATTAAAGAGAATATTAATGTAATTGTTGAAAACCATGGAGGATATAGTTCAGATGGCAACTGGCTTTCGACAGTAATGAAGAATGTTGGAAAGAAAAATGTAGGAACCCTTCCTGATTTTAATAATTTTTGCCTTACAAGAGACGCTAAAAACAAGTGCATTGAAGAATATGACAAATATAAAGGTACTTACGAAATGATGGCCTATGCCAAAGCGGTAAGTGCAAAATCAATGGACTTTGATGCTCAGGGCAATTGTGTTGAAACTGACTATAACAGAATGCTCAAGATCGTTAAAGACTCAGGTTTCAAAGGCTATGTAGGTATTGAATATGAAGGAGATAAAATAGGTGAATATGAAGGAATTCTGAAAACCAAAGCCCTGCTTGAGCGTGTACGTACAGCGATGATTTAGTACAGGATTGAGAATGGCAAATTTTTCAATTCTCCACTCTCAATTCTCCACCACTGTTGTCCGGTTAAAATAAAATTTCAGATAAAATGGCCATTTACATTGCAAGAAGTGTGTTTTTAAGTGTCCGATACAAAGCAAGCCCCCCTTTAAGTTTAGAATCATTTTTTATGGTTTCACTGCCTTGAAATCTGCAAAATTCTACCTAAAACAACAGGACTGTTGATAAGCTTTGGCCTAAGCACAAAATCTCCGT
>JBIIRT010000063.1:0-16040 GCA_044341405.1 Daejeonella sp. | reverse complement strand
GAAGGAGAAGTTTACACAAGTACTTCAATTTGTTCAGCCGGTGGCTGTAGGTATCGTAGCTTATGCTGCTTACTCTTTCGGGGAAAAGATATTGAAATCAAAAACATCATTCTGGCTTGCATTGGGGTCATTATTTGCTACATTATTACTGAGAAATGCATACGCATTTCCAATTCTTATTTTAATTGGAGGTATTGTTTCTTCAAGTATTAATAAAGAAGTTGAAGAAAATGATCTCAGAGTAAGGCTTTTTTCAAATATTAATCCTCGAAAAATTGCTTATTTCATTGGTGTTTTATTCTTTTTTGCTGGTTTAGGTGCTATTATAAATCGTACTTCACCCTTTAGTTTACCTATCCGTTTATTTGAAAATTTTTACCGAAATGGAATTATGATTTTCGGAGGCGGACAGGTTTTGGTCCCGTTTATGTATACCGAATTTGTGGAGATGAAAAGTTATCTTACCTCTAATCAATTCCTTTCAGGTTATGCCTTTCAGCAGGCGCTGCCTGGACCTACTTTTTCTTTTACTTCCTTTGTTGGCGGAATGACTATGAAAAATTCGGGAGCAAGTGTTTATGGACAGATTATGGGTAGTATAATTGCTGTTCTTGGAATTAATCTTCCAGGTTTAATTCTGATTTTATTTATTGTCCCTTTTTGGAATGATTTGAAGAAAATAACCAGAATTAAAAATTCTTTATCAGGTATAAACGCAGTTTCGGTAGGCTTTATGGGCGCCGCATTTTTGTTATTGATTCATCCTGTAGGAATAAACTACCTGTCAGTGGTCCTGATTTTATTAACCTTTCTACTGCTGGTATTCACAAAAATTAAAACACCACTGATATTATTCGCCGCAGTATTGTTGGGTTTATTTTTGTAATCAATACTCCGGATATTAAAAAAGTTGTTCATCATCTAAATCATCCATTCGGGAAGGACGAATTATAAAATTATTTGGTTTCTCGAAATCCTGTGAAGGACTTATTCCTGCAAAGGGATTGGGATTAGTAGAAGAAGAATTACTGAAATCTTCTTCAAGATCAACGAATTTTACATATTTTCCAACAAATCTCAAGGGAACTGTTCCTGTTTCTCCATTTCTATGCTTAGCAACAATCACTTCACCTATGCCAATGGTTGATCTTCCTTGTTCGTCTTCAGTTAATCCGTAATATTCCGGACGATACAGGAAAAGTACCATATCAGCATCCTGTTCAATAGATCCCGACTCACGTAGATCAGATAACATAGGCTTTTTAGCTGCTCCTGGTCTGGTTTCTACTGCCCGGCTCAATTGTGATAAAGCGATCACTGGTACGTTTAGTTCTTTGGCTACAGATTTTAAAGCCCTTGAAATACTGCCAATTTCCTGTTCCCGATTGCCGCCTTTTCCATCACTTTTTCCATGCATAAGTTGCAGGTAGTCAATAATGATCATTTGGATATCATATTGAGCTTTTAATCGTCTGCATTTTGCTCTAAATTCGAAAATATTAAGAGCAGGAGTGTCATCAATAAATAAAGGTGCTTCTGTGAGTGTTCCTATTTTAGAATGAAGTTTTTGCCATTCCCATTCCGCTAAATGTCCTCTTTTGATTTTTTCCTGTTCTATTTCGGTCTCTCCGGAAATCAAACGGTTAACTAATTGAACGGATGACATCTCTAGGGAGAAAAAAACCACAGGTTTATTGAATTGTACTGCTGCATTGCGAGCACAACTCAAAACAAAGGCTGTTTTTCCCATTGCAGGCCTTGCCGCAATGATTACCAGATCAGAAGGTTGCCATCCAGAGGTTATACGGTCAAGCGCAGTAAAACCTGAAGGAACACCGGTTAGACCATCAACCTTATCTTTAATTTTTTCCAAATTATCGAGTGACTCTCTGATAATATCGTCCATCTTTCTGGAATCTCTCCTTAGGTTGTTCTGGGCAATATCAAAGAGGTTTTTTTCAGCATGGTCAAGCAGGTCAAAGATATCAGTGGTATCCTCATAGGCATTACTTATAATTTCTGTTGAAATCCTGATTAACTCTCTTTGTATAAATTTCTGGGATATAATTCTGGCGTGATATTCAATGTTTGCCGCAGAAGCCACACGATTAGTAAGTTCAGTGATATAGTATGCCCCACCAATCATTTCTAGGTCGCCTTGCTGACGTAGCTGGGCTGTGACTGTCAATATATCAACTGGTGAAGATCTTTGGAAAAGTGCCTGTATGGCTTCAAATATTTTCTGATGGCTGTCTTTGTAGAAAACATCAGGCTTTAAAATGTCTATTACAGCGGAGAGTGCATCTTTTTCTAACATCAGGGCACCTAGAACAGCCTCTTCTAGATCAAGCGCCTGTGGGGGTAATTTACCCAAACCGCTTGCAATAGTGGATAACCTGTTACGACGCTCAGTAGAAATTGTGTTTTTACTGCTTTTGTTAAAATCCTGATCCTTTTCTAAACTCATAACAACAAAAATATACAAAAATTGAAGTGTAATATTTTTAGTTTTTCACACCGTTTTTTTTTGTATTTGACACTATTTACTTTAAGCACTTTTTATTGATTTTTTGTTAACATAAATTGTTTATAAATTATTTATATCACTAATAATATGGCCTAGTGGTCATTATTTGCATTGTTAATAACTTCTTTGGATGTTGATAAACTTTAAATTAAATCAATTAAATTAAGTCATTAATACCAGAATGGAAATAATATCTAACTTCGTCTTTTACTCTAATCAATAAAAATGAACTCTAACTCTTTTAAAAGAAAGCGTGACCATGATAGCCGAGAGTCTAATCAAATGGTATTTGGAATCAGGGCGATTATTGAGGCAATAAAGAGTGGCAAGGAAATAGAGAGTTTATACCTTCAAAGGGGACTTACAGGTGGTATAATTTTAGAACTTCGCACATTAATAAATGAACAGGAGATAGGCTTTCAACTGGTGCCAATTGAGAAGTTGAATCGTTTAACAACAAAGAACCATCAGGGTGCCGTGGCATTTATTTCACCCATAAGTTATGATAAAATTGAAAATATAATTCCCGGTATTTACGAGAAAGGAGAGGTGCCTCTAATCTTAATTTTGGACGGAATTACCGATGTTAGAAATTTTGGTGCAATTGCCCGTACTGCAGAATGTGCAGGAGTTCATGCCTTGATAGTTCCGGCCAAAGGATCAGCACAAATCAATCCAGACGCTATAAAAACCTCTGTTGGAGCATTATATAAGATTCCAGTATGCAGGCATGATAGTTTATTTAAAACAGCAAAATTTTTGCAGGAATCTGGATTACAGCTGATTGCCTGTACAGAAAAAACCGATGATTATCTTTATCAGCCTGATTATACAGCTCCAACAGCAATTGTTATGGGTTCTGAAGAAAGTGGTATTTCTGTTGACCTGATCAGGATATCTGATCATCTTGCAAAGATCCCAATGTACGGTGAAATAGAGTCATTAAATGTTTCAGTATCTGCAGGTATTCTGCTATATGAAGCAGTGAGACAAAGGTTAACCCTTAAATAAACTCTGATCCAAATCTTTGTTTTACATCACCAACAATTTGTTTAATTTCTTGTTCCTCACTTCGCGGACAAATTAATAATGTATTGTTGGATTCTACTACAATGAAGTCGTGTAAACCTTGCATAATAACCAGCTTACCTTTTGGAACGTTAACCATACAATTTGATGAATCGTACATAATGACCATTTCTGAAGGAATTACCGCATTTCCAACATAATCTTTCTCCGATAGATCATAAACAGACGCCCAGTTTCCAAGATCTGACCAGCCAAATTCTGAGGGTAACACATATACATTTTCAGCTTTTTCCATTATTCCATAATCAATGGAGATGTTGGTGCATTGAGAAAATGCAGCATGCACGAATTCCTGCTCATCTTTTGTATTGTAAACGGATTCTCCTTCCTTAAAGATATCGTTCATTTCTGGCAGATGATTTTTAAATGAATTGAGAATACTTTGTACCGACCAGACAAATATTCCTGCATTCCATAAAAAATCTCCACTTTGAACAAAAGTTTTGGCTAATTCTTTATTTGGCTTTTCGGTAAACGTTTTAACCTTAAAAAAATCATCATCTATTTTCTTCGTATTATACTGTATATAACCATATCCAGTATCAGGTCTAGAAGGCTTTATGCCAAGTGAGATGAGGCAATCATGCTTTGAAGCTGTTTCCAAAGATTTTTGTATACACTTGGTAAATTCTTCCGAATCCAAGATAAGATGATCTGAAGGTGCAACAACAATGCAAGCCTCAGGGTTTAATTTTAATATCTTATGACTTCCGTATGCAATACACGGAGCTGTGTTACGCATAATTGGTTCTGCAAGTATTTGAGCATCATTCAAATCAGGAAGTTGTTCTTTTACCAGCTGGATATAAGATTCATTGGTCAGTATAAAAATATTGTCTTTAGGTACAATCTTTAAAAATCGATCGTAAGTTTGTTGTATGAGTGTTTTTCCTGAACCTAATATGTCAATAAATTGTTTTGGGTGGGCAGTCCGACTAATTGGCCAAAATCTGCTGCCAATTCCTCCTGCCATTATCAGGGCATAATTATTTTTCATATTGATTAAATGCTTTTAAATGATTCCTTCTTTCAAAAGATCGTGAAGATGGACAAAGCCTTCAAATTTTGTGTCAGTGCCTACAAGTACCTGAGTAATATTATTTTCCCTTAATAGTTGCAATGCATTGACAGCGAGTTCATTTTTGTCAATAAATTTTGGTGCAATTGTCATTATATCTGCTGCATTCAGACTGTCAATGGTACTGTTTTTATTCAACATTCGCCGTATGTCGCCATCTGTAATTATTCCTTTTAGAACTCCATGATCAACTACCGCAACAGCTCCCAGACGATTCTTAGTTATTTCGATTATCACTTCCCTGACAGTGGCATGTGAAGGCACTGTGGGTTTTTCATTTTGGGCGGCAAGGTCTGATACTTTAAGATAAAGTCGCTTACCCAATGCTCCACCCGGATGGTATTTGGCAAAATCAGCACTGCTAAATTCTCGGCATTCAAGTAAACAGACTGCCAGTGCGTCACCCATTGCCAATTGAGCAGTGGTGCTACTGGTTGGTGCCAGATTATGAGGGCATGCTTCCTGCTCAACCGAAGTGTCCAAAATCCAGTCAGCTTGCAAACCTAAAAACGAATTTTTATCTCCAACCATTCCAACCAGTTTATTGCCACCTTGTTTTAATAATGGAACTAAAACCTTTATTTCGGGGGTATTGCCACTTTTTGAAATGCATATCACCAAATCATCTTTCTGAATCATTCCCAGATCACCGTGTATAGCATCTGCCGCATGCATAAAAATTGAAGGGGTGCCGGTTGAATTGAAAGTAGCAACTATCTTTTGTGCAATTATTGCACTTTTTCCAATGCCAGTTACTATAACTCTGGATTTTAGGTACAGAATTTGATGTACTAATTCCGGAAAATTATCATTTAGTTGAGTTGCAAGTCTTTTTACACTTTCAGCTTCAATTTGAAGTGTTTTTCTTGCAATTTCTAATATTTCAACATTGCTTTTCAATGATATTTTTTTAAAATAAATAAATAATTAATCCCAAAAATATGTTATTTTGAGTATTATTATGATTCATATTCAATTTTTTCCTCACAGACAATGGAAATAAATAAATCCTTGTTTGATAATTTACAGAATTTTTTTGGCTTTGATAACTTTAAAGGCGATCAGGAGGCAATTATAACCAGTATTCTTCAAAAGAAGGATACTTTTGTTATTATGCCAACAGGTGGTGGTAAATCAATTTGTTACCAATTGCCGGCTCTTATGAGTGAGGGTACAGCTATTGTCATATCACCATTGATAGCTCTGATGAAAAATCAGGTTGACCAGTTAAGGGCCTTTGGGGGTACTGACAGTATTGCGCATTTTTTAAATTCTTCCTTAAATAAATCTGAAATCAGCCGTGTTAAAGAGGATGTAACCAATGGAGAAACTAAATTACTCTATGTAGCCCCCGAGTCACTAACCAAACCTGAAAATGTAGAATTTTTAAGAGGTATTTCCATTTCGTTCGTGGCTGTTGATGAGGCTCATTGTATTTCAGAGTGGGGACACGATTTCAGACCGGAGTATAGAAGAATTCGTCAGGTAATTGATAACATAGGTGATCATATTCCAATTATCGCACTGACAGCTACAGCAACTCCTAAGGTTCAGCAGGATATTCAGAAGAATCTACAAATGAATAATGCTGCACTTTTTAAATCATCCTTCAACAGACCTAATTTATTCTATGAAGTACGTGCTAAAAGAAATGTAATTAAAGAAATCGTAAGATATGCTAAAATGAATTCCGGGAAATCGGGAATCGTTTATTGCTTAAGCCGGAAAAAAGTTGAAGAAGTAGCTGAAGCCTTAAAACTTAATGGTATTAAAGCTCTTCCATATCATGCAGGTCTAGATCCGAAAACAAGGGCTGAGACTCAGGATAATTTTCTGATGGAAGATGTGGATGTGATTGTTGCAACTATTGCTTTTGGTATGGGTATTGATAAACCGGATGTTCGGTATGTTATTCATCATGACATACCTAAAAGTATGGAAGGTTATTATCAGGAGACAGGTCGATCAGGCCGTGATGGTGGTGAAGGTATTTGTCTGGCTTTTTATTCACAGAAAGACATTGATAAATTAACGAAATTTATGAAAGATAAACCGGTTTCTGAAAGGGAAATTGGTACTCAAATATTAAAGGAAGTAATTGATTATGCCGAATCATCTGTTTGCAGGCGTAAACAAATTCTGCATTATTTTGGCGAGAATTTTAATGAAACAGGATGTAATAACATGTGTGATAATTGCCGCCACACTAAAAAGTATTTTGATGCAGAAATTCCTTTGCTCAATGTCTTAACCTTAATCAAAGAATTAGGTGAAAAGTTTGATGATCAGTATTTCATCAATATGATGATGGGAATCGAAAATGCTCAGGTTTCTTCTTATGGACATGGTAAACATAAACTGTTTGGATCAGGTAAGGATCAGGGGGAAATTATTTGGAAATCATTGTTAAGACAAGCTGTTCTTAATAATTACGTTCAAAAGGATATTGATAATTATGGTTTACTAAAACTCACTAAGGCTGGCACTTCATTCATTGAAAATCCACATTCATTAAAGTTTATACTAAATTATTTGATGGATGAAGCAGAGGATGAGGTTGAAGAGTCTCAGCAACAAGTTGGGGCTTTGGATACTCTTCTTTTACAGATGCTCAAAGACCTTCGCAAAAAAATAGCGAAGCAGAAGAATATACCACCATTTATTGTATTCCAAGATCCTTCATTGGATGAAATGTGTATTCATTATCCTGTATCTGTTGATGAGCTGAAACAGATACATGGTGTAGGTTCTGGCAAAGCCCTTAAATTTGGGCAGCCATTTATAGAACTTATAAAGAAATATGTTGAGGATAATGATATAGAACGTCCAGTTGACCTTGTGATAAAGAGTGCTGCCAATAAGTCTGCTTTAAAAGTCTCAATTATACAAAATATTGACAGGCAAATTGCTCTGGAAGATATAGCATCAGCCAAAGGAATTAGCTATGATGATATTTTAAAAGAGTTGGAAACCATTGTTAACTCAGGCACAAAATTAAATCTCAATTACTACATTGATGAAATGATAGAAGAGGATCGTCAGGAAGAAGTTTTTGATTATTTCAGGTCTACGGAAACAGATTCTATCGACAGTGCTATTGCTGAGCTTGGCACAGATGATTATACTCCTGAGGAGGTGCAATTAATGCGAATTAAATTCATATCAGAATTAGGTAACTAATGTTAAAAGATATACCACAAATAAAACATACTAGCTCGGGCAATTTTTTCCTGATGGCAGGTCCTTGCGCAATAGAGAGTGAAGATATGGCTCTCAGAATTGCCGAACGAATTGTGAGTATTAGTGATAAATTAGCTATACCATTAATTTTTAAGGGTTCCTACCGTAAGGCCAACCGTTCACGATTGGATTCTTTTACTGGTATAGGTGATGAAAAGGCACTTAAAATTTTATCGAAGGTAAGTCGTGAATTTGCTATCCCTACGGTTACCGATATTCATGAAAGTCAGGAGGCAGCAATGGCCGCAGAATATGTGGATGTATTACAAATTCCGGCTTTTTTATGTCGTCAAACTGATCTGCTTATAGCTGCTGCAGTAACAGGCAAAATTGTTAATATCAAGAAAGGTCAGTTTCTTTCAGCAGGAGCAATGCGCTTTGCAGTGGATAAGGTTCAGGATTCTGGCAATGCTAATGTGATGCTTACTGATCGGGGTAATACGTTTGGATACCAAGATATGATTGTTGATTTCAGAGGAATACCAGAAATGAAATCATTCGGTGTTCCTGTGGTGATGGACTGTACTCATTCTTTGCAACAACCTAATCAGTCATCCGGAGTAACCGGTGGCAAGCCTGCCCTGATTGAAACTATAGCTAAAGCAGCTATAGCAGTCGGTTCAGATGGATTATTTATTGAAACACATCCTGATCCCCAGAATGCGAAATCGGATGGCGCAAACATGCTTCATCTCGATAATCTAGAAGATCTGCTTGTTAAATTAATCAGGATAAGACAAGCGATCATTTAATTTTTCAAAATTGAACGATAATCGTTTTCTGGGTTAAAGCAAGTCAAAACATTTAGCAATTCTAATAAATATTAGTTTTAAGCCAGTTTACACTTGATGCCGGATCATCGATTGTCTTTGCACCATCCTGCTCAATAAACGCATGTTTTACACCCGAAAGTTTTGAGTTTTCAAAGATATGTTTGAAATCTACCTTGCCATTTCCTACCGGGCATGGCCTGCCTGTGGTTTTGTCCAAGTCTTTCACATGCCATAGTGGGAATCTATTCGGGTATTTTTTAAATAATTCCACTGGGTCCATTCCTGCAGCTGTTGCCCAGGCAAGATCCAATTCCATAAAGACTTTATTTTTATCGGTATTGCCCAAAACATAGTCGAACGCAGAGATACCTTCTATCGCTGTAAATTCTGACTGATGGTTATGGTAGGCAAATTTCATTTTATTTTTTGATGCTAAATCGCCGGCTTTAACAAAGATTTCAGTTGTTCTTTTGATTTCATCAAGACTATTAATTGAAGAACTTGAACAAATTACCCATCCGCAGCCACCCTCTGCAGCCTCATCAACAATTTGTTGTAAATTATCCCTCAAATTTCTTGAGCCAGTAGCTACTTGTGAATTACGAGGTAAACCACCCACATGATTACCAATCCATTTTAAGCCTAGATCGTTTACCATAGCTGCAAAATCTCTCGCAGAATGTCTGTAATAGAGTCCGTTTGCGCCGGTTGCTGTCTCAAGTTCACGAATTCCCATATCAGCAATTTGCTTTAGCACCTTTCGGGTATCTGCTCCAGGGGCATTGATAATACTTGATAAGGTATAGACCTGCAGTCCGAATGGCGGATATTTGAGAGCTGGTAAATTATTTATCTCTCTACCCCATACTGGTAAAACACCACTTAATGTGATAATTCCTGATGATTTAAGGAAAGTTCTTCTATTTATCATAATTTAAGCTGAAACTATTTTTCTGTATTATAGAACTGATATTTGATTGCCCAAGTGAATTCCTTACCGGGAGCTGCATCAACTTTAGTATACGGTTCAGGACTTAATGTAGTCGAAACCGACCAATACATAAATTTTGACAAGGCTCTGTCGGAGGTTATTCTTACTCCGGCACCAGTTTTCTTATTCTCAACTCTAAAATCATAATCTTCAACCTTATCGCCAGAATATCCGGTAGGGTATTCCATGGTACTTTCTCCTTTTTTCAGATCTCTTAAATAAGTCATTTTATTTTCAGTAAAATCCATCAGAGCTTTGCCACTAGGTTTATTATCAATTTTGAAAGGAAGGCTAATTATAAAATCAGATCCTGTTGTTTGCTTATCGATTACAAAGAAATTATGATTGAAAACACTCGTGTTAATAGTTTTTTGTCCGGTATTCTTTAAGCTATGTTCTAAGATTAGTTCCGGCTTTCCTTTTAGTAACCTAACTGTTTTAGTGTAGGTATAGGAATGCCCTTTGCCGTCATTCAGTTCATGTGTAAAAATTACCCGGTCCTTTTTTTTGATCACTTTCCAAACACCTGAATCTACCAATTCGAAAGGAGCATTGAATCTGTATGGGGTATTATTGATTTTTTTAATTGTTCCAATTCCAATTTTGATAAAAGTTTCACCCGGAGCAGCAGAATCATAATCAATTGGATCAAAGGCTTCTACAGGCCCGGTAATTGCATCATGCCTTTTTGGATCATGTTCTGCATACCATTCGCCAAAGTATTCATGCCCTTTATATTTCAGGCTTGGAATTACTCCTGCCCAGTCAAATCGTGTACCACGATAAAATCCAGATTTTGCATCAGGCAAATATATTATGGCTTCAATTTCTCCGTTTGAAATTCTAGCCTCAGGATACTGAGCCATAACCTGAAAAGATGAAAGGAGAATAAATAGAATTAAAAAATGTTTCATCGTTGTACTATAGTTTGATTTTTCTAGCTAAATATTTAAAATACACTTTTTTTTGAACTAATAGACTAATATACAAATGATTGCCTATTGAATCTGTTAAAATTCGTTTTGCACAATAGTCAAAAATTATATAATCTTTTTTTGATATTCAAATTCAAAACTCATTGATTAGGGATTCTCAATGTATAGAAATAATATCATAAGATAATAATTTTAAGAGCATAAACCATTGAAATGAGTAACAGTATTAAACTCTATGATAATCCGGCTTCCAATTTTTAATTAGCAATTTAATATCCTTATTGCTCAGATTATCTTTTGTTGCTTTTTCAGCCAGTTCCAAAAATTCTTCATCAGAAGCAAAACGTAAGGCGACAACCTGACCTACACGTAATCCTGCAGGAAGAGGTTTGCCACTTAGGATATAGTGTCTGAAATTTTCTTCAGCCCGAATAGCCCTATCCTGAGCTTTTAAAGGGAAAATTCGAACATACGCATAAAGCAATATACAACACATGAATAAAAGTACCACAAGACTTGCAGAGTATAAATTATCAGTACCCATTGATTCAAATAGATTTATTGCTGATCCAATCAATCCTGAAACTAAAAAGAAGGCTAGCACTCTGTGATAGCCTGTGATATAACGTGTGTGATTTTTGAAATTTTGTTCCATTTTATTTATTTGTGATTTTAAATTCTATTCTTCTATTATTTTTTCTGCTATCCTCAGTTGTATTATTATTTATTGGGAGTTCTTCACCGTAACCCTTATAAGTTATACTCTTTGAATTAATTTGATTACCTATTAAATACTCATAAACAGTACGGGCACGGCTTTCGGAAAGTTCTATATTTGATTTCTCATCGCCAATATCGTCTGTATGACCACCAATTTCAATAGATACTGAAGGATTATCTTTCATGAATCGGATTAATTGCTGTAATTCAATTTTAGATTCGGGCAAAAGATTGAATTTTCCACTTTCAAAAAAGATATTATTGAGAATCACCAGTCCTCCAATCTCAATTTTTTTCAAAGGGATTTCAATAATAAATGGTTTATGAATCTGATTCAAGTCTGGCGTGAAATTTTCCGAATAGAAGAGGTAGCCATCTTTTGAAACATTTAATCCAAAAGATTTACCAGACATCATTGTGGCCATAAATTCTCCGGTTTCAGGATCTGCTATATCATCAAAAATGGCCTTTCCATCTTTAAGGTTTATAATTTCAATTTTTGCATCGAGGATTTCTTTCGTATTGATGTCAAAAACAAGGCCTTTTACGTAGGTTACTAAATTGGGTCTCAAATTTTCAGGTAACTCAAATGAATAAATGTCAAGTCCGCCAAATCCTCCTATCTGGTTAGTTGAAAAAAATCCAAGCTTACCATTACTACTAATACTTAATCCGCTTTCTTCTCCGAAAGTATTAATGGGATAGCCCAAATTCTGAGGTTTTTTCCAGCCCGTTTGAATTTCATCCTGAAATACTTTCCGACTTATAAAAAGATCTTTATTCCCAAAGCCGGGCCAACCATTTGATGAAAAATAGAGACTTTCATCATCGGCATGAATAAATGGAGATTGTTCATCGTATATTGTATTAATATCTGGCCCAAGATTAACAGGCGTATTCCAAGATCCATCATCATTAAGATCAGATTTCCATATATCATATCCTCCAAATCCGCCATTACGTGTACTGACAAAGTATAAGGTTTTGCCATCAGCGCTAATGGAAGGCTGGGATTCCCATCCGGGAGTGTTTATTGGAGCTCCTATATTAAAAGGCTTACTCCAGCCGCTACCTTCCAATTTTGAAATGTAGATATCACATCTTCCTAAACCATCCGGACGGTTACATCCGGTAAAGAATAAGTAATTACCATCCGGTGAAATACATTGTGCCCCTTCATTATAGTTGTAAGTATTAATTTCTTTGCTTAGATATTCTGCTTGTAACCATATGCTGTCGCGTTTGACACTTTTGTAGAAGTCTTCATTTCTATTCATCTGCCGTGTGAAAATGATCATTTTTTCATCTGCAGTGATTACCGGAAGATATTCTTCCTCTTTAGAATTAATTCCGGGACCAAGATTAATTGGTTTAAAACTTATAGGATTTTTTATAGCCTGGAGACTAAAAGTACAATCAGCAATGTATTTTATTGTTTTTTTTTTGCTCTCAACACTCAATCCAGGATAGCTAAGATATTTATTGAAATGTTCATATGCATCGGTATAATTGCCAGTGTTTAACTCGCTTTCTGCAATACCAAAATAGGTAAGTGGTAAGAATTCCGGATTTAATTCAAGTACTTTCTTATAGCTGATCAGCGCTTTATTATAATTACCTGATAGTCGATAAATATCACCAAGTTGTTGATAGGCAGAAATAAAGCTTTTGTCAAGATTTACGGCTTGATTAAGTTCAACTATTGCCTTATCATATAATTTGTAACTTAAGTATTGATTAGCAAGATTGTAAGATTTTTGAGCCTGCTTTACTGAGGAGGTGCTTTGCTTTTGTGAGAAACAAATACTAGGTATAAGAACTAAAACTATCAGTAAAATTTTCATCCTGCTCAGAAATCCTTTGGTATGAAGGTAGAAAATATTCGTAACTAAGTAGCTAATAAATTGATTAGTAAAACGAATCGTGATCTACCATGCTTATTTAATTTATTTTCTAAGGTCAACAAAGTTAAGGGATATTGAGATATTTATGAGTTTGTAATGAAATTTCCCATTTTGGATTTTGCATAACATAATCAATAATTAATGGGATCATGTCTGCAGATTTAGACCATTCTGGTTGCAGATAAAGTTTACAATCTTTAGAAACCGTATCAGCATATTCTTCTGCCCAGTTGAAATCACTTTTATTGAAGACGATCACTTTTAATTCTCCGGCTAGTGGAGCTATATCCGGACGAGGAGCTTTGAATTTTTTTGGTGAAAGACAAATCCAGTCCCATGTACCTGACAGGGGATAGGCGCCTGATGTTTCGATAAAAGTTTTAATTCCTCTTTTTTGAAGTTCAAGTGTAAGGTAATCCAGATTATAGATTAATGGTTCACCTCCTGTAACAACTACAGCTTTTCCAGGATATTTTTCAGCATTTCGTATAATTTGATCAGTTTCTGTCAATGGATGCATCTCTGCATTCCAACTTTCTTTCACATCGCACCAGTGACAACCAACATCACATCCGCCTAGTCTAATAAAATAAGCTGCCTTTCCTGAATGAAATCCTTCACCCTGAATGGTATAAAAATCTTCCATTAATGGTAAAAAGCTGCCGTCGGGTGGAATTTGATGTGCCATTTTGTAATTTAGAGTGCAAATATACTTAAGTTTAATAGATCAAGCTTGAGGAAAAATGATAGATACAAATTTCTGACAATGCACATAAATTTATGAACTGGATTAATGTATACCCTTTTAATGTTACTTCTTCTAATGATTTTATCAGATCTGTTGAGGTATCCGGACTAAAATTGTGCATATTGAAAATCGGAAATGACTTTTATGCTGTACAGAATAAATGCCCCCATGCCGGTGCTGATCTGAGTAAGGGTTGGTGCGTCAACGGCAATATTGTATGTCCTTATCACAGGCATGAATTTGATATCAAAACAGGTCGTGGTGCTGAGGGGCAGGGTAATTATATTGAAACCTATCCAATTCAACTTAGAGAAGACGGACTTTACATAGGTATTCCAAAACCCTGGTGGAAACTCTGGTAACTTTATGATCTATTTATATAGATATTTTTCAGGTGTGATAAAAAATACTAGTGAGTATATTTAATAAACTTCTTTTTTAGCCGAGGAAAGGGTATTTTTAAGTAAGCCTACGATGGTCATTAAACCTACACCACCTGGAACGGGGGTAATCCAGGAGCACTTAGGTGCTACATTTTTAAAATCTACATCACCATAGAGTTTATAGCCTGATTTGGTTTCTGAAGAGCTCTCACGATTCATACCTACATCAATCACAATAGCACCTTGTTTTACCATGTCGGCGGTTATGAAGTTCTTTTTACCTATTGCTACGATAAGTATGTCGGCATCAAGACTAAATTTTTTAATGTCTGGTGTTTTGCTATGGCAAATGGTGACTGTGCAATTTCCTGGTTTTGTATTCCTTGACATTAATATGCTCATAGGTGCTCCCACAATATTGCTTCTACCAACCACCACACAATGTTTGCCGGCAGTATTGATTCCGTATTCTTGAAGCATAAGAAGAATACCGTATGGAGTTGCCGGTAAAAAGGAGGGAAGGTTTCTCTGCATCCTGCCCAGATTAACCGGATGGAAACCATCTACATCTTTCTCAGGTGAAATTTTTTCAGTGACTTTATCTGCAGAGATATGCTTTGGCAAAGGTAGTTGTACGAGTATGCCATCCGTTTCAGGATCCTTGTTTATTGCATCAATTTTTAATAGTAATTCATCTTCAGTAATTGTATTCTCATAACGGTACAACGTTGAATTGAAACCTACCATTTCGCAATTTTTAATTTTACTGGCAACATAAGTTTCTGAGCCACCATCATGCCCGACCAGTATAGCTACTAGATGAGGTTTTCTGCCAGTTTTTATTAAAACTTCTGCGGCCTCAATCGCTATTCTTTCTTTAAATTTATCTGAAACAAATTTTCCGTCCAGTAGCTGCATTATTATTGAAATATTGTTTTTAAAAACATTTAATTTTTTATGAACATTTTTATTTTGCAATTCGCGGATTGCAAAAGGTTGAAATTAATCTAATTTAAGTACCGCCATAAAGGCTGTCTGCGGTATTTCAACATTACCAACTTGTCTCATACGCTTCTTGCCTTTTTTCTGCTTTTCAAGCAGCTTCCGTTTTCTCGAAATATCACCTCCGTAGCATTTCGCTGTAACATCTTTTCGCAGTGCTTTTACAGTTTCACGGGCAATAATTTTTGCTCCTATAGATGCCTGTATAATAATCTCGAACTGTTGACGCGGAATCAATTCCCGTAATTTTTCACAGATTTTTTTACCGAAGTTGTACGAGTTTGTTCTGTGAATTAAAGAAGATAGAGCATCAACTGGTTCACTGTTTAAGAGGATATCTAAACGTACCAGGTCAGATTGTCGATAACCAATTTGATGATAATCGAAAGAGGCATAACCTTTAGAAATTGTTTTTAAACGATCATAAAAATCAAAAACAATTTCACCCATTGGCATCTCAAAAATAAGCTCAACACGATCTGAAGTAAGATATGATTGATTAATAATGGTGCCACGTTTCTGAATACAGAGCGACATGATAGGACCTACAAATTCTGATTTAGTGATAATATTTGCCTTGATATACGGCTCCTCTACATGTTCAAGTTTACTCGGATCAGGTAGATCAGATGGATTATGTACATCAATCT
>JBIIRT010000062.1:0-16063 GCA_044341405.1 Daejeonella sp. | reverse complement strand
AGTTTCACTCTTTTTGGGTGTCACTTTTGTTATTCTCATATATTCTTCAGTTACTCAGGCCCAGCCTCAGGTCAAGGGTACAAAACCCAATATTATTTTCCTGGCGATAGATGATTTGAACGATTGGATAAATCCTGCAGGTTTAGGAGGAGTTCCCGGATTGAAAACTCCAAATTTCGATCGATTGAGGAAAATGTCCATGTCTTTTACGAATGCTCATATTCCATCACCTGCCTGTGCGCCATCAAGAGTATCAATCATGACAGGTGTAAGTCCGGCAAGGTCTGGTGTTACAGGTTGGAAACATCCTGAATGGCGTAAAGTTCCTGCACTAAGCACCTTGCTTACTATGGAACAGTTTTTTAAGGAAAAGGGCTATAAAACACTTGCGGGGGGTAAGATCTATCATACGTTATCGCCTCCTCGATCAACAATAAACCAATCTGAAGCTAAAGGATGGGATTTTTATTATCCTGGTCTAAGAATTCCGGTTCCATTTCAGGTTAGAGCACCTGAGGAGATAATTTCTCCAAAAAATTTCAAGGGTATACAGCCAGAATATTTTACCTGGGGCCCAATGAAATTTGATGATGATTACATGGCCGATTTTCAAATTACAGAATGGGCTAATCATGAGCTGGCCCAGAAACATGATAAGCCCTTGTTTTTAGCTGTTGGATTGACCAAGCCTCATGATCCCTGGGAAGTACCACAAAAATATTTTGATATGTACCCTTTGGCTAATATTCCGGATCTGCCAATGAAAGAGGATGATTTAGAGGATGCATTTATCCATGGTAGAAGAGCACTCCATCGTTTTATAACTGATAATAATCAGCTTAAGAAGGTTTTGCAAGCCTATATGGCTACAGTAAGCTTTACCGATGCAATGCTGGGTAAATTTTTGGATGGCATGGAAAAAACAGGTTATCTGAACAATTCAATCCTAGTGGTATGGTCTGATCATGGAATGCATTTTGGGGAAAAGGAAAACTGGGAAAAATTCACTCTTTGGGAACGTTCAACTAGAGCTCCAATGTTTATTATGGCACCTGGGGTCACTAAACCCGGCTCTTCAACCCATGTTCCGGTTTCTATGATGGATATTTTTCCTACGCTTGCTGAACTTGCAGGTGAGAAGATTCCGGAGTATTGCGATGGCGAAAGTTTGCTTCCTATGCTTAAACTAGAAAGATTTGATCATAAACCTGCATTCACAGCTTATTTTATGAATGAACAGGGTGGGGCCAATTCAGGGGATGGTTATACCATTAGAACAACTAAGTACCGTTATATCTATTATCCTTTTATCAATTTTGAGGAACTTTATGATCATCAGGTTGATCCGAATGAATGGACAAATATTGCTTATAAAGCATCAAGCAAATCAATTATTAAAGAACAAAGAAGTTTATTGAAGGACAGGGTTCCGGAGCTTACCTGGCCTGATACAGCGCCTAAGGGATATACAGTTGCTAAGGATGGATCAGTTAAAAAGGATGGTTATGTTAAAATAGCAGATTTGAAGGAAATGAAATGGGGACTTTAAGATTAGGTTATTTTAAGATATTTAATGTGATAAAGTTTTATAAATCATCAAAGACATATTTTAATCTTTATTTAGGCTTGTTGTGCCTTTTTACTTGCTATGCCTGTAATCAGGATGGGAAAACAGATTCGACTGGCAATAAATCTACCGGGAAAGATTTAGCCTATATTACACTGGAACAGATTCAGTTTAATGGGGATACCTCCAAAGCCGGAATGGTTTCTATTCCCGGAGGAGAATTCATGATGGGTGCGGATAATAATCAGGCAGACCAGGATGAGTATCCGAAGCATAAAGTAATTTTGGATCCGTTCTGGATTGATCAGCATGAAGTAACCAATGATCAGTTCGCTAAATTTATTTTAAGTACGGGCTACATCACAACGGCTGAGCGTAAACCCGACTGGGAGGAGTTGAAAAAACAATTACCACCCGATACTCCTAAGCCTGAAGAGTCGCTGCTTGTTGCAGCATCATTGGTGTTTTCTCCACCATCAAAAGAGATTGATCTGAATGACTATTCCCAATGGTGGGCCTGGATGCCAGGGGCAAGCTGGAAGCATCCTGAGGGTCCAGGAAGTAACATTAATGGTAAGGGGAATTTCCCTGTAATTCATATTAGCTGGGATGATGCCATGGCTTACTGCAAATGGGCTGGAAAACGTTTACCCACAGAAGCAGAATGGGAATTTGCATCAAGAGGTGGATTAACTAATAAAATTTATCCCTGGGGAGATGAACATATTAACAAAGGAAAGGCTAAAGCAAACACCTGGGAAGGAAAATTTCCTTATATGAATACTGGATTTGATACCTTCTCAGGTGTTGCACCAGTCAAATCATTTGCACCCAATGCTTACGGTTTATATGATATGGCTGGTAATGTTTGGGAATGGTGTTTGGATAATTACCGAAATGATTATTATCAGAGTACAAACAAGCCCGAGGGAATAAAAAACCCTCAGGGTCCGGCAGATAGCTTTGATCCTGATGAGCCTTATACTCCCAAAAGGGTTTCAAGAGGAGGTTCTTTTATGTGTAATGACAGTTATTGCTCAGGGTATCGTGTCGCCCGTCGGATGAAAAGTTCTCCGGATTCAGGAATGAGTAATCTGGGTTTCAGATGTGTTAAATAGTATTTAAAGATGAGATATCTTGATTTATTTAAAAATTTTGTAGGATACGTAGTAGTTTTTTCACTTGCTTTTTCATGTTCTGAGGCTGTTCCTGAAATAAAGGTTGATCTTGTTCAAGCTCAAAAGGTGAAATCCAAGAATATTGTGCCTAGCTGTTGTTCGAAAAAACCATCCCGCTTCTTAGCTAAGGAAAAGTATCAAAAGAAACACTAAGGTAGGTTATTAAGGTATTTGGATTTAGATTATATTTTTTAGATTATATATTTTAACGCATTAAATTATTGGGTAATGAAATTTAAACCATTTGAATAGATCTTAACCTATATGCTTTTAACGAGAATATTGGTGGATTTAATTAACTGGTATTAATCTGATTTGTGTAGTTTTTACACTAAGTAAAGATGAATTTTAAATGGCAAAGCTTCTTTTTTATAGATTATTTTTATTTTAAACATTAGATTTTTTATTATTATTTTCGATTATATTAGTACAAGATGTCTACTTATTTAGCATATTCTGATTGTGAACTACTTGATCTTTTAAGATCAGGTGACAGATCTGCTTTTGCTGAAATTTACAACAGGTACTGGAAAAGTATTTTCACAGTTGCCTCTAATAAGATCGGACAGCTTGAAGAGGCTGAAGAAATTGTTCAGGATATTTTTATCTCTCTTTGGAACAGGAGGGAGGAAATTGTGATTACTTCAAACCTCAATGCGTATTTATCTGTTTCAGCAAAATATCGTGTGATAAAGATTTTGGCCAAGCGTAATCAATACAATAAGTATGCTATTCACAGTCAAAATTTACTTCCTTCAGCAGCCAATTCAACAGATGATTGGTTTGAATTCGTTGAATTACGTTCCAGACTTGAAATTTTAGTCGCAAAACTACCCGAAAAATGCCGCCTGGTTTATAAAGCAAGTCGTGAAGAAGGTTATTCTCAAAAGCAAATCGCTCAGGAATTCGGAATATCAGAAAAAACTGTTGAAGCCCACATAGGAAAAGCCCTCAAATCTTTGAGAACAGGCCTAGGTCAGGTTTTCCTTTAAATTATTAAAAAATATTTTCAGATGTACTAAGGGATTAGTTCAAGTTGGGGGACATATATTAAAAATCCCCATTGATGAGACCTTTAAGTTCAAATGAGCGATATCAGGAATTAGCCGAAAAATGGCTTAATCACAGCATAAGTGAAGAGGAAAGCGAGGAGTTTTTCCAATGGTACAATAGTGCTCAGGAGAATGATATTTATATTCCCCGGGATTATGCTGAAAATGATCAGGAGCTTAAAAAAAGAATCTTCTCTCAGATTAATCATACTATATCTGAGCCTACTTTATCTTCCTCGAATAATTTTCAAAACTGGTTTGCTGCTGCAGCAGCAATAATTATTGCCGTCATCAGTTTTAGTCTTTTTTTCTCGTCAGAATCTGATGAGAAACATCAATATGTAGCAGAAAAGGTGTCGAAAAAGATTAAAACAGATATTCCCTTTAACAGAGTATCTCCCCGTTCTGATGTTGAAAAAGAAGAATCAGTTACTGTAAATGATATCGAGGCAGGTGAAAATAAAGCAATACTGACTCTTGGAGATGGCTCGAAAATCATTTTAGATGATGCTAAGAATGGTATTCTCGCCAATCAGGGAGGTAACAGCGTTCTTAAGGCCGCACAAGGTGAAGTAATTTATTCCTTCATCAACCAAGTAAAAGATCCACTAACAGAAGATCAGCAAGTCTCTGTCATATATAATACAATTGAAACACCAAAAGGTGGGAAATTTCAAATTGTGTTACCAGATGGAAGTAAAGTTTGGTTGAATGCTGCTTCATCGCTTCGTTTTCCAACAGTATTTAATGGATCTAAAAGGCAGGTTGAATTGAAGGGGGAAGCTTACTTTGAGGTATCACATGATAAATCAAAAATCTTTGAGGTAAACACAAGAAATCAGGTCGTACAGGTACTTGGTACTCATTTTAATATCAACGCTTATTTAGATGAACCAACGGTCAATACAACTTTGCTGGAGGGTAGTGTAAGAGTATCTGATTTGCGGACCAATATTTCTCAATTATTAAAACCCGGAGAACAATCTCAATTGAGTGAACAGATCGACGTGATCAACTTGAAAGATACTAACGAAGCCGTTGCCTGGAAAGAGGGCTATTTTCAATTTGATGAGGCGGATATAAAAACTGTGATGAGACAGATTGAACGCTGGTATGATGTTTCGGTTATTTATGAAGGAGATCTTCCAAATTATAGGTTTGGAGGTGAAATTGAAAGAAATTTAAGTCTGTTACAAGTACTTAAAGTATTAGAAAAAACAAAAGTTCATTTTCGTTTAGAGGGAAGGGAGGTTATAGTAATGCCTTAAGATCTACGAAAGAACAAAAAACAAACCAGAAGCGTTGGAGCGCCTCTGGTCACTGTTTAGCTTAAATAAAAATTGATGCACAAAGATTATTTATTAACAAAACAACCAAATGTATGAATTCTCTTACAAATAAGGGGTATTGTATTATCGATACTCAGTCAAAAGTATGTCTAGATTCAGATTCACTTAATCAGACAAAACAAAACCAGATGGCTGGTAATCTGGTAAAAAATTCGCTTTACAAACAAATCGGACGGATTATGAAACTCACGTTCATATTAATTCTAGTTGCACTGTTGAATGTCTATTCTAAAGGATATTCTCAGAAAGTAACTCTTACAGGTAAACAGGCACCTCTTGAAGAGTTTTTCTCAACAATCAAACAACAAACGGGCTATGTGTTTTTTTACGATTTGAATCTGTTAAAAACTGCCAAGCCGGTTACGCTCAAGATTGTTGATACTGAATTATCAGAAGCATTAGCAATTCTATTTGATGACCAGCCATTGGATTATAGCATTGAAAATAAGACCATTGTGATCAGTCAAAAGTTATCTCTAAAAGAAAAAAAGGCTTTAAAAAATTCAAACTTTCTTTTAGTGGATATAAAGGGTAAAGTTGTTGATTCAAAAGGTGAGACTCTTCCTGGAGTAAGTGTTCGTGTAAAAGGCTCCTCTGTTGGAACTACTACCGACGTTCAGGGAAGTTTTGTATTGAATGCTCCGGATAATGCTGTTCTGGTTTTTAGCTATATCGGCTATGTAAGTCAGGAAGTTACTGTTAATAGCAGAACAAATATTGAAGTAACTTTGCTTGAAGATGCTCAAGTGCTCGGTGAGGTGGTTATTACTGCTTTGGGTATTGAGAGATCATCTAAGTCTCTTAATTATGCTGCTCAGACTGTTAAAACAGCGGATCTTAATCAGGCTAAAGAAACCAATCTAATCAATTCCCTGGCTGGAAAAGTCGCCGGTGTGACAATCACAAAAAACGTTACCGGTCCGGGTAGTTCCTCAAATGTTGTTTTACGTGGTCAGCGTTCAATCTTCGGTTCTAACCAACCTTTATATGTAATTGATGGTGTTCCCATGGATAACGGTACACGGGAGATTGGAACAGGGGGTACGCATGGAAGTAGAGATGGTGGTGATGGTATCGGTATGTTGAACAGTGATGATATAGAATCAATGACTGTGCTTAAAGGAGCTTCTGCTGCTGCATTATATGGAAGTTTAGGACAAAATGGTGCGATCATTATCACAACCAAGAAAGGTAAAGCTGGTAAGATTACTGTTGATTATACCGGAAATTCTACCATTGACCGTCCCTTTCTTTTACCTGAAACCCAATCAGAATACGCACAGGGTGCAGGCGGGGTTTATAATTCAAGCGTTGAAACCAGTTACGGTCCTAGAATGACCGGGCAAACCGCAACTTTATGGAATGGTAAACAAATACCTTTACAAGGAGATCCTGATCGTTTAAAGAACTTTTTCCGTGATGGATCAAGTTTGACAAATACTATTGGAATTAGTGGTGGGGGTGATAAGATGCAAACTTATTTCTCTTACGGAAATACCAATGCAAAAGGTATTCTGCCAAACCATGTTTATGACAGACATAATGTTGATTTTAAAATAGACAATCAGATTACAGACAAACTTTCATTCTTTACTAAATTAAGCTACATCGCTGAAGATGTTGATAATAAACCTTTTACTGGTGAAAGAAATGATGTGACAGGTAGTATTTATCTTTCTCCGGCTTCTATTCCACTAAGCCAAATGCAGGATTTTGAATATACTGATGCATTGGGTAATCTCAGACAAAGCTATTGGCTTCCAGGATCAATATTTTTATCGAATCCATACTGGAAGATGAACAGGCAGGTTTTCTATGAACAAAAGCGCCGTATGATTGGACTGGTACAAGCAAAGTATAAGTTTAATAACTGGCTTGACTTCATGGTTCGTGGTAGTATGGACAGAACTGATGAGAATACTGAGAACAGAATGCATAATGATTCTTATGAACTTTCTGGAAACGGTAACTACTTTGAGATTTATAATGGAAACCGGACATTCACGAACGTGGATGCATTACTCTCCTTTAAAAAGGATATTAACAGGAATTTTAATTTAACCGGTTACATTGGAGGATCAATTCAGGAAACCAAGTTTGAATCAATAAATACCAATGCGAATGGTCTGAATAAACTGGACTTTTTCTTCATGCAAAATGCAAAGAATCCAAGAACAACAAACCTAGTTGGCCAAACTCCAGAAGTACAGTCTATATACGGTACTTCAACCCTATCCTTCAAAGATTATCTATATCTGGATATAACTGCCAGAAACGACTGGTCTTCTGCTCTTCCTAAAGAGAATCAGTCTTATTTCTATCCATCAGTGGGTTTGACAGCAATTATTACTGATATGATTGATTTACCAAGTTGGATTTCTTATGGCAAGCTCAGGACTACTTATGCAAAAGCTGGTTTCGGTGGACAGCAATATTTGACTGATAATTATTTCACAATTGGTGCAGGTGGAGTAGTAAATACCCCAACTTTAAGATCACTTGGAAATTATAAGCCGGAAATTACCACTTCCTTTGAAGCAGGTTTGGACTGGAGATTTTTCACTAATCGCTTAGGTTTAGATGTAACTTATTATAGATCAGATACTGAAAACCAGTTAATTGCATTAGCGGTTCCAAATGCTACTCTGTTTAGTTCACAATATATCAATGCCGGATTAATTCGGAACAGTGGCGTTGAAGTAATGCTGACGGGTTCTCCAGTCAGGACTAAGAGTTTTTCATGGGATGTGAATTTGAACTTCTCAAGAAATATTAATAAAGTAATTGAATTATCTCCCCGCTTAAAAACAGCTATTTTAGGGGATGACAGACAAAGTTTACAAACGGTGGAAGAAGGTCAGTCCTTTGGCAAGATGTATATGGCAGAATGGAGAAGGGATGCCCAGGGTAGAAGACTGGTTAGTGCGACCGGAGTACCACTCATTTCACCTAAAAATGTTTACGCCGGAAATTATAATCCTAGATTTCAGCTTGGTGTTAACAATTCATTCAGTTTTAAAAATCTTAATTTTAGTTTCTTATTGGATTACCGGAATGGTGGTACAGTTGTAGCTGGTACAGAAGCTGCAATGGATATGAGCGGTAATTCAAAAAGATCCACTGAATTTAGAGAAACTGGTGTTGTACTTGATGCTGTAACTCTTACAGGGGTGCAAAATACTGCCCGTATCACTGGTGAACAATATTGGCAATCACTAGGAAACAGAACACCGGTAAAGGATTTTTATGCTTTTTCTGCGACTAATCTTAGGGTTAGAGAATTGGTCTTTGGTTACAAAGTACCAAATAAGCTGGTTCAAAAAACAGGTTTTGTTAAAAATGCAAGATTGTCTCTTGTAGGAAGAAATCTTTTGTTCTTAATGAGAGATGCTCCTTACGATCCTGAAATTGCCACCGCAGTGACTAATAGAGGAGGTTTGGAATATAACTCCTTGCCTACAACAAGGAACATTGGTCTTAGCCTAAATGCAACATTTTAAAAGCTAATTGGCTTTTAACTAAATATTAGTGTTAATTATAAATTTAATACAATGAAAACTCAAAAAACATTATTTATCAAATGGTGCAGCAGGGTGATGCTATTATTAGCACCAATTGTCATGTTTACCGGATGTACTGAAAAATTCGATGAAATAAATAAAAGACCAGATGGTTTGTTGGAATTAACAGCCCCGGATTTGCGTACTTTATTTACTGGAGCATTAGTTAGCGGAGGAGGTATCGGTTATAATGAAACAAGTATGCTTTTGTTTCCAGGAGTATATTCCCAACATTTTGCCAGTACTAACACCAATCAGGAGTCTCACAGATATGTAATTGTACAGAGATGGCAGGATATTTGGCCTGGAACTTATGTGGGTGCAATGCCAAGATTAGTTAATATTATTGAGGCAACAAAGGGTGGAAAAGAACCAAGTATGAATGCGGTTGCCAGAATATGGAAAGTTTTTTGTTTTCTTCGCGTGACTGACCAATGGGGTCCGGTTCCATATTCTAAAATTGGAATAGATGCTGAATCTGTGCCTTATGATGATCAAAAAAGTATCTATTTTGATTTTTTTAAAGAACTTGATGAAGCAACAGCGGCTCTGAGTGCTAATTTAACCAGGCCTTCATTTGCAACAGCAGATCGTGTCTATAATGGAGATAATGCTAGATGGTTAAGATTTGGAAATACATTACGTCTGCGTATAGCTTTAAGGATTTCGGATGTAGAACCTGCAAGAGCCAAAGCTGAAGCTGAAAAGGCAGTTACCGCCGGAGTGATGACACAGGTTTCAGATGGAGCTTATTTTGCAACAAATGCAGATTTCAATCATGGATTAGCTAACTTCATGGGTAGAAATGGTTCCAGAATGAGTACCTCTATGGAGAGCTTATTAGTTGGTTATAATGACCCTAGGCTTCCAGTATTTTGGGCTCCCGCATTAACTGATGGAAAGTTCCGTGGTGTTAGAAACGGAATGACCGTAGCTCAGCAAAATATGGTTCCAAATAGTGTTAATAATAATTCATGGGTTGGTCCAAGGTATCAGCCTACAGCTATGACTACCACACCACAAGCTATTTTCTACGCTTCAGAAGCTTATTTCCTTAGAGCTGAGGGTGCATTGAATGGTTGGGCAATGGGTGGAACTGCGAAAGCGATGTATGATATGGGGATTGAAACTTCTTTACGTGAACATGGTGTAACCAGTGCTCCGGTCATTTCTGCTTATATTAATGGTACAAGTTTACCTGTTGCACCTAATAATGTGTTTCCTACTCCACCTTTGACTGACATACCAGTAAGTTTTGAAAGCACTAATGTTGAGAGACAACGTGAGCAAATTGGAACCCAGAAATGGATTGCGCTTTGGCCAGAAAGTCATGAGGCTTGGGCTAATATCAGAAGATCAGGTTATCCTAAATTTTACCCTTTGATGAGTTCTCAAAATCCTGATATTGAACCGGATAAAATGATCCGGAGAATATCCTTCCTGGATAGAGAACTCCTTGCAAATGCCCCGGCAGTTAAGGCAGCTGTAGTATTGTTAGGCGGTCCTGATAACGTAGCTACCCGTTTGTGGTGGGATAAATCAAAATCAAAATAAGGAATCATACAGTAGGTTACTTATTTCTTAAAATGCATCATTATAATACCCGGGCATACCTGCGAAAGCAGGTATGCCCTAATTAAGTGGTATTGTGTTCTTGATGTGAATTTTTTATTTTTTTTTGTTTAGGTATTTTGTGAACTTGAATTAAGTAGACCCTGTCCCATTGTTCTAATTGGCAGTGTTTTAAATTATAATTAGACCATTTTTTTTAATCCTAATAAAAATTTTATCCTATGATAAAATCTACGAAAAACACCTCCTCTTCATTAAAAGATGGATTCTCAAATGGAAGAAATGCAACAGAAAATATAAATCATTCTGAACAAGCTCTTGATGATAAAAATATTTCTGAAATCGGACAACTGAAACGAAGAAAATTCCTGGGAATGGGTTTATTAGGTATAGCTGGTTTGAGTTTACCTTATGGGGCTAGAGCAGGTGAAAATAATGCTGTTGAGGATTTTGTTAAAGGGGTTATCGCAGAGGAAACTGAACTTTTTAAAAAGCAGTCAGACACCTTCGAAACCAAAATAAAATTAATCGAGAAGGCATGGGCAGAAAAGGACTACCGAATGGTTCGATCATTAAGTGATTCATTGCGAAACACCGGTATTCAGGCACAGATTGAAGATGAAGACCCTGGAAAACCATTGGTAGGTTCGTCAGAGTTTGGTTCTGTCGCCACTCTTCCTACTGCCTGGAAAACCTGGGCAAATGGCTGGAAATATTATAAGGTTATTGGATTGGAAGAGAAAGCTGGTATCAAAAGGAATGCTGAACCTGTAGAGGTTTTATTAGCTTTCCGATCAGAACAAGTGACTTCTCTTGCCAGAGAAATTCGTGTTGCAGAAATTAATAATGGTCAAATTAAGGAAGTAACTTCTCAGGTATATGGAGTTGTTCGTAGAGGTACAGAAAGATTATGTAAAGTAATGTTCCTTGCTGATAATCAGGGAGGAGAAAAACGGAACTATCTGGTGTTTTTCGGTAATCCGGATGCCGAATTACCTGAGTATACAACTGATCTAGAAGTAAGCGGCGAAGGGTATCATTTAAAAATAGAAAATCAATACTTCATTGCTTCTCTTTCCAAACAAACAGGACAGTTGGAACGGATGTTAGTTAAAAGAGAACATGGAGTTGAATTATATGCCGGCGGTCCGGGTCATGGTGAAACTACCTGTATAGATTGGGCGCATGATTATGTTACTGAAGATAATTTCATGAAGGTCAGAATTCAATACTGGGGGGAATGTCCGGATTATGAAATTATCCGTGGTCCAATTTGTACAATTGTTCGACGCTGGGGATTCCCGCATTCGGCTTTGCATCCTATCTATAATCCTTCCCGTTTGAATATTGATATTGAATATCGATTCTATGCTGGATTGCCTTTCTTTCATAAGTTTGGTAAGATGAAAGCTGTGAAACAATTTATTTCTACCGCTCTCAGAGATGATGAATGGGTATTTACCGGACAGCCCTTTACCGGAAGTTTATGGATGGGAGCAGATGAGAAATTGAAATTCGGTGAAATAGATAAGGCAAACGAGCACAGTGTTAAGGCATTTGGATATTATAATAAAGATTCAAAGGATTCCTTTATCGGATTGTATTTAGAACATTCTGCAGAAGAAATACCGAAATTTCTTCATGCCGGACATTCCCTTTTGTATTACAACTGGCATGGAACAACCTGGTCACGTTATCCACTTGAAAGGAATCAGCTTGTTCCTGAAGGTGCTGTTCTCCATCAAAAGAATGCCTATGTTACCGTCGCGTTTACTGAAGCGGATGGACCGGCTAAAATTGAAGCATTAAGAAAAGAATTATTAAGTCCGCTAACTAGCGTCCAGGCTATTTTGCCTGCCGGAATAGCGGCAAAAGAAAATAAACGCGTTCTCGCTCGTGAAGGTGAAGCACAAAACGGCCAGATCTCAAAACAGGTATTGTGGGATGCCTTGAAAAACTGTAAAGATCAACAGTTATATATCGCAGATGTAAATATTGTTGAACTGGGATACATTTATAATCTTTCAATGGATGATGATGGAGTTGTAAAGGTTTTGATGACCATGCCACACCGCGGAAGACCATTATCTAGCTTCTTCATCTGGGGATCAAGTGTAGTTCACCGAACTGTTTCTAAAACAATTATGGGAGCTCTTTCAGAAATACCGGGCGTTCGAAAAGTTATTGTGGATCAAACCTGGTATCCTGAATGGAATTCTAATTTCATCTCTGAAGAGGGTCGTAAAAAATTAGGGATATAAGACCCGATAGCTATCGGGTTGAAAAATTAACAAACCGGGTTTTGGTTCAATAATAAAAAGCTTTTAATAGTTCAACAGTGAAAAAAAATAGTCAATCTAAATCGGAATCAGTTCTTAGGGAAGAAGACTCTGGAATATCATCTTCAGAAAGACTCTTCTCTGAAGAAACTCCGGATAATGTGTCTGGAACTCTAAATTCTGATGGAATAAAGCGTCGTAAATTCCTTGGTATGGGTTTATTGGGCCTTGCCGGACTTAGTTTACCGCTTGGCACTAAAGCAGAAGGAAAGACAGCTATTGAGGATTTTGTTAAAAAATCTGTTTCAATGACAGAAACTGTATCCAGTCAATCGGATAGTTTTGAAGATAAGATGAAGATGCTTCAGAAAGCCTGGGATAAGAAGGATTATCGTCTGGCGCGGGCATTAACAAATTCACTTCGTATTTCTGAACTTCAGGCTCAGGCTGATCACGAGGACTTGGGGACCCCATTGATTGGTGCAAATCAATTTGGAACTGTTGCTTCACTTCCGGCTGCCTGGAAGAACTGGGCAAAGGGCTGGAAGTATTATAAAGTTGTGAATCTGGAAGAGAAGGTTGGTATACAGCGTAAAGCCGAACCTGTTGAAGTTTTGCTAAGCTTTCAAGCAACCCAAACTGCCTCACTCGCTCGTGAAATTCGTGTTGCAGAGATAAAGGATGGAGTATTAACAGAAGTGATATCACAGGTCTTTTCTGAAATTAGACGAGGAGCTGAAAAGATTTGTAAACTTCTCTTTCTAGCCGATAATCAGGGTAAAGAAAAGCGCAGCTACCTGATTTTTTACGGTAACCCAGATGCAGAACTACCTAATTATCAATCTGATCTTAAGGTTACAGGCGAAGGCTATGGCCTGGATATTGAAAACGAATACTTTACCGCCTATCTTTCTAAACAAACCGGTCAGCTGGCCAGATTGATCTTAAAACGTGAGCATGGATTGGAGGTGTATTCGGGCGGACAAGGTCATGGTGAACCGGCTGGTATCGATTGGGCTCATGATTATGTAACTGAGGATAATTTTCAAAAAGTAAGGATTTCCCTTTGGGAGGAGTGCCCTGATTTTGAAATTGTTAGGGGGCCAATCTGTACCATCATTCGTCGCTGGGGTTTACCATATTCACCGGTACATCCAATTTTCTCTCCTGCCAGAATGAATATGGATATTGAATATCGTTTTTATGCAGGTTTGCCGTATTTCCACAAGTTTGGCCATATGTCTGCTCTCAAGACATTTGATATGGTCTATATACGTGATGATGAATGGGTTATTACCGGGCAATCATTTACTGATCAGTTATGGATGAATTCTGATGGTAAGGTTCAATTCGGCGTGGTACCTGAAGAATCAGCAGATAAAATATGGGGAGTTGGCTTCTTTAACAAAGACACAAGAGATTCTTTTATCGGTCTCTTTCTTGATCACCATACGGATGGATTCCAGGAGCCAAGTCATGGTGGTTCACCTAGCTTTTATTACAAATGGCATGGTCAGTTTTGGCAAAGAATGCCTGTTCCGAAAGGCGTAAAAACTATCCCGGAAGGTGCTGTTTTCCATCAAAAGAATGCCTATGTCACACTTCCTTTTGATACCAAGGATGGTCCTGCGAAGATCGAAGGATTGAGAAAAGAGCTGATGAATCCTTTATTTGTTTCTGCAAGTTCACTTCAGTCTAATACTATTGCAAAAGATAGCCCAACACGTTTGGCCCGTTTAGCCGAGGCACAAGATAGCCCGATTCCAAAAGAATTAATTTGGAAGGCTCTTAGAGATGTTAAGGATCCGCAGTTTTATAAATCAGATATCAGCATAGTTGATCTTGGTTTGGTGTATGATGTTACCGTACGAGGGGGTGTAGTAAAAGTGTTAATTGCCATGCCTCATCGGGGTCGTCCGCTAGGAACTTATTTTGCATATGGATCTAATGTAGTGCATCCCACCACTTCAAAAAATATTTTGACCGCTGTCTATGAAGTTCCCGGGGTGAAGAAAGTAATTATGGAGCAAACCTGGTATCCGGGCTGGAGTTCAAATATGCTGACTGATGATGGACGAAAAAAATTGGGAATTTAGATTTGAATAATTAATTTATCAAAAGGAGACATACATTACTAATGACTTTTTGAAATAAATAAAATGAATATGAAGAAATTAAATCCATCTAAATCGGCAATGAAAATGCACGATGAGTTATCCGGAAAGAGAACAGGCGAGGTAACAGAGCTTAATGGTAACGAATCTGAAACTCAATTTTCCGATGCAATGAAACGCCGCAAATTTCTCGGTATGGGTCTTTTAGGTTTTGCAGGAATGACACTTCCTTTAAAGTCTAAAGCAGAAACCCAGAATTCTATTGAGAATTTTGTAAATGAAACTATTTCGCCATTTGCAGACAAGACTACCAGTCAGACCGATAGTATTCAGGAAAAAATTCAATTGCTACAAGAGGCATTAACAAAGAAGGACTACAGAACAGCAAGGGCTCTTACTAATTCTATCCGGATATCTGAAATTCAGAGTCAGGCAGAAGAGGAAGATTTTGGAATACCTCATGTAGGAGCAGGGCAGTTTGGGACCGTTGACTCTCTTCCGGCAGCCTGGAAAAGCTGGGCTAAAGGCTGGAAATATTATAAGGTTGTAGGTCTGGAAGAAAAAATAGGCACTCCACGTAAAGCAGAGCCGGTTGAAGTTTTGTTAAGTTTTCAGGCAGCTCAGACTGCTTCATTAACACGTGAAATACGGGTTGCTGAAATAAAGGATGGTGTTTTGACTGAAGTAATTTCACAGGTCTTTTCAGAAGTTAGACGAGGAGCTGAAAAGTTGTGTAAGTTATTGTTCCTGGCGGATAATCAGGGAAAAGAGAAAAGGCATTATCTTATTTTTTACGGTAATATGGATGCAGAATTGCCAAATTACCAATCAGATCTTAAGGTTACTGGGGAAGGTTACGGACTAGATATTGAAAATGAATACTTTACAGCAATTCTTTCCAAACAAACTGGACAGCTTGCCCGTATGATTTTAAAACGTGAGCATGGACTTGAGATCTATTCAGGTGGACAGGGGCATGGTGAACCAGCCGGGATTGATTGGGCGCACGACTATGTATCAGAGGAAGGTATTCAAAAAATGCGGATCTCTTTATGGGATGAGTGTCCTGATTTCGAGGTTGTTAAAGGGCCAATATGTACAATCATTCGTCGCTGGGGATTCCCTTACTCACCGGTTCACCCATTATTCTCACCTGCCAGGATGATTATGGATATTGAATACCGTTTTTATGCAGGACTGCCTTATTTCCACAAATTTGGACATATGACTGCTGTTAAGGAATTCTCTCCTGCAGCATTAAGAGACGATGAATGGGTAATAACCGGACAGTCATTTACTGATATGTTATGGATGGGGCCGGATGAAAAATTAAAAACCGGGGAGGTTCCTTCCGAATTCAGCGATAAATTATGGGGAATTGGATTCTTTAAT
>JBIIRT010000182.1:0-4614 GCA_044341405.1 Daejeonella sp. | reverse complement strand
TCTTCTTAATTGGTTTAGGTACAATATGTTACATTTTATAATCACAAGTACGCATTATATATGATAACATCGTAAAAAAATCGCGATCATTAGAAATACAAAAAATAGTCCAATTACACTCGCAATGATTTAATCAACTTTGCAAGATCCATTCTTTCGAAAAAATAATATTAATGTCGTATTCTTTAAACAGTTGATCTGCATTTAATAATTCCTTGATTTCTGATTCTTTTAAAGGATAAATAGATATTATACTATATTCAAGGCATAATTTCAAAAGTTCACTTATAAAAATTGCTGATGAAGCATCGGGTAATTGAATAAATTTTTTACCAGGAATTGCAGGCATTTTAATTTGATCAGCAAAATAGACTTCAGATTCATTCAATAGTCTTTCAAGTTTATAAGCTAAGGAGAAAGATGCTGCAGTAATTAAAATTGCCATGCCACTAATAGTTAATAATCAGTCCGTCTTTCATCATAACTTTACGATCTGCCAAGGCTGCCAGGTTATCATTATGAGTAACTATGATAAAGGTTTGTTGAAAATTATCTCTCAGGTCTGTAAAAAGACGATGCAGACTTTCAGCATTTTCAGAATCTAAATTACCAGACGGTTCGTCTGCGAGGATAATTGCGGGGCGATTAACCATTGCTCTAGCCACGGCTACACGCTGTTGCTCACCTCCAGAAAGTTCATTTGGCTTATGATTTGCCCTATCTTTCAATCCAAGAAGATCAAGCAGCTCAAATGCCCTGATTTCAGATTCTTTTTTACCATAATGTGCAATGAATGCTGGTATACAAATATTTTCAAGAGCAGTAAATTCAGGCAAAAGATGATGAAACTGAAAAATAAAACCAATGTGATCATTTCTAAATGCACTTAATTTTTTTGATGAAAGGGAATTAACATCAATATTGTTTAACAAAACCTTACCCTGGTCTGGGCTATCCAGAGTACCTATAATATGCAATAAAGTACTTTTACCAGCACCAGATGCTCCTATAATAGTAACGATTTCAGCTTTGCTTACCTCAAGATCTACCCCTTTTAAGATCTGTAAATTACCGTACGATTTTTGTATTCCCTTAGCCTGCAGCATGAATAATAATCTTGTGAATATGCAAATGTGCAAATTGTTTATTAATCTTTACCTTGGATCAAAATAATAGCCTATTTTTTGAAAAAAAAGAGCCCTTACTATTTTCAGGTTAGCAATAAAAACGTAGTTTTACGTCAAATAATAAGTAAATGAATATTCACGAATATCAGGGTAAAGCAATTTTAAAAAGCTTTGGTGTCAGAGTCCAGGAAGGCATTGTTGCTGATACTGCAGAACAAGCTGTTGACGCCGCAAAGAAATTAAAAGTCGATTATAATTCAGACTGGGTTGTTATAAAAGCTCAAATTCATGCCGGAGGCAGAGGAAAAGGCGGTGGTGTTAAACTGGCAAAGAACTTAGAAGAAGTTAAAGAGAAAGCAGGACAGATTATTGGAATGCAATTAGTTACACCTCAAACTGGACCAGAAGGAAAATTGGTCAGTAAAGTTTTAGTTGCTCAAGATGTTTATTATCCTGGAGAAAGTGAAACAAAGGAATTTTATATCAGCGTTTTACTCGATCGTTCAAGAGGCCGTAATATCATCATGTACTCTACTGAAGGTGGTATGGATATTGAAGAGGTAGCAGAACACACCCCACATCTTATTTTTAAAGAAGAAATTGATCCTAAGGTTGGCCTTCAAGGGTTTCAGGCACGTAAAATTGCTTTTAATCTAGGACTAAGCGGTGATGCTTTTAAAGACATGATCAAGTTCATTGCTGCTTTATACAAAGCTTATGAAGGGACTGATTCTTCAATGTTTGAGATCAATCCTGTTTTGAAAACATCAGATAATAAAATTCTAGCAGTTGATGCCAAAGTAAATCTTGATGACAACGGTTTATTCCGCCACCCTGATTATGCAGAAATGCGTGATACCAGTGAAGAAGATCCAACTGAAGTTGAAGCTAGTAAATCAAATCTGAATTATGTTAAGCTTGATGGTAATGTAGGATGTATGGTTAATGGTGCCGGACTAGCAATGGCCACTATGGATATTATTAAACTTGCAGGAGGTGAGCCGGCAAATTTTCTTGATGTAGGTGGAACTGCTAATGCTGAAACTGTAAAGGCAGGATTTAATATCATACTTTCCGATCCGAATGTAAAAGCAATTCTTATCAATATTTTTGGAGGTATCGTGCGCTGCGACCGTGTAGCTCAGGGTGTAATTGATGCATACAAGGAAATAGGGAATATTCCTGTACCAATCATTGTTCGTTTGCAAGGCACTAATGCTGTTGAGGCAAAGAAACTGATTGATGAATCAGGATTAAAAGTTTATTCAGCCATTCTATTGAAAGAAGCTGCAGCACTGGTAACGAAAGTGTTAGAAGAAAAATAAAAAAGGCTTTTAGCTAATATATCAAGCCGCTGATCAAAAATCAGCGGCTTTTTTTTGTCTCAATATCGAGCCCCATTAATGCATGCAACAAAAAAGGGAGCGCAAGGCTCCCTTTTCTTAATTATAATAATGAAGATCTATTTTACAGAATCAACCACAGCTTTAAAAGCCTCCGGGTGATTCATTGCAAGGTCAGCTAAAACTTTACGGTTTAGACCATTTCCTTTTGCAGTTAATTTACCCATTAATACAGAATAAGATAAACCGTGCTGACGTGCACCTGCATTGATACGCTGGATCCACAAAGCTCTGAACTCTCTTTTCTTGGTTTTACGGTCACGGTAAGCATATTGCAAACCCTTCTCGACTGTGTTTTTAGCAACGGTAAAAACCTTGCTTCTTGATCCCCAATAGCCTTTGGCTAAGTCTAAGACCTTTTTTCTTCTTCTTCTTGACGCTACTGCGTTAACCGAACGTGGCATGTTGTGTTGATTTTTGGTAAGCGGTGTTCCTTTAAAGAAACTTTAAAACCTGATACCTGGTTAAATTAATTTGTTAATTATTTGCCGATTGTAAGCATACGTTTTACGTTGCCCATATCAGCGTCAGAAACTAAACTTGTCTGACCTAAAGCACGCTTACGTTTGTTGCTCATCTTTGTTAAGATGTGACTCTTGAAAGCGTTCTTTCTTTTGATTTTACCTGTCCCAGTAAGCTTAAAACGCTTTTTTGCACTGGAGCACGTTTTCATTTTTGGCATAACTCTATCTATTTATTATTTGTCAATTATTCTATTTATCAATTTGTCAATTGAGATATGCCCTAATGGACAAATCACCAAATCCGATAGCTATCGGATGACAAATTATCTTTTTCCTGCGTGTTTAGGTGCCACGGTTAAAAACATCCGTTTTCCTTCCAATTTGGGTAGTTGTTCTACTTTACCAACATCCTCCAAAGCCTGAGCAAATTTAAGAAGAAGAATTTCTCCCTGCTCCTTGTATACAATTGCACGGCCTTTAAAATGAACATAGGCACGTACTTTCTCACCATTATCAAGGAAGCCGATAGCATGTTTCAGTTTGAACTGAAAATCATGATCGCTGGTATTAGGTCCAAAACGAATCTCTTTAATGACCGTTTGTTTAGCATTGGACTTAATTTCCTTCATTTTCTTCTTCTGCTCATAGATAAACTTGTTGTAATCAACAATTTTACATACGGGCGGAACTGCATTTGGAGAAATTTCAACTAGATCAAGATCCTGTTCTATAGCCATAGCTAAGGCCTCTCTGAACGGATAAATACCAGTTTCCACGTTATCACCAGTCAAGCGCACTTCGGGCGCTCTGATCAAATCATTGATCTTGTGTTCTGCTTCTTTCTTTTTAAACGGAGGTCGTGGTCCCCTGTTAAAGCCTGGTCTTCCTAATGCCAAATTTGTGTTTACTTAAATTGTTATTTCTTTAACTAATTGATTACTAAATTCTTGTATAGTCATACTACCTAAATCACCTTTTCCATGTCTTCTAACTGAAACCATCCCATCATTCATTTCCTTCTCACCTATTATGAGCATGTAAGGTATTTTCTTGACTTCCGCATCTCTTATTTTACGGCCTATTTTTTCATCACGAAAGTCAATCAAGCCGCAAATATCGGAATTATTAAGCGATTCTAAAACTTTTTTTGCATAATCCTCAAATTTTTCAGAGATAGGAAGAACAATAAATTGCTCAGGTGTTAACCATAAGGGGAATTCGCCGGCACAATGCTCAATCAATACAGCCACAAATCGTTCAAGTGACCCAAAAGGTGCTCTATGAATCATTACTGGACGGTGTTTCTGATTATCGCTACCAGTATATTCAAGTTCAAAACGTTCAGGCAAATTATAATCTACCTGAATGGTTCCCAACTGCCACTTTCTTCCCAATGCATCCTTTACCATAAAATCGAGTTTTGGCCCATAAAATGCAGCTTCTCCAAGTTCAATTACAGTTGTTAATCCTTTTTCATCTGCTGCTTCAATGATTGCAGATTCGGCTAATTGCCAGTTCTCATCGCTACCGATATATTTCGCTTTATTTTCAGGATCACGGAGGGAAATTTGTGCGGTATAATTATCAAATCCTAAAGCCTTGAACACATATAGAACCAGA
>JBIIRT010000061.1:0-16149 GCA_044341405.1 Daejeonella sp. | reverse complement strand
CCATTATTCTGGTTTCTCATGATCCATTAGACGGACTTACCCTAGCCAATAAGATGATCATTTTGAAAGAGGGTAAACTTATTGAATCGGGTAGTCCTGAATATATATATGCTAATCCTTCTCATATTTATACTGCGAAACTATTAGGAAATGCCTTTGTACTTTCGGCGGCAGAAGCGAAGGTTTTAGGTATGAAAACTAAAATGAATTCAGTGATGATTTATCCTGAATGGGTTCAACTCAAAAGCGGCTGGAGCAGTAAAACTTATGTTGTGAAGGAGATATTTTTTAAAGGGTTTTATGAAGACCTTTTGCTGGAGAGAAATGGGATTGAACTGATCGCGATTAATATGAAACCTGGGAGCTATAAAAAAGGGGATAGGGTGCAAGTAATACTAAATAATTACCTCGAATTTTAATAGGATTGTTAAGATTAGAGGATTGTAGGATTTTTTTATAACTATAATTTTAGTGAAAGGCTGACAGGGTTCCGAACCCTGTCAGCCTTCTATATTAAATATTCTTTGCCAACCAATCGCCGACTTCTGTAGTTTTGTAAGCTTTATTTTTACCCGCTATATCCTCAGTTACTATGCCTTCAGCAAGTGATTTATTGACAACATCCCTGATGAGTTCTGCTTCCTCTTTTAAGCCGAATGCATCTTCAAACATCATAGCAGCTGAAAGTACAGTTGCTAAAGGATTTGCTATATCTTTTCCAGCAGCCTGAGGGTAGGATCCGTGAATAGGCTCAAACAAGGATGTATGCATTCCAATCGATGCTGAGGGCATTAATCCCATTGATCCTGAAATAACCGATGCTTCATCCGTTAAAATATCACCGAAAAGATTTTCAGTGATGATAACATCATAAGAACTTGGCCATTGTACAAGGCGCATAGCCACCGCGTCTACAAACTCATAGCTTACTGTGACTTCAGGATAATCTTTTTCCATATCTTGGACAGTTTCGCGCCATAAACGTGAACTTTCAAGTACATTGGCTTTATCTACACAGCATAATTTTTTGGACCGTTTCATGGCCATCTCAAATCCAAGTTTAGCCAGTCGGATGATCTCATCCCGTGTATAAGTACAGGTATCGAATGCAGTATTACCATTATCTTTTCTTCCGCGCTCCCCAAAGTAAATTCCACCTGTTAATTCACGGAGAATAATCAGATCAGTACCTTCTATTCGTTCTCTCTTTAATGGAGAGTTATCTATCAATGAAGGAAAGGTAAAAGTTGGACGAACGTTTGCGAATAAACCCAGTTTTTTCCGCATTTTTAACAATCCTTGTTCAGGACGTACCGGGGCTTTCGGGTCATTGTCATATTTCGGATCTCCGATTGCGCCAAATAGAACCGCATCAGCAGCCATACATACCTCATGAGTAGAATCAGGATATGGTTCGCCTACGGCATCAATTGCACATGCTCCTGTTAGGGCAGATGTCCAGCTGATCTCATGATTGAATTTCTTTGCAATGGCATTACATACTTTTACAGCCTGGTCAATTACTTCGGGACCTATTCCATCTCCGGCTAAAAGGGCGATATTTAATTTCATTTCTTTGAGTTATAAGTACTAAGTTATAAGTTGTAAGTTCTAAGTTGTAAGTTATAAGTTGTAGGTTCTAAGTATGGTAAAAATTTTAAATGATGATAATTATCCTTGTTAATATGAATTTACTAAGAACTAACCACCAACCAAATAACCAACTACATTAACCAACTAAATTATATTAAGCATTTTCTGTGTCGCTTTAATTGCACAAACGGTTTGATCTGAATCAAGTCCGCGGGTAATGAATTTTTTAGTGGATGTTTCCCAGGTAATAATGGTTTCGCAAAGTGCATCAGAATTACTTCCGGGTGCAATTCTTACTGCATAGTCTATTAACTTCGGCAAAGAAGCCTTCTTTTTATCGTAGACTTTACCAAGCGCTTTCATGAAGGCATCAAATTGTCCATCACCCTGAGCATTTTCTTCAAATAATTCTCCTTCAAAGCGTACAGAAATCGTTGCCGAGGGTCTTAATCCTTTTGAATGAGTCAATACATAAGAATCAACAATAACCTTATCGGTGGTTGAAGGACTGTTTAATACATCAGAAATGATGTAGGGGAGGTCTTCCTTTGTTACTGTTTCTTTCATATCACCCAGTTCAATAACACGCTGGGTTACTTTTTTAAGATCTTCATCACTTAATTTGAGTCCAAGTTCCTGAAGATTTTTTTCAATATTAGCTTTGCCAGAGGTTTTTCCTAAGGCATAGGTCCGTTTTCTTCCAAATCTTTCCGGAAGTAGGTCATTGAAATAAAGATTGTTTTTACTATCTCCATCTGCATGAATGCCTGCGGTTTGTGTGAATACGTTATCACCAACAATTGGTTTGTTGGAAGGGATTCTGATACCTGAAAAGGTTTCTACCAGCTTACTAACTGTATAAATTGCTTCTTCATTAATATTGATCTCATATTCAGGCATAAAATCATTAATCGCTGCTACAGCGCTGGCCATGGAAGCATTGCCAGCCCGCTCTCCCATACCATTTACGGTTAAATGTAGTCCGTCGGCTCCAGCTTTTATCCCCTCGAGAATATTAGCATTTGCAAGGTCGTAATCGTTATGAGCATGAAAATCGAAATGGATTTTGGGATACCTTATTTTGATTTGTTTAATGAATTCAAATGTTTCATTGGGAGTCAAAACGCCGAGGGTATCTGGTAACATAATCCTTTTTACCGGTTGGTCTGATAGAAAATCAAGATATTGGAATACATATTCCGGAGAGTTACGCATACCATTACTCCAGTCTTCAAGGTAAACATTGCTTGAAATGCCGTGTTTTGATGCTAATGTAAAGAGTTCAGCTATTTCAGCAAAATGCTGTTCAGGAGTCTTTTTCAGCTGATGCTTTAGGTGGTTTAAAGAGCCTTTTGTTAAAAGGTTTTGAACTTTAACTCCTGCTTTAGACATCCATTCAATTGAAACTCCCTGATCTACAAATGAAAGCACTTCAATTTTTTCGGCATGACCATGTTTTAAGGCCCAATCCATTATGGCCTTTACTGATGCAAACTCGCCCTCCGACACCCTTGCAGATGCTACCTCAACACGGTCTACCCTGAGTTCTTCGAGCAGGAGTTGAGTGATCGTAAGTTTTTCTGAAAGAGAAAACGACACTCCTGAGGTTTGTTCACCATCACGGAGTGTAGTATCCATTATTTCTATTTTCTTCTTTCCCATTGGAATGGTTTTGTTTATATCGGCAGACTAGATGCGAACTGTTGTATTTCCGGCTTAATGTTCACCAGATAATCAATGTCATCAAAGCCATTGATCATATTACTTTTTTTGTAAGAGCTGATATCAAACGATTCACTTTCTCCGGAAGAAAGTATGGTAATGGTTTGCTCTGGCAAGTTGATTTCAATTTCTGTTTTAGGGTCTGCTTCAATAGCCTGGAAGATCTTATCAGCAAATTCAGGACTAACCTGTACTGGTAAAACTCCGATATTAAGGCAGTTACCTTTGAAAATATCTGCAAAGAAGCTGGAAACCACACATCTGAACCCATAATCGTAAATTGCCCATGCAGCATGTTCCCTTGATGAACCAGAACCAAAGTTTTTTCCTCCAACTAGAATTTTACCATTATAAATTGGGTTATTAAGTACAAATTCTGATTTCGGACTATCGTCTGAGTTGTATCTCCAGTCGCGGAAAAGGTTATCTCCGAATCCTACACGCTCTGTAGCTTTCAAAAAGCGGGCAGGAATAATCTGATCGGTATCTACATTCTCAATTGACAATGGAACTGCAGAACTTCTTAGTATGTTGAATTTATCGTATGCCATTTTTATGTCTTTATGCGAAATTTCGCTGATTATTGAATTAATGTTCTCGGATCAGTAACTACTCCGGTTACTGCGGCAGCAGCTGCGACCAATGGACTTGCAAGCATAGTTCGGGAACCAGGCCCCTGACGCCCTTCGAAGTTTCTGTTCGAAGTACTTACAGCATATTTTCCTGCTGGAATTTTATCATCATTCATCGCTAAACATGCAGAACAACCCGGCTGTCTTAAAGTAAATCCAGCTTGTTGGAAGATATCTAATAATCCTTCTTCCTGAATTTGCTTTTCAACTATATGTGATCCTGGAACAAGCCATGCGGTCACATTATCTGCCTTCTTTCTTCCTTTTACTATTGAAGCAAAAGCCCTGAAATCTTCAATTCTACCATTAGTACAACTGCCAATGAAGACAAAGTCAACCGGTTTTCCCATCATTGCTTCACCTTCCTGGAAACCCATGTAGTTTAATGATTTGGCAAATGTTGCAGCCCCTCCTTCAACTTCCCCTGCTTTAGGAATTGCATTCGAAATGCCCATACCCATTCCAGGATTGGTTCCGTAAGTAATCATGGGTTCAATGGTAGAACCATCAAAGCTGTATTCCTTATCAAAAATTGCATCCGCATCTGTTTTCAGACTCTTGTAATAAGCAAGTGCTTTTTCCCATGCTTCTCCTTTCGGACTGAATTCACGGCCTTTCACGTAATTAATTGTTGTTTCATCGGGGGCAATCATACCGCCACGAGCACCCATTTCGATACTCAAGTTACAAACCGTCATTCGGCCTTCCATACTCATGTTTTCGAAAACATCGCCTGCATATTCTACAAAATAACCAGTAGCTCCCGATGTGCTCAATTGTGATATGATAAATAACGCTACGTCTTTTGGTGTTACACCTAAGCCCAATTTGCCATTGATATTGATTCTCATTTTCATTGGCTTCGGTTGCATAATACACTGAGTAGTAAGTACCATCTCAACCTCTGATGTTCCGATTCCAAAAGCGATTGCACCGAACGCACCATGAGTTGAAGTATGTGAATCACCGCAAACAATGGTTGCCCCAGGTTGTGTGATTCCATACTCAGGACCCACCACATGTACAATGCCATTTTTCTGATGGCCTAAACCCCAGTAACTGATACCATGTTCTTTTGAATTAGATTCAAGGGCTTTCAACTGATTGGCCGAAAGAGGATCTGCAACAGGTAAATGCTGATTGATAGTAGGGGTATTGTGATCTGCAGTAGCAAATGTACGCTCTGGATATAATACCTTGAGCCCTCTGCTTTTCAGGCCAAGAAAGGCTACCGGACTTGTAACTTCATGAACCATATGACGGTCAATAAATAACACATCAGGTCCACCTTCAATCTTACGGACTACGTGAGAATCCCAAACTTTGTCAAATAATGTATTGCTCATATTTTTTAGTATTTAGTACTTGTACCTAGTATTTAGTACTCAGTATTTAGTATTTAGATATTAACCGATTTATCACTTACAACTTATCACTTACAACTTATAACTTACAACTTATCACTTACAACTTATCACTTACAACTTATCACTTACAACTTCTAAACAAACTTATTCAGCGCATCCAGATAAGCATTCGCAGAGGCGCGGACAATATCTGTACTGAAACCATAGCCTTTGTAGGATTTACCTTCATTGATAACCAGCATATCTACTTTACTTACATCATCACTGCCACTATGTATTGCATGAATATTGAATTCTTTGATATTGAAGCTTTTACCAATTATTTTTTCAATTGCTTTGATGGTGGCATCTACCGGTCCGTTTCCTGTTGAAGTTGCTTCATGAACTGCCCCTTTAAAGAATAATTTTATAGTTGCCTCCGGACTAGCCTGATCTCCGCAACTTACAATTAAGCTTTTAATAGAGAGACCATTTTTGTAATTGGATTCTGCTTTATCGCCCATGAGCAGTAAAATATCGTCATCCCTGATTTCTTTTTTACCATCAGCCATGGTGAGGAATTTATCATAAACCTGATCTAGATCAATACGCTCAATAGTGTACCCTAACCGTTCTAAATGATGATTTAAAGCATGCCTTCCACTGCGGGCTGTCAGTATGATTTCAGATTGATCAATGCCCACATCCTCGGGATTGATAATTTCATAGGTTTCACGGTGTTTTAATACACCATCCTGATGAATTCCTGAACTATGAGCAAACGCGTTCTTACCTACAATGGCTTTATTCGGTTGAACAGGCATCCGCATCATTCTGCTTACCATTCCACTAAGCTCATATAAATGTTTGCTATTTACCTGATGGGTAAAATGAAGATTTTTATGAGTCTTTAGGATCATTACAATTTCTTCCAATGCCGTGTTTCCGGCACGTTCACCTATCCCATTAATTGTACATTCGACCTGCCTGGCTCCATTTTGAATACCTGCAATACTATTGGCTGTAGCTAATCCAAGGTCATTATGACAATGAACTGAAATGATGGCCCGGTCAATGTTTGTTACATTTTCTTTCAGAAAGCGGATTTTTTCACCGTATTGTTCCGGAAGGCAATACCCATTCGTATCGGGTATATTTACTACTGTAGCACCTGCGGCAATAACAGCTTCGATCATTTTAGCTAGAAATACATTGTCTGCTCTTCCAGCATCTTCTGCATAAAACTCAATATCTTCTACAAAGCTTTTGGCATATTTAACAGCCTCAATCGCACGTTCCAGCACTACCTCTCTGGTGCTATTGAATTTATATTTTATGTGATTGTCTGATGCACCGATCCCTGTATGAATCCTTGGTCGTTTAGCAAACTTTAAAGCTTCAGCAGCAACATCAATATCCCCTTTATTTGCACGGGTTAGGGCACAAATTACAGGTTCACGAACAGCCTTAGAGAGTTCAACCACACTTTGAAAATCACCCGGACTTGAGATAGGGAAGCCAGCTTCAATGATATCTACCCCAAGTTTTTCAAGGGCTTTACCTATTTCGATTTTTTCAACAGTTGATAACTGGCATCCTGGTACCTGTTCGCCATCCCTTAAGGTGGTGTCAAAAATATAGATGCGGTTTGGGTCGTGTAACATATTTTTATCTTTGACAGCGTATTTTCTCTATTTTTTGCCTGAATTCAGCGGCTCTGTTTTTTAATTAGAAATTTTAAGCTCAATCGAATAGTTTATAAATTTTTGAACTTTCATATTCATTAATTCCTTCTGTATGGCTTAGCAAATAATCAGTATCGTTATAGCCTGAGATTATCGCTGCACCATCATGGCTAATCATTTCTGATCTTTCATTCAACGGTTTAGAATGGAATATTCGTGAATGACCAAGCTCATAATTTTCAGGCCCAATATCTTCGGCATCAAATTCAAGAACCTCATCAAAGACGCAGGCTTCATCAGAATAAAGATTTCTCCAAAAGGAAAGAGTCTCTTCTTCATTTTCAACCATCATTCCATTTTTACGAAGGAATTCAAACGTTTTATCATCTGGCGCAATAAATCCTCCGATTGCGCCAATCTCCCTGCTCATATTGCAGATAGCCATACGCCCATCCATATCCAGATTAAGGATAGTATCTCCTGAATATTCTATAAAATATCCTTTTGCTTCCCCAGCGGATATTTCAGACAACAGAAAATGATTTATATCCTTTACACCAAGTCCTTTGCCTAATTTCCCATTTACTTCAACCTTCATCCGCTTAGGCTTGAGCATTAGTAAGCATTGTGTTGCCAAAACTTGTTCTACCTGTAATTCATTGATATTGATGGATAACACACCGAAAGCCCCCAAATCGTCAGTATGATTGGCATCAAATACCAGAGTTTGTCCTGGATAAGCAATCAAAATATCGGACTGATCAACAAAATTTTGATCAAACTTGTACAAACCGAAATCACTACAATTTCTGTTGTATAGGTCGAGTTGAAAGTGTGACAAATCTGATATTGGTAAATATTGGCTGTAAGCTGGATCCTTAAGTAACAGTGTTTGTGCAGGTCTGAAAATAGAGACATTTCGTTTTCTTAAACCTTCAAAAGCCCGGGCACTTGTTATCTTATTGATGAGATGTACATCAATATACAGGGCATCCGGAAAACCGGCATTTCTGCTGATAACATGTTTGTTCCAGATTTTATCAAACAGGGTCTGTGCCATGGACTTGTAAGCTGTAAGTTGTAAGTTTTAAGTTTTTGCACAGCGGCTGTTTACTTATAACCTACAACTTAGTACTTATAAATTTATTTCTCAGGTTGATTTTCAGGTCGTAAACTTCTTACTGCCTGGCCTGCTTGCCAAATTTCACTGTCATGTAAAGTTTTAAGCTCTGCTTCAAGTTTTACACGGTAGTCAGGCTGACTATTCAATTTAATAGTACGTTCAGCTTCCTTTCCTGATGCCACACTCTCGTACAACTCATCAAATACAGGTTGAGTTGCATCACGGAAACGTCCTTTCCAGTCTAATGCGCCACGTTGCGCGGTTGTAGAACAATTAGCGTACATCCAGTCCATGCCGTTTTCTGCTACCAGTGGCATTAAACTTTGTGTAAGTTCTTCAACAGTTTCATTGAAAGCTTCAGATGGAGAGTGTCCGTTTCTGCGTAAGGTATTGTATTGTGCTTCGAAGATACCAGCGATTGCTCCCATCAAAGTGCCACGCTCACCGGTTAAATCTGAATAAACTTCTTTACGGAAATCGGTTTCGAAAAGATATCCTGATCCAACACCAATTCCTAATGCAATTGCACGTGTTCTGCCTTTTCCGGTAGAATCCTGATGGATAGCGAAAGATGAATTTAAACCTTTACCAGCCAAGAAAAGTCGGCGTAATGAGGTGCCCGATCCTTTGGGTGCCACCAGAATTACATCCACATCCGCAGGAGGGATAATCCCTGTTTGTTCTTTGTAGGTTATTCCAAAACCATGGGAAAAATAAAGTGCTTTTCCGGGAGTCAGGTATTTTTTGATCGTTGGCCAAAGCGCAATCTGTCCAGCATCTGATAACAGATATTGGATGATAGTGCCTTTTTCTGCGGCTTCTTCAATTTCAAACAAAGTTTCGCCAGGAACCCATCCATCAGCAATAGCTTTATCCCAAGTTTTGGAGTCTTTACGCTGTCCAATGATAACTCTAATGCCATTGTCACGCAGATTTAATGCTTGTCCCGGACCTTGAACACCATAGCCGATAATTGCTACAGTTTCATCCTTGAGAATTTCTCGAGCCTTGTCTAAGGGGAATTCTTCGCGGGTTACTACATCTTCTGTAACTCCACCGAAATTGATCTTTGCCATATTGTTTTGTTTTTACTTTTGTTTTTTATTTAATAATTTTTTTATAATCGTCGCTTTTTTGAGCTTACATAGTGAATATCCGCTGACCTTTGTTGAGGTATTCATTTTCAACAACCTCATCGCCAGGTTCTGCTTTTTCAAACTCACGTAATTTGCGGTTAAAGCCATCACTATTTTTAATAATGGCTACACGTGCACTTCGAACAAATTCAATGAGTCCGAATGGCTGCAGTATCTTGATGAGTGCATCCGTTTCTTCCCGATGACCGGTAGTTTCAAATACTGTATAATCCTTACGTATGACAACTGCTCTGGCACCGTTTTCACGTAGTAAACGTTCTACACTTGCTTTCTCTGCAATAATATCGGTTGGCACTTTATATAGCGCCATTTCCTGCCAAATAATATCCTCGTTGGTATTGAAGTAAACTTTTAGTACTTCGACCTGTTTTTCAATCTGCCGGGAAAGTTTTCTAACTACATCTTCTGTTTCCTGAACTAAAATATTGAAGCGGTGAATACTATCAATTTCAGAGGGCGAGGTATTCAAGCTATGAATATTTATTTTACGGCGTGTAAAGATGATCGCAATCCGGTTAAGGAGCCCAATCTGATTCTCAGTATAAACAGTAATGGTAAATTCCTGTTTACCTTCCGGTTTTTCTATTTCGTTTTGATTGCTCATAATTTCTGTTTTTTTCAGATCAGTTCGTTTGCTGATTATTATTTCAATCTAATTTCACTAACACTGCATCCCTGAGGTACCATCGGGAATACATTATTCTCTTTGGTTACCATCACTTCAAGTAGAAATGAGCCCTTATGTTCAAGCATTTCTTTTAATGAAGATGAAACATCTTCTCGCTCTGAAATACTTTTTCCTTTAATTCTATAAGCTGCAGCAAGGGCAACAAAATCAGGACTTTCTATATCAACAAACGAGTATCGATGTTGATTGAAAAGTTCTTGCCATTGACGTACCATCCCCAGGAATCTATTGTTAAGGATTAGAATTTTCACGTTGATATTACTCTGCATGATTGTACCCAATTCCTGAAGTGTCATTTGAAATCCTCCATCCCCAATTACTGCAACAACTGTACGATCTGGGGCGCCAAATTTTGCACCGATTGCTGCGGGTAAGGCAAAACCCATAGTTCCTAGTCCGCCACTAGTTACATTACTTCTTGTTTTATTCAGTTTGGCATATCTGCAGGCCACCATCTGATGCTGTCCTACATCAGTAACAATAATTGCCTCGCCATGAGTAAGTTCATTCAGTTGATGGATCACTTCACCCATGGTCAGTTCACCGGTTTTAGGATGTAGCTCCTCATTTATTACTGCTTCGATTTCTTTCTGCTCAAAATCTCTAAATTTTTGAAGCCATTCTGGATAGGATTTCTGCTGAATTTGAGCTGTTAGAGCAGGTAAGGTCTCCTTGCAATCGCCCCAAACCGGGACTGTTGTTTGTACATTCTTATCTATTTCTGACGGGTCGATATCGAGGTGGATAATTTTTGCCTGTTTAGCATACTTGTCGAGGCGTCCTGTTACACGATCGTCGAATCGCATTCCAATGGCAATCATTACATCACACTCATTGGTTAGAACATTCGGTCCGTAATTCCCATGCATGCCCAGCATTCCTACATTCAATGGGTGATCTGTTGGGATAGCACCGGCGCCTAAAATGGTCCATGCAGAAGGGATTCCGCTTTTTTCAATGAATGCTTTGAATTCCATTTCAGCCTCACCTAAAATTACTCCTTGCCCCCACAATACAAATGGCTTTTTTGCCTGATTGATCAATGCAGCCGCTTGTTCTATATACTCATTTCGGATTATTGGTTTTGGACGATAACTACGGATATGATTACATGGGGTATACCCGCTATAATCAAACTTCTGAATCTGTGCATTTTTTGTAATGTCGATCAATACCGGACCTGGCCTTCCGCTTCTAGCGATATAAAAAGCCTTGCTAACTACTTCAGGGATTTCGGTTGCATCAGTAATCTGGTAGTTCCATTTTGTAACAGGCGTAGTAATATTGATCACATCTGTCTCTTGAAATGCATCAGTACCTAATAAATGAGCGAATACTTGTCCGGTTATACATACCAAAGGAGTACTGTCGATCATTGCATCAGCTAAACCGGTAACAAGGTTCGTAGCACCCGGTCCGCTAGTTGCAAACACTACACCAACTTTTCCAGAAGTTCTGGCAAATCCTTGTCCGGCATGAATACCACCCTGCTCATGCCTTACCAAAATATGGTTTAACTTTTCCTTATAGTCGTACAAAGCATCATAGATTGGCATAATTGCCCCGCCGGGATACCCAAATATTACTTCGGTGCCTTCCGCGATCAATGCTTCGAGAAGGGCTACAGAACCCGATGCTTCGATGGTTTCGACTCCTGTAGGGTTACTCAATGCCTGCTGCTCAATTTCCATAACTATTCATTTATATGTTTGTGTCGATCATCAATTGAATCGAAATCAAATTAGTTCATTATTATTCGTCAGTAACACATCCCTCGCTGGCAGTCTTTACCAGTTTAAAATATTTATACAATACACCGTTCTTTACTGGCGGTGGAGGTTGCTGCCATAGTTTCCTTCTATGTTCCATTTCTTCAGCACTGATCAAAACATCAATGGAATTTTTATTTGCGTCGATATGAATGATATCATCATCATGAACCAATCCAATATTACCACCTTCGAAAGCTTCCGGGGTGATGTGTCCTACCACAAATCCATGAGTTCCACCAGAGAAACGTCCATCGGTGATTAATGCTACGGAAGCACCCAGTCCGGCTCCAAATATTGCAGATGTTGGTTTAAGCATTTCAGGCATTCCTGGTGCGCCTTTTGGTCCTACATTTCTGATTACCACAACATCTCCCGCTTTAACTTTGCCACTGGTAATTCCATGAATTAATTCAAATTCGCCATCAAATACGCGAGCTGGTCCGGTAAATGATTCGCCTTCCTTACCACTTATTTTAGCCACAGAGCCCTGGGGTGCAAGGTTTCCATAAAGCATTTGTAAGTGACCGGTTTTCTTGATTGGATTTTCAAACGGAAAGATAATGTCCTGATTTTCAAAATTCAGATCGGCGGCATCAGCCAGGTTCTCGGCCAATGTTTTTCCGGTAACAGTTAAACAATCGCCATGCAAAAACCCCTTTTTTAATAAATATTTTAGGATAGATGGTAATCCTCCGATGCTATGTACATCCTCCATCATGAAGTTTCCACTAGGCTTAAGGTCGGCAATAACTGAAGTTTCGTCACTAACTTTTTGGAAATAGTCGAGACCAAGTTTAATTCCAACCGATTTGGCCATTGCGATTAAATGCAACACTGCATTAGTTGAGCCACCTAAAACCATAACAGTTACAACTGCATTATGAAATGCTTTTTCTGTCATGATATCGCGTGGTTTAATGTCTTTTTCAAGAAGGATTCTGATGTATTTACCTGCATCCAGACATTCCTTTCTCTTTTCATCACTTAATGCGGGATAGCTTGAGCTATATGGAAGGCTCATCCCCATTGCTTCAATGGCTGAAGCAAGTGTGTTAGCAGTGTACATACCTCCACAGGCACCCGCACCCGGACAAGCGTTTTCAATGACTCCTTGATAGTCTTCCTCTGAAAGATTCCCTGTCATTTTTTGGCCTAGAGCCTCAAATGCCGAAACAATATTCAGGGATTCACCTTTGTAATTACCAGAATGAATACTTCCACCATATACCATAATTGCCGGCCTGTTTAAACGCCCCATTGCAATAATGGCACCCGGCATATTCTTATCACAACCCGGTAAGGCAATAAGTCCGTCGTAATAATGTCCACCACACACAGTTTCTATGGAGTCGGCTATCAGATCTCTGGAAACGAGAGAATAGCGCATTCCTTCTGTACCGTTGGTAATGCCATCACTGATACCTATTGTATGAAACATCAGACCTACTAAATCGTTATTCCAGACACCTTTTTTGACCACTGCTGCAAGTTCGTTGAGATGCATATTGCATGTATTGCCGTCATAGCCCATGCTTACAATACCCACCTGTGCTTTAGTCAGATCCTCCCTGGTTAGTCCAATGCCGTATAGCATGGCTTGAGAGGCTGGCTGGGTTGGATCTTGTGTAATTGTTTTACTATATTTATTAAGTTCCATTTTTCAGATGCTTATAATTTGTTGAATCTTAGGCAATTTTTTATTTATATTATTTGTAAAAAAAAGCCTTTCTGTTGTAGGAAGGCGATCGAAAAAAATTTGATTTTAAAAGATCTTAAACCCTAACTGAAGGATTCATTAGAATGATATTCAGAATATAAATAAGGGTGAGTATACCCGGAATAGTTAATTTTTCAGAATTAAGATTCAATGCGCCATTCATTATTCAATCGTTTATAATTTCATGTTTCATTTAATCTTCAATTTAAGGGCTTCGTGTTTAAGTATCAATAGCTAGGTCATTTTTTTTAAATAAGTATAAAATACTGAAAATGCATCTAATTTAGAATTTTATTCTGAAATAATTAATAATTTATATATTTAATTTTGTGTAAATATACCAAAACGGTTTTTGGTTTTCGGTTCATGATTTTAGAATTGTAATCAAATTGTCTGAATTCTGCCTGAAATTCAGATTTGTTTCCAAAAAGATCAAAATCAGGGGCAAAAAAAAGCCCCTCGATCGGCTGATCAGAGGGGCTTTTTTTTGAGAACGTTGATCAGGAATTTTGGGTTCCTTCAGCTAGTACCATAATTGTGTTGTTCAACACTTCAATTACTCCGCCTTTAATAAAAATAGTCTCTTCATCTTTATCAGTACGAATGATCACTTTACCATCTTCGAGGGTTGAGATTACAGGTGCATGATCTTTAAGTACTTCAAAAGACCCCATTGTGCCAGGTACTGTTACCGACCAGACTTCGCCTTCAAAGACTTTTTTATCAGGGGTTAATATTTCTAGTTTCATGTGTTAGAGATTTGAGATTTGAGATTTGAGATTTGAGATTAAAGATCTGGGTGAATTACCTTTCTCATATCTCATATCTATTATCTCATATCACATTACGCGTTTGCTTCAGCTAATAATTTTTTACCTTTTTCGATAGCATCTTCAATGGTACCCACCAAGTTGAACGCAGCTTCAGGATACTCATCTACTTCACCATCCATGATCATATTGAATCCTTTGATGGTATCTTTGATGTCAACCAATACACCTTTTAATCCGGTAAACTGCTCAGCCACGAAGAAAGGCTGAGATAAGAAACGCTGCACACGGCGGGCGCGTCCTACTACCAATTTATCTTCCTCAGATAACTCGTCCATACCTAGGATTGCAATAATATCTTGTAATTCTTTGTAGCGTTGTAAGATTTCTTTAACACGTTGCGCTGTACCATAGTGCTCATCACCAAGAGTTGCAGCGTTCAAGATACGTGAAGTAGAATCCAATGGATCTACTGCAGGATATATACCAAGTTCAGCAATCTTACGTGATAATACTGTTGTTGCATCAAGGTGAGCAAATGTAGTTGCTGGTGCAGGATCCGTTAAATCATCCGCAGGAACATATACAGCCTGTACAGATGTGATTGATCCGCGTTTGGTGGATGTAATGCGTTCTTGCATCAATCCCATTTCAGTTGCTAAAGTAGGTTGATAACCCACAGCAGATGGCATACGGCCAAGTAGTGCCGAAACCTCAGAACCTGCCTGAGTGAAACGGAATATATTATCGACAAAGAAAAGAATATCTTTTCCCTGACCTTCACCGTCACCATCACGGAAATATTCTGCTACAGTAAGACCTGATAAAGCAACACGTGCACGTGCACCAGGAGGCTCATTCATCTGTCCGAATACCAGTGTAGCTTTAGAATCTTTTAAAGCTTCCTTATCAACAGATTTAAGGTCCCAGCCGCCTTCTTCCATTGAATGTTTAAATGCGTCACCATAATTGATTACGCCTGATTCAATGAACTCACGTAAAAGGTCATTTCCTTCACGGGTACGCTCACCAACTCCAGCAAAAACTGATAAACCGGCATATGCTTTCGCGATATTATTTACCAGTTCCATGATCAATACAGTTTTACCAACACCTGCACCACCAAACAAACCAATTTTTCCACCCTTTGCATATGGCTCAAGCAGGTCAATCACTTTGATCCCGGTAAAAAGTACTTCGGTTTCGGTACTTAACTCGTCAAATTTTGGCGGAGTATTATGAATCGGATAGCCATCAGAATTATCCATTGTATCGATACCATCAATAGCCTGTCCGACAACGTTAAACAAACGACCCTTGATTTTATCGCCAATCGGCATTTTAATGGCAGCTCCAGTATCAATTACTTTCATTCCACGAACAAGTCCGTCTGTTGAGTCCATCGCGATAGCTCGAACACGGTCTTCTCCAAGATGTTGCTGAACTTCAAGAATGATCTTTTGTCCGTTGTCTTTTACAATTTCAAGTGCATCGTAAATCTTTGGCAAGTGTGCATTCTCAGTGAAACTGACGTCTACTACAGGTCCGATGATCTGGGCAATTTTTCCGGCGTTTGGCATATATTTCTGTAAATCTTTATTAAATCAACAATTTTGACCCGATTGAAGGGCATTTTTTGGTTCGCAAAAATACTCTTTATCACCGTAAATCAAATACCTAATTGAAGTTTTTTTATTAAATAGTATTGAGTAGTGAGTAGTGAGTATTGAGTATCAAGAACCAAGAGCCAAGAACCAAGAATCAAGACTGGACGAAAATTCGGAAGGTACTCAGGAATCCAATTCTCAATTCTCAACCACTAGTGTCCGGTTAAAATAAAATTTCAGATAAAATGGCCATTTACATTGCACGAAGTGTATTTTTAAGAGTCTGATACAAAGCAAGCCCCCCTTTAAGTTTAGAATCATTTTTTATGGTTTCACT
>JBIIRT010000060.1:0-16152 GCA_044341405.1 Daejeonella sp. | reverse complement strand
AGAATTAATTTCTCCTTATCGAGATTCAAAGATTACTAAGATTAACGTTAGAGGTTTAGGAATGTTCATCCATCAACGGCTGCGTACAGGGCTATGAAAGTCGGTGCTATGGCAAAGTTAAATTTACCGCCCTGTCCAATGCCGCAAAAAAGTTTATGAATGTCATTGCAATGCGATATGCCTAGGCTCCGCGGCTATGAGCGGGTAATATTTCCCATAATTTGGAAGTGTTCGTTAAAACCAAAAGAGTGAAAAATTAATTTGCGATAAACTAGTGTGTATTTAATATGAAGTCAACTCTTAACTTAATGACATTGCGCGAAAGCGGGAATCTCCTGTCCCCACCTAACCTTTGTCATTCCCGCGAAAGCTTTGTCATTCCCGAGAAAGCGGGAACCAGACAATTTGTTCAATTAATTCGATAGCTTTCCCGACTGTCGATTATTTCTCCCCACTTGCTTTTGCAGGTCATCACCCAGATCTTCCCTTGCCTGATCTGCTATCGCTTTTAGTTCTTTTACGATTTCCGGAAAATAAGCTTGCACATCATATCGTTCACCAGGATCTCTGCGAAGGTCGTAAAGTGCCTCTTTCATGATCACATTTTCAGGTGATGCACCCGGGAAACCATCAAGACCTGGTGCTTGGTCGATATAGGATCGGGAAGGGTGCTCGAAAACAAGTTTCCAGTGATCACGACGGACAGCCTCCAAGGAATTTTTTCGGTAATAGTATAAAAAGTTCTTTCTCGGACTTGCCTGGAGGTCGCCTTTTAGAATCTGCCCAAGGTCGATTCCATCAATTTTTTTATCAGAAAGCGGTGCTCCGGCCAGTTTGGAAATGGTAGGTAAAAGATCAATAGTAGAAGCCAACTGGTTAGATACCAATCCGCCGGGAATGGTGCCCTTCCACCTTATTATACACGGAACTCTTTGTCCGCCCTCAAAAGATGTACCCTTGCCCTCTCTTAAACCAGCAGTATTTCCGGCATGGTTCCCAAAATTTAACCATGGACCGTTATCGCTTGTGAAAATGATCATGGTATTTTTTTCGAGACCTTCTTTTTTAAGTGCATCCATGATTCTGCCTACATGATGGTCAATCTCCTGAATGACATCACCATATAATCCCTGCTTACTTTTACCCCTGAATGCTGCGGAGGCATTGATTGGAACATGCGGCATAGGATGCGGAATATAAGCAAAGAAGGATTTCTTTTTGTTCCTACGGATAAAACGGATGGCTTCATCTGTTAGTCTGCTGGTTAATAGGGCCTGATCTTCAAGTGTGCTGATGGTGTCAACCGGAGTAGAATTTCGGATTAATGGGAGAGGCGGAAATCGATTTTTATTGGTGCCGGATTTTGCAGGAACACCGTCATAATTAACCGGCCACATATCATTGGAATAAGGAATTCCGAGGTATTCATCGAAGCCCTGATTGAGAGGTAGAAACTCCGGGGCATCGCCAAGATGCCATTTGCCGAATATTCCGGTTACATAATTTTTCTGCTTCAGTAGGTCTGCAATGGTCATCTCCTCCTTGGCTAAACCGATTGTTGAGGCCGGGAACAAGGCTCCTGAGATACCCACACGGTTGGGATAACATCCTGTCAGTATGGCTGCACGCGATGCGCTGCAAACGGCTTGTGCCGACAGGAAATTAGTGAATCGAATACCTTCAGAAGCTAATCGGTCAATATTTGGGGTATGTAGATCAAGGGCTCCATAACAGGAAAGATCTCCATAACCCAGATCATCCATAAAGATCAGAATGATATTGGGACCAGCAGGCGCCACATTTTTAACCGGGGTACTGGATTGATTCAGTGTAAATATTAATAGGGCGATTGAGAGGATTTTTATTTTTCTGATCATGGAGTTATATATTACAAACAGCAATCAATATAAAATTTATATTTCGTATGAGAAATAGTACTCAAGAAGAATATTTTTTCAAATGAATAATAATTCCGCTTTCAGCTTTTACCTTTCAGCTTTTACCTTCCTTTTGTGCTGGTCGGGGCGAGGCCCAAAATTATCTATGCAATAAAATTTGATTCATTCTATTTATTTCTGATATTGAACTTACCAATGAGTTTGAAAATCAGGGGATTTAGTCTTGATTCAGGAATGTTGGATAATTTGTTGATTGTTTCCAATTTCAGGGAATTACCCGAATTTTGGAATTTGTTACATGTCATTTTTATAATGTGAATTATTAAAAAATCGTAAATTACCTATACGAATTAAATGTATTAAATATTATTTTCATTTCTAAGAACGCTATAGCTAGTTGAAACCAACAGATACCAAAAATCCGGAATACTTCCACAAAGTTGTGGACTGTCAGTATGCATGCCCCGCACACACTCCGGTGCCTGAGTACATCAGGTTAATAGCAGCAGGAAAATATACTGAGGCCTACATGATTAATTGGGAGTCTAATGTATTCCCCGGAGTTCTTGGACGGACCTGTGACCGACCTTGCGAACCTGCCTGCCGACGCGGCAGAATCGAAGAAGAACCTGTTGCAATTTGTAGGCTCAAACGTGTAGCTGCAGATAATAAGGACGATGTCAGGGCATTTATGCCCGGTGCTCCCTCAGTTATGAATGGAAAGCGGGTTGCCCTAATCGGTGGCGGTCCGGCATCGCTCACTGTAGCACGTGATCTTGCCCCTTTGGGCTATGAGATACACCTCTACGATGAACATGCTGCCGGAGGTGGAATGATGCGAAGTCAAATTCCTTCCTTCAGATTACCCGATGATGTATTGAACGAGGAGGTCGGGTATGTTTTGGATATGGGAATTCACACACATTTCAATACCTATGTTTCTAGTATGAATGATATTCTTGGAAAAGGATATGACGCGGTTTTTGTAGGGACAGGTGCACCGAGAGGTCGTGATTTGATATTGCCTGGACGTGAAGAGGCCGGTAAAAATGTACATGTAGGAATAGAATGGCTTGCAAGCGTAGCTTTTGAGCATACTCATAAAATCGGTAAAAAAGTGATCGTGCTTGGTGGTGGAAATACTGCGATGGATTGCTGCCGTACTTCTCGCCGCCTGGGTGGTGATGAGGTTAAAGTCGTTGTTCGGAGTCCATTTGCAGAGATGAAAGCTTCCCCATGGGAAATTGAAGATGCAATGCATGAAGATATTCCAATCTTCGAAAATCACGTACCTAAAGCGTATGTGATCGAAAATGGTAAACTGGTCGGAATGACCTTTGAGAAAGTAAAAGCTGTTTACGATGACCAGGGTAAACGTAGTCTAGTGCCATCCGGGGATCCTGAAGTATTTATTGAAGCGGATGATGTGCTCGTGGCTGTTGGCCAGCAGAACAGTTTCCCTTGGATAGAAAAAGATAGTGGTGTTAATTTTGACCAGTGGGGTATGCCCGTGGTTGATGCGTTAACACACCAATCAACCAATCAGCGTGTGTTTTTTGGGGGTGATGCGGCTTTTGGACCGAAAAATGTGATTACAGCTGTAGCCCATGGGCATCAGGCAGCGATTTCCATTGATCTGCATTGCAGGGGCGAAGCGTTAACTGATCGACCAGAACCATTCACAAATCTTGTCTCCAAGAAAATGGGTATCCATGAGTGGAGTTATGATAATGATGTAGTGAATGATCAGCGTTTTATAGTTCCGCAGGCAGAAAAGAAAGCGGTTCTATCAGATCGTAAGCTTGAAGTTGAGCTTGGTTTTGATATTCAAACGGCAATCAAGGAAGCCCACCGTTGCTTAAATTGCGATGTTCAAACCGTATTCGAAAAAGATAAATGTATCGAATGTGATGCATGTGTTGATATTTGTCCCACTGCCTGCATCACCTTTACTACAAATGGAGAGGAAGATGATTTGCGGACTAGACTTAAAGCTCCAGCTTTAAATATAACTCAAGACCTCTATGTATCTGATACACTTCCTACCAAAAGGGTCATGGTAAAAGATGAAGACGTTTGCCTGCATTGCGGCTTGTGTGCTGAGCGTTGCCCAACATCTGCATGGGATATGCAGCAATATTTATATAAAGTTACCAAAGCAGGTTAAGAGATGCCTAATTCAAAAGTTAATGATTTTGTCATTCGGTTTGCGAATGTCAATGGTACGGGTTCTGCAAGTGCAAATTATCTTTTTGCAAAAGCTATTTTCAGGATGGGAATTCCTGTAACACCAAAAAATATATTTCCATCCAATATTCAGGGTCTTCCAACTTGGTATGATGTTAGGGTTAGTGAGAAGGGTTATCTTGGTCGACGGGAAGGGGTAGACCTCATGGTTTGTGTGAACCCCCAAAGTATGCCTGAAGATGTACTTTCGGTAAAGAGTGGAGGGTACTTCATTTACGATTGTACCAAAGCGCTTAATCCGGCGTTAATCCGAGCAGATGTGACGTATATCGGCCTTCCGCTGATGGAAATGTGTCTTCGTGAATTCAGTGATCCGCGGCAACGACAGTTGTTTAAGAATATCATTTATGTGGGGGCACTGTCTGCCTTACTGGATATCGAATTTTCAGTCCTCGAACAATTGTTGGCTGAACAGTTTGTTGGCAAAGAGAAACTGGTAGCCATGAATATTAAAGCCCTGAATTTGGGTATTGAATACATTCATAGTAATTATGCCTATCCGCTAGATATTCGTTTGGAAAGACGCGATCTGATTGGGGATCAAATTCTGATTGATGGTAATTCTGCTTGCGGACTCGGTGCTGTATATGGCGGAGCAACCGTTGTGGCCTGGTATCCGATCACTCCATCAACATCAGTAGTAGAGGGCTTCGAAACCTATGCAAAAAAGTTGAGGGTTGACAAGGAAACTGGAAAACGTAATTATGCGATTGTTCAGGCTGAAGATGAGCTTGCCGCAATCGGTATGGTCATTGGTGCAAATTGGAATGGTGCACGTTCATTTACCGCAACCAGCGGTCCGGGCCTTTCTTTAATGAATGAATTCCTCGGACTGGCCTATTTCGCCGAAATTCCAACCGTGCTGATCGATGTTCAGCGTACCGGTCCATCCACAGGTATGCCAACAAGAACCCAACAATCGGACATTTTATTAGCAGCTTATGCTTCTCATGGCGATACCAAACAGGTTTTGGTATTCCCATCAACCCCGAAAGAGTGTTTCGAAATGACTGCCGAAGCTTTTGATTTGGCCGAATCTTTACAAACGCCAATTATCATGATGACCGATCTCGATCTGGGTATGAACGATCATATGTCTGAACCATTTCATTGGGACGATGCCCGCAAATACAATCGCGGTAAAGTGCTTAATGCAGATGAGTTAGAAGATTTGCCACGTTTTGGACGTTACCTTGATGTGGATGATGATGGAATTACCTATCGTACTATTCCAGGTACTCATCCTACCAAAGGTTCGTTCTTTACCCGCGGTACTTCAAGGGATGAATATGCTGTCTATACTGAGGATGGACGTGTTTACGCCCGCAACATGGATCGCCTGCTTAAGAAATGGGATACTGCAAAAGATATGGTGCCAGCTCCATACCTCTATCAAAAGGAAAATAAAAGTCCCTATGGTTTAATTTTCTTCGGTACTTCCACCTATTCGGCAGAAGAGGCAATGGATACCATGGCAACAACAGGCTTAAGTTTTGATGCAATTAGGCTGCGGTCATTTCCATTTAATCAAACGGTGGAAGACTTTATACATTCGCACGAAAAGGTATTTATTATCGAGCAAAATCGCGATGGCCAAATGCGTAGTCTGCTTATCAATGAGCTCAATGTAAATCCTCAGAAAATGGTTCCTGTCCTTAATTATGATGGGATGCCAATTACAGCGCATACAATTATCAGCCTGATCAGCAAAAACCTGTCTACGGCACTCAATGGTTCAACAAGTAAAATTCTGTCATGACATATATTCGCCCTAAATTCCGCCATCCCGATCTTCCAAAAAATGATCTTGGATATACTACCAAGGAATATGAAGGTTCGCTTTCAACCTTATGTGCCGGCTGCGGACATGACTCGATAAGCGGAAGCATACTTCAGGCTTGTTTTGAGTTATCAATTCCGCCTCACCGTATTGCTAAATTATCGGGTATTGGCTGCTCTTCAAAGACACCAAACTATTTCCTTGGCAATTCGCATGGGTTTAACTCTGTACATGGAAGAATGCCTTCAGTTGCTACCGGTGCAAATATGGCGAACCGTGATCTAATTTATATGGGTGTTTCTGGAGATGGCGATACAGCATCAATAGGAATGGGTCAGTTTGTTCACGTGATCCGCCGTAACCTGAACATGGTTTATATCGTGATGAATAATGGCTGTTATGGATTGACCAAAGGACAGGATTCAGCGACTGCCGATGCAGGTTCAAAGAGTAAAGCGGGTTCTGTGAATCCTTTCCAACCCATCGATCTTGCCGGACTCGCCCTTGAACTTGGAGCAAGTTTTGTCGCACAAAGTTTTTCAGGAGATAAGGATCAATTAATTCCATTGATAAAAGCCGCAGTAAGTCACCCTGGATTTGCATTCATTAATGTGATATCTCCTTGTGTAACCTTTAATAATAACCCAGGATCAACAAAATCGTACGATTACGTTCGCGAACATATTGAAGCCACCGGCAAAACGGACCTGATTCCTGAGAAATCTGAGATATTAGCTAGTTATGAATCAGGAACCGGAACTGAGGTAATGCTGCATGATGGCACATTTATCAAACTGGAAAAACTTGCCGCTAACCGTGATCCTTTTAATAGGATGGAAGCAATGAATGCGTTACAGAATGCCCGTAACCGGAATGAAATTCTTACCGGATTATTATATATCGAAACCGAATCAGGAGATCTCCACCAAACCATAAATTCAACAGACAGACCTTTAAACTCTTTGGAGGAATCGGATTTATGTCCGGGTTCTGCTGTTTTGGCTGAGATTAATGATGATTTGAGATAGGTTTTTATTATTCTGCTTTAAATCTTTCATTTTTTATAGATTTGGGATATAAACCCGGGAAATTAGCTCAGCTGGTTTAGAGCACTACCTCGACAAGGTAGGGGTCGCTGGTTCGAACCCAGTATTTCCCACTTATAATTTCTTGGATATTACTTGCGGATCATGCCCGCTGTTTCAGCTATTTCTTTTGGGTACTACGGTTCCGGCCTACGAGCTGGAACTTCCTGTTTATTAAATCCTGGCGAATGCAGGACCTTCTAATTAATAAAATTGAATTATCTCGCCAAGACGCCAAGACGCAAATGGGTGCTCACTGATTTAAGATGAGATATTTTGCGTCTTAGCGTCTTTGCGAGAGCTTAAATAAGCCATTTCTCTGCGGTTGCTCACCGTACCCCAAGCCTTCCTTACCGTTTACTTACACGATTAATCTCATCATATTTTTATCATTTCCTATTGTAAGCTTTTATTGTCTTGCTATATTTAGACTCAGTATCTGGTCATGTCTGGAGCCGTACGTGAAATGAATGAATTTTCTGAAAATCAAACTGCATTAAAATCAGGTCAAGCACGCGTTGCAGCTACTGGCTTTTTAAGTCTCTTCTCTCTGATCGGGATCATGTTTTACGGATTGACCTTCTTTTACGATTTCTGGGTTCAGGAGTTTGGATGGACGCGCGCGACTGTTACTTCGGGTAATGCTTTTGCCAAGATTTTGGTAGGCTTGTTCGGATTTGTTGTGGGTTACCTGATCGATCGCTTCGGACCTAGGAAAATGATGCTGGCAGGTATTCTGATGGCAGGCGGTGCAGTTATTGGCTTAGGATTAATGACCTCCCTTTGGCAATTTTATGTTTTTTATATATTTAGTGCATTGGGTTATATGTGCGGGGGACCATTGCCGAATCAGGTCTTAACCTCACGCTGGTTTGATAAAGCGCGTGGTAAAGCCATGGGCTTTGCATACCTGGGAATCGGGATTGGCGGAATGTTGGCTCCCCAGATTGCAAAAGCTTTGAATGTAGAATTCGGTTACCGCCATGCTTTGGTGATTTTGGGTATGACCATGATTCTTTTGTCATTCCCAATGGCCTGGTTTGTAAAGGATAATCCGCCGCAAAAAGAGGGTGATTCTTTAGATAAACCAGAAGAACCTAAAAGGGATATTAAAGCAATATTAAAGACAAGGGCATTTTATCTTTTGCTGATTGGAAGTATGTGTTCCATAGGAGCGGTGAGTGCAACCAGTCAGAATTTGAAATTATTCTTTAGCCTGGATCTTAAGTATTCACAAACTCAGGCTGCAAATGTGCTTTCCTTAATTCTTGCAGCCAGTATTTTCGGTCGTTTATTTATGGGCTGGCTGGCCGACAGGATCGAGAAGAAGTATGTTATGCTTTTAATTTATTGTCTGGTTGCTTCCGCCATTCCTCTGCTTTATTTTGCCACTACTCCGGGGGTGATTTATGTTTTTGCCATTGTTTTTGGAATTGGTTTGGGAGGCGATTATATGATTATACCTTTGATGGCTGCCGAATTGTTTGGTGTTAAAGTGATGGGAAGGGTGATGGGAATTGTACTTACCGGGGATGGTCTTGCAGAAGCAATCATGCCATGGATGGTAGGCTGGATCAGGGATATCAGCGGAAGCTATGCTAATGGTTTCTCGGTTCTTATTGTGTTGGCAATAGTGGGAATTATTACCGTCATCTTTACCCCGAAACGGATGACTGCCAGCTAAAGCTATTGGAAGCAGGTGTGCGCAAATCTCCGACTGTCAGTAGAGTGCTTCGTTTAAAGTTCGGAAAGAGATAATTTGTAATTCTCAAATTACCTTTGCTCAAATTCTAAAAACTTTTCAAAGAATTAGTTAAAATATATCAAAATTTTATACCAATCTTTGTAATCTACAATATGAAAAGGCTTTTAATTACCGTTTTAGCTATATTCTACCTGAGTGTTTCATCCGGGGCCACCGTTCATTTCCATTATTGTATGGGCGAACTGATTGAATGGGGGCTTTCTAATGATAATTCAGAAAAAGCAACTGACTGCAGCAATTGTGGCATGAAAAAAGGTATTTCTGATGACTGTTGTAAGGATCAGAAACAGGAATATAAGTTAAAAGAATCTCAAAAAGCTCCGCTCAGCATCTTTCAGCCTGTTGTTTTTGCTTTAGCGCCAGTCACTTATCCAGACTTTAACCAAATCTTACCAAACACTCCTGCGGATCTGATCCCAGAGAGCAATGCCCCTCCGCGAACCCTGAAAACAGCTGTTTTCGTTCGCAACTGTAATTTCCGTATTTGATTTTATTTCTTCCTTGTCTGATTTTCTTTCAGACCCAATTCCTGTGCTTTTTTCTGATCGACTGATTAGAATATCATGCATTTGATGCTTTTAGCATTCAATTAATTAAATCTTTAAAATAAATATTAACGTCATGAAAAAATTAATTTATTCAATCGCAATGTTGGTTGCACTATTCACCGCAGCCTGTAACAATTCAGAAAAGCCTGTAGAAACAGCAACTGATACACTATCCACGCAAACAGCCGGAGAAGGATATACCTGTCCGATGCATCCTGAAGTAAAAAGTGATAAGCCAGGTTCTTGTGCTATTTGCAAAATGGATCTTGTAAAAAATTCGGATATGGAGTCGGATAAAATGATGACTGATAGCATGATGACTGATAGCAGTAGTCACGATCACAAGCACTAAATACTATGGTTGAAAAGATCATTTCTTTTTCTTTAAGGAACCGTTTCATAGTCTTGCTTTTTGCTGCCGGATTTTTTGTTTGGGGATTATATTCAGTTCAAACCAGTAAGATTGATGCAATACCTGATCTTTCCGAAAATCAGGTTATTGTGTTCACTGAATGGATGGGTCGTAGTCCGCAGATTATAGAAGATCAGGTTACTTACCCTCTGGTTACCAACCTTCAGGGATTGCCAAAAGTGAACTATGTACGTGCCAATTCCATGTTCGGAATGAGTTTTATCTATATCATTTTTGAAGGTGATGTGGATGTTTACTGGGCGCGTTCAAGAGTTTTGGAGCGATTGAATTCAATCGGCAATGTTTTACCAGAAGGTGTTAGTCCGACGCTTGGCCCAGATGGAACAGGCGTTGGTCATGTACTATGGTACACCTTGGATGCACCTGAAATGGATTTGGGAGAACAGCGCGCAGTACAAGACTGGTATATCAAATTTGCACTTCAGAATGTGCCAGGTGTAAGTGAGATCGCATCGTTTGGGGGTTTCCAAAAGCAGTATCAGATTAGCATTGATCCCAATCGCCTTACTTATTATAAACTTGGAATTCAGGATGTGATGCGTGCCGTTAAGAGTAATAATAATGAGGCAGGTGGTAGAAAGTTTGAGATGAGTGACATTGGCTATATCATTAAAACCAGTGGTTACCTTAAATCCATTGAGGAGATTGAAAATTTGCCGGTAAAGACTCAAAACTCTATTTCTGTAAAGATCAGGGATATCGCCACCGTTCAAATGGCCGGTGAAAGTCGGCTAGGCATCTTTGATTATAATGGTGAAGGCGAAGTTGTTGGTGGAATTGTAGTGTTACGCTATGGTGAGAATGCTGATGAAGTGATCCGCAAGGTGAAGGCAAAAATGACCGAAGTGGCAAAGGGCTTACCTCAGGGCATGAAGTTCAATATTGTGTATGATCGGGGTGAATTGATTGCCGAATCAATATCCTCCATTAAAACTACACTGATTGAAGAAATGATCGTGGTATCCCTGATTGTAATTATTTTCCTGTTTCATTGGAGAAGTGCTATCAGCATCATTATTCAGATTCCAATTACCATAGCAGCGAGTTTTATTTTACTGAATGCATTTGATATATCCTCGAACATCATGTCATTAACTGGTATCGCATTGGCGATTGGTGTAATTGTGGATAACGGAATAATCATGGCAGAGAATTCGTACAAAAATCTTGCTGTAAGGCAGGCAGAGTTAAATGAACAAAGAAAAGGAGGAACTGCAGATGTGGAATAAATCAAAAGCAAATAAGCAAGAAGATTATGTTAAACTTTCTTCTAAAGAAAGATTGAGCATCATTGAAAAGGCCTGTCAACAGGTTTCAAGAGGGGTATTTTATTCAACCATTATCATTATCACTTCTTTCCTGCCTGTATTTTTACTGACGGGTCAGGAAGGTAAATTATTTCATCCTTTGGCTTATACCAAAACTTTTATTTTGATGATCGATGCGGTTCTGGTACTTACACTGGCACCTGTTATTATTTCATTTTTCATGAAAGGGCGTTTTCGTCAGGAGCATGAGAACCCGATCAATAGAGGATTGGAGAAAGTATATCTTCCTATAATTCGTGCATGTATCAGAAACAGAAAAACTACGATTGGAGTAAATATAATTGCACTGCTTATCTCAATACCGATGATGATGAGTATGGGGCGTGAATTTATGCCACCATTGGATGAACAGTCAATTTTGTTTATGCCGGTTACTTTGCCTGATGTTTCCAATACAGAGATTAAGCGAATTCTGCAGGTTCAGGATAAGATTATCAAGTCTGTGCCGGAGGTCGACCATGTTTTAGGTAAGGCTGGGCGCGCAAGTTCAGCGACTGATAATTCGCCAATCAGTATGATTGAAACAATTATTTCACTCAAACCTAAGAGCGAGTGGAGGCCGGGAATCAGCAAAAAGGATATTATTGAAGAGCTTGACACCAAATTGCAAATACCAGGGGTAGTAAACGGCTGGACGCAACCGATCATTAACCGAATTAATATGCTTTCAACCGGCATCCGCACGGATGTGGGTGTTAAGGTTTATGGTCAGGATCTGAAACAAATCAGTCCTATTTCTGAGGATGTGCATACCATGCTTAAAAATATTGAAGGGGTGAAGGATCTTTATGTTGAACCGGTTAGCGGTGGTAAATATCTGGAAATTGAGATCCGGCGTGATCAGTTGGAGCGTTATGGATTAACTGTGGATGATGTGAATGCTACTGTTGAATCGGCGATTGGGGGTGCACCCTTTGCCTCAACTGTTGAAGGCAGACAAAGGTTTAATATTCACCTGCGCCTGGGCCAGGAATACCGGAACAGTATCGATCGTTTGAAACGAATTCCACTTAATTCTCCTGAAGCTGGATCAATACCATTATCAGCTGTGACAAATATCCGTTTTGTAGATGGGCCGCCGATGATTAGTTCTGAAAATGCAATCCTGCGTGGTGCGGTAATGTTCAATGTTAGAGATCGAGATCTTGGTAATACAATTCAGGAGGCAATTGATAAATTGAATAAGGACCTGAAGCTGCCCAATGGATATTTTATTGAATGGAGTGGTCAGTATGAAAACTTAATCCGGGGACAGAAAACCTTGATTTATGTTCTGCCAGTGGTCGTCTTTATCATATTTCTGGCTCTATATCTTGCCTTTAAATCGATTAGAGAGGCATTTTTAAGTCTCGTGACCATACCCTTTGCTCTTATTGGAGGTGCTTTTCTGGTTTATTTCTGGGGAGTTAACCTTTCTGTTGCAGTGGCGGTTGGTTTTATTGCCTTATTCGGTATTGCCGTTGAAACAGGTGTGGTAATGGTAATCTATTTAAATGATGCGATGCGACAACTGGTTGCTCTTAAAGGCAATTCAAGTGAAACGATTACCAAGGAAGATCTGAGAGAGTATGTGATCAATGGTGCTGCCAAACGCTTGCGGCCAAAGCTCATGACTGTTTGTGTCGCATTATTTGGCTTGACTCCGGTTTTATGGTCAGGTGGCGTAGGTAGCGATGTGATGCAGCCAATTGTTCTGCCAATGATAGGAGGTGTGCTTACATCATCCACCCATATTTTGCTGGTTACGCCACTCATCTTTTTGATGACAAAGGAATATGAATTGAAAAAATTTGGAAAACTGGAGGTACATGATGTTACGCATTAAAGGAATAGTTTTTTTGATTGTCCTACTAAGCTCAACCATAGTTTACGGACAACAGATTATGAATCTAGAACAAATATTGGCGGAAATTAATGCCAATAATCCTTCTTTGAAGTCTTTTGCAAGTCGCATTCAAAGTAAGGATGCCAAAATAGAAGGAGCGGGCTCATGGATGGCTCCAATGGTGGGAGCAGGAACTTTTATGAGTCCATATCCTGGGCAGGGCATGATTGGAGATTCCAACAAGGGTGCGTTTATGATCTCTGCTGAACAGGACATTCCTAATCTTGCAAAAGTCAGGGCTCAAAGGGATTACCTTAAAACTCAATCCCAGACCTATGAGTTGGCAAGAAGTGAGCGTTTTAATCAGTTAAGAGCTAGCGCGAGGTATTTGTACTTCGGACTTTTAGTTGCTCAAAAGCGGATCAAGTTTCAAAATGAAAATCAGCAAATCATGCAGACAATGAAAAAGCTTGCAGAGATTCGTTATCCCTTTAACCAGGGAGGGTTAAATCAAGTATTTAAAGCCGAGGGCAGGGTCTATGAATCACAAAATATGATTCTGATGACGGAGGCTGAAATTCGATCCAAAAAGATTGCTTTGAATGCATTGATGAACAGATCTGCAACAACTGAATTTGAAATTGAAGCCGAATATCGCGTTAATTTCAGTCCGAAAGCAGATCTCGATACCGCGTATCTAGCGGGTAACCGTAGTGATATTTTACATATGGAGCATGACATTCATGCGATGGAAAGGAATATTGAATTGATGCGGCAGGAGTCAAAGCCTGATTTTAAAATCCGCTTTGATCACATGTCTAGTTATTCGGCTTTAATGCCCAGGCAGTTTACAGTGATGGGAATGCTTTCTATTCCGATTGTTCCCTGGTCTTCGAAGATGTATAAGTCAGAGATTAAATCCATGAATTTTGAGCGTGAAGCAATGCGACAGGAAAAAGCCGCCATGCTTACCGAGATTTTAGGGATGAGTAAGTCTATGGAAAATGATCTGAACAACATGCAACAGCAATTAACCAATTATGAGACCAAGATTTTACCATCATTGCAGAAATATCTTCAGGTTTCAATTTTAGCCTATCAGGAAAACAAAACAGATTTGAATACAGTGATTGATGGTTGGGAATCAATAAATATGTCGCAAATGAATTATCTGGATCAGTTACAGAAATATTATCAAATGATCGTGGAATATGAAAAGAATATTGAACAATAGAATTGTAATATGTTTGATTATCGGATTATTCCTTTATGGCTGTAATTCCGATAAAAATGCAAGTTCCGATGGTCAGCAGCAGCGCTATACCTGTCCGATGCATCCGCAGATCATTAAAGATGCACCCGGTACCTGTCCAATCTGTAAAATGGATTTAGTTCCTTTGCATTCTGCAGATGCGCATGGAGCTGCGGATACAAGTTTAAATTCTTTAGTAAAACCAAGCAATGAGCTTGTTGTCTCCAGGATTAAAACAATCAGGGTTTCGAAAGGTCTTAAAAAATCTGAAATCATCCATAAAGGAATAATCAACTATAACACAAACAACTGGAGATCAGTATCTTCAAGGGTAAGTGGCCGCATTGAAAAGCTGTTTGTAAAATATAATTATGAGCCGGTTAGCAAGGGCCAAAAGATTATGGAAATTTACAGTCCTGATCTTGCTAATGCACAGCAGGAATTGTTATTTCTGAAAAGCAACAATGAAACGTTACTTCTTGAGTCTGCAAAGAAGAAATTGCTACTTCTTGGATTAACGATGATCCAGATAAACAGCATTCTGAATACTGGAAGATTAGAGGACCGAATTGCTGTTTATAGTCCTTATTCAGGTTATGTATCAGAATTGGGATTGAATGCTACAGGAGCTTCAGCTGAGAAAAGTCAGCCAGGTGGAACAAGAATCAGCTCTGGGGGTACTGAAATGAGGGCAATGGATGTAAATGCAGCGGCTATTATTCCTGAAATTCCGGCTATGTCATCAGGAGGGGCTTTACAAATCAGGGAGGGCCAATACATCAATGCCGGTCAGAAGTTATTTGATCTGATCAGTACTGATCAGGTTTGGGCTGAGTTTTTTGCTCGCCCTGATCAGCTACAGGACCTTAGTCAGGGTAAAAACGTTTTGGTACAATCCATAGATCGTTCAGATCAGCGTACGGAAGTGGCCGTGAGTCTTATTCAGCCTTATTTCAAAGCCGGGATCAATTATTCCCTCATCAGGGCTAATGTGCCAAATGTAAATAAGATCTGGAAGGTGGGTCAGTTGATATCAGTAAGTAGACAGACTTCAGTTGAAGGTCACTGGCTTCCGGCCACAGCACTGGTGCAGCTTGGAACGCAATATGTGGTATTTATGAAAAAAGATGGTGGTTTTTTGCCGGTTTTGGTGAAGTTAAAACATCGGGCAGATCAATGGATTGATGTTGGGGATAGCCTTAAAACTGATTCTGAGTTGGCTCTTAATGCCTGGTTTCTGGTAGATAGTGAAAGTTTCATAAAAGTAAAGCGATTCGAATGAGAACGAAATTAATTATTGGGCTAATCATTTTATATACAGGATTCATATTTTCTGCTTGCACTGATGGCCATCAAGATCATGCCGAAACAGTAAAGTTTACTTGCGCAATGCATCCACAAATAGTAAAGAATGGACCTGGAGCTTGTCCGATTTGCAAGATGGATCTGGTGCCTTTGAATGCTGTAGGGAGTAAAAATGAGCTATCACTAAGTGATAGTCAGATTCAATTGGCTAATATTCAAACCATGGTTATCAATCGGACAGCCTTCAGTACTTCAAAAATATTAAATGGGCGATTAGTTGTAAATCCTGACCTGACGGAGGTTATTTCTAGCCGCTACGCAGGTAGAATTGAGAAATTATTTGTAAAAGAAACGGGCAGGTCGGTAAAAAAAGGTCAGCCAATTTTTCAAATTTACAGCGAGGAGCTTCAGACCTTGCAGCAGGATTTTTTATTGCAGGTTAAACAAGTTGCTGCATTTCCTGATGAAAAGATTTATCGATCAATGAAGGAGGCAGCTAGAAATAAACTTCGGTTGTTCGGCTTTTCTGACGGTCAGATCAAAGCATTGAGTACGGCAGTAAAGGCATCCCCATTACTCACTGTCTATTCTTCAGGGTCTGGGATTGTAACCGAGCTTAGTGTTTCTGAGGGTCAATATATAGCAGAAGGCAGTTCGGTTTTGAAACTTGAAAATTTTTCACAGCT
>JBIIRT010000181.1:0-4639 GCA_044341405.1 Daejeonella sp. | reverse complement strand
GGAATCTCCTTATTTACTATTTCCAACTTGTCATTCTCGCGGAAGCGGGAACCCCAAAACACTAATTGTCATTCCCGCGAAGGCGAGAACCTCCACATCTTTCATTCAATTTGTCATCCGATATTTATCGATTCCAGCGGAGGCTGGAATCTCCTTATTTACTACTTCCAACTTGTCATTCTCGCGAAGGCGAGAACCTCCCTATCAACAAAACACTAATTGTCATTCTCGCGGAAGCGGGAACCTCCACATCTTTTATTCAATTTGTCATCCGATATCTATCGATTCCAGCGGAGGCTGGAATCTCCTTATTTACTATTTCCAACTTGTCATTCTCGCGTAGGCGAGAACCTCCTCGCTCTCAACAATCACTGTCATTCTCGCGTAGGCGAGAACCCCAAAACACTAATTGTCATTCTCGCGGAAGCGGAAACCCCAAAACACTATTTGTCATTCCCGCGAAATCGGGAAATCCCGATTGAAAATCAACCCCCTGTAAAATAAACCTTGCCGAAGGAGGTAGCTTCCGGCTATTCGTAATATGAAATAGAACGCGATTTCTTGCCGGAACTACCCTCCGGAGGAAAGGGCTGAACCAAACTATAACACACAGGTATTGATTTCTAAAATCAACGAATTTTGACTCAACAGCCTTATCTGGATAACCAATAAGCTGACCTTTTAACCTACACAGCATCGTACTTAGGTTAAATAGTCTATTTTATAATGATAAAAACCGTAATTTAATATCCTAAACATCCAGGTCATAAATATGAAAACTCAAACCGGAACGGAAACCAATACAGTTGATACTAAACCACAAAGACTTCTATCTATTGACGCGCTCCGTGGATTTGATATGCTACTGATTTCAGGTGGGGGTACATTTCTAGTTCTGCTCGAGAATAAAACAGGCTTAGCCGGGGTTGACTGGATTGCAGATCAACTAAAACATCCTACATGGAATGGTTTCACATTTTATGATTTTATTTTCCCTCTGTTCCTTTTCATTGCCGGAGTATCCATGGCCTTTTCCTTAAACAAAGGAATAGAAATGGGCCTTTCAAAGGCCGAATTATACAAAAAAGCCTTTTGGCGAATGCTCATCTTAGTGATTCTAGGCATCATTGATAAAAATCAGCCTGTCACATTTTTTGAGCCCAGCCAGATCAGAGTGGCTAGTGTATTGGGCAGAATCGGTCTTGCCGGATTTTTTGCAAGTCTCTTGTATTTGAACTTCTCCCGCCTCCACAGAATCTTCTGGGTTGCAGGAATTCTGCTGCTCTATTATGCAGCCCTTTTCCTGATACCTGTTCCAGGCTATGGCGCAGGCAACTTAACGATGGAGGGTAATCTTGTTGGCTGGATTGATAGAAATTTTCTTCCTGGCAGACTTCTGCAAAAAATTTATGATGAAAACGGACTCATCACTCAGCTTCCTGCACTTTGCCTTACTGTAATGGGCTCCATTGCAGGTGATGTTCTACGCTCGGATCGAAAAGAAAGCAAAAAATTGCAGATTCTTTTACTGGCAGGAATTGCAGGTATTGGCATCGGGCTTTTCTGGGGACTGCATTTCCCAATCAACAAACACCTTTGGTCGAGTTCGTTCATTCTACTCACCGCCGGAATGGCATTCTTAATACTCAGCCTATTTTATTATGTCATTGATGTATTGAAATTCCAAAGCTGGACTTTCTTCTTCCAGGTAATCGGAATGAATTCATTAACCATTTACCTAGCATATCATTTCATTGACTTTGAACATACCTCACATGCACTTTTCGCAGGATTATATGCACCAGTTCCAGAACAGTTTCATGATGCTCTTGAAGCTTTGGGTGCATTGGTTCTTGTATGGTCCATGATGTATTTCTTGTATAGGAAGAAGATTTTTATTAAGATTTAATAGTAAGTTATAAGTTGTAGGTTATAAGTTTTAAGTTTTATATTCTGCTCTTGATTTGACAATCTACTCATTATCAGGTTTGCTTGTTTGATCATCGGCGTATTGACAAATCATCCTTGCAGCATCTCTAAACCCTCTCCTTTGGAGAGGGATAGCACTATTCGTAAAACCAGTAGCTACGGACCTAGGGTGAGGCCCCAAAATTGCTCATTCTCCTCCATCGATAAATAGACAACCCGATAGCTATCGGATCCACCATCGACAAATGAAAAAGTGACTGACGAAATCAACTCTCAAAACGCATAAGTGATTTCGTAAGTAGTTTACCTCCCGTTAGCAATCAGGATGCTACTAATTCTCTTATTTGCACATTCCCCTAATCGACAAATAGACAAATTGCCTAATCGACAAATTCCTCAAACTGATGCGACTGACGAAATCAACTCTCAAAACGCATAAGTCATTTCGTAAGTCATTTCCCTCCCGATAGCTATCGGGATGCTAATTTTTAAATTTGCTCATTACCCCTTCAACCACTTATCAAACCATTCAAAAGCTTCCTTTTGCATATCGCTATCAAACTTATGCGGACCAGGATAATAGGAGCACTTATACTTATCCTCAGCTTTTGCTTTGGCATAGACATCTTTCAAGATTTTATCAGCATTCTGCATTTCCGGAAGGGTATACAACTCGTCATCAGAATCGTTTAGTACCAGGGTTGGAAGCGGAGCCCTTAAGCCCAGAATCTCAGGAAAGTCCATTTCATTTGGCAGAATCGGAACATAGGTCATCCAAGTATGAGTAAAGGATTTATTTAGTATCAGATCTTTCCATGTTGTCATGAAACCAACACAAACCGCACACTTTATTCTAGAATCCAAGCCACCCATAAATACTGTGCGCATACCTCCACCTGATAATCCTGCACATCCTACCTGATCCGGATTTACATCTTTGCGGGCGCATAAAACGTCCAGGGCTTTCTGATCTTCCGCAAAAAAGACACCAGGCCACGTAGTACCTGCACAAAACAAGGACTTCGCCATGATGTGCTCATGATCGGATGCCCAGGTATTATATTTAATAATATTCTCGGAATTTTCAGAATCTTTATCACTCAAGCCTTTGCGCATAGTTGAAGGAACATCCTCCATCATTACCCTGCGGCTGGCGAATGGAAAAGCATCAGATACCAAAACAACATAGCCGCGTTTTGCAATCTCATTGGCCCAGGCCATGCCGCTATAATATTTCTCCTGATGTTCTACCATATCAGGATGCTGCTTATCAGAAGTACGTGTGATTTTTCTGGTTCCAAAGTATTTGTTTGCTCCATGGTCATGGAATGCAAGAATTCCAGGTAATGGACCCTTTGCATCTGCTGGCTTTAGTAAAATAGCCTCAGTTGCACGCCCATAAGGTAATTGCCAGCTAAGTTCTTCGATATGTAAACCATCGTATTTATATTGCTTTTTGACAGTTACTTTGGGTAGCCCTCCTATATCAGGAATCCCCAAACGATCCAGAATACGCTCATTTGCAGACGCTTTCCACTGACCAATATTTTGCCATTTTGCATTTCTGAGGGAATGAGAAGGTATTTTGCTATCATTTAATGAATTAGCCCAGGGACCATAGAGACCGATGATACTTTGTTTAGTTGGATCAATTGGTTCGTCAACAACAGGAACTTGTGTACCCTGTTTCGAATCATTACAAGATGCGAGGCTACTCAGCATACTGCTGCTTACTACACCAACTCCGGCAATGCCTGCTACCTTTAGAAAATCTCTGCGATTATTTTTCATTTGAATTTTTTTGTTTTAAAGGCCCACCCGCAAAGCGGGGTTAATATCAAATTATAAAACAAGATAAGAGATTTTTTAAATAGAGTGCAAGAAGTGGGTGGGATTTATGCTTAATTCGGCCATCGGAGGTCTGAGGCCTGAGATCTGAACGCGCGCACTAGCAACGGGGAGATAAATCCTGCTTCAGCAAAATTTCATACACATCGTAATGAGATTCTTCTTCGCCTCACATAAAAAGTAACCAGATAGCTATCGGGTTGAGAAAACCTTCTGGCTCCTCTGAATGACAAGCGTTACAAAATGCTCAATATAGGAAGTTGTGACCCGAATACTATCGAATTGCTAATTTGCTCATTTTCAAATTCTCTAATTTCTTCCCGATCAACAAATAGACAAATCATCTAATTGACAAATCAAATGGATCAAAGAACAAGGAATAAAGACAAGAACGATAGCTTCAAATGGAGTAGTCATCCCATTTGCTAATTTGCTAATCATTGCTGTCCGGTTAAAATAAAATTTCAGATAAAATGGCCATTTACATTGCACGAAGTATGTTTTTAAGAGTCCGATACAAAGCAAGCCCCCCTTTTAGTTTAGAATCATTTTTTATGGTTTCACTGCCTTGAAATCTGCAAAATTCTACCTAAAACAACAGGATTGTTGATAAGCTTTGGCCTAAGCACAAAATCTCCGTTAACCTTTTTTCCGCCTCAGCTGGTGCGGTAGGCACAGTCCAAGCCAAAGTATTAACTTTAATAGCATCAGGTGCAGCGGTGGCATTTTGCTACTTTTCTGCTGCAGGAAAAGTAGAGATAATAATTATGAGCTAAGAATTTGATCTTTTATTTTACAATTTAAAGTTCCCCGGACACTAGTGGTTGAGAATGGAGAGTTATCGGTTTGACAATGGATTTTC
>JBIIRT010000180.1:0-4640 GCA_044341405.1 Daejeonella sp. | reverse complement strand
GGATAAAAATCGGCATGCACCGCTTTGTGCGACAGATAAACAAAAAAAGGTTTGTTCTTATCGCGCTTATCAAGCCATTCGAGAGTTAAATCAGTAAGAACATCAGTGACATAATTACTGTCTGTAAAATTTGTCATTTTGCCATCGATATTGATTTTGGGATTATAATAATCCCCTTGACCAGCAAAACTCACCCAGCGGTTAAATCCGGGACGCGGATCAGCGCCACCACCACCCATATGCCATTTTCCGAAAAAGGAGGTCTGGTAACCTGCCTTCTGAAGATATTGCGGAAAATAGATCAGTGAGGAGGGAGCAAATGCCTGATTATCAACAACCGTATGCGTATGCGCATATTGTCCGGTTAAGATAGACGCCCTGCTAGGAGAGCAAAGTGCTGTACTGACAAAGGCATTTTGAAAATGAGCGCCTTCATTTGCCATTCGATCCAGATTTGGGGTCTTTAATCCCGGAACTTTACCGGTAAAACCCATAAAATCATAGCGATGATCATCAGAAAGAATGAAAATAATATTGCGGGCTTTTGTTCCCGGAATGGTTTCAAAACTTAAATTCTGGGGTCCTTGTGCAAAACATGCATAGGAAAAGCAATTTAAAAATATGTCAATCAGGAATTTTTTATTGATTATGCTCATGGTTTTTAATGCTGGTTGCAATGGATAAATATAAATAAGTCAATTCGATATTAATAATAGCCGTATTCAGTTTACAATCAAATTCCAGGTAAAAAGCCCTTTACATCATTCGAAGTATGTTTTTAACAGCCGGATAAAAAGCATATCCCCATTCAAGTTTAGAATCAATTTTTATAGTTTCACTACCTTAAAATTCTCAAAATTTTACCTAAAACAACAGGACTGTTCATAAGCTTTGGCCTAAGTACAAAATCTCCGTTAACTTTTTTCCTCCGCATCAGCTGGTGCGGTAGGCACAGTCCAAGCCCAAGCATTAACTTTAATAGCATCAGGTGCAGCGGCGGCATTTATTCGTTTTTCTCTATTATTTTTTAAGGTACTCATGGTCTCGTCGTACCTCCTCGGCATGCTACTTTTCTGCTGTAGGAAAAGTAGAGAGAACAATTATGAGCTATGAATTTGATCTTTTATTTTACAATTTAAATCCCCTGGACAACGGTCATTAATAATAGCCGATGCCATTTAAGAAAATTTAAAGACCATACTATCATCATCAAAATAACACTCTGTAACTAATTGCTACAGATTTTGGAAAGCAATACCTACATTCCATAGCTTATTGCAGCCCTTTCCTCCGGAATAGTCCCGGCAAGAAATCTTGGTATATTTCAAATTACGTTTTGCCGGAAGCTATCTCCTGCGGCAAGGTTTATTTTACCCGGGGCTGTTTTCCATTGGTAAGGGCAGCCCGGCAACTGGATCATTTGCCATTTAAAATTAATCCGGGTGGCAGCTTAATCCCCATCAATCAACATATATAAAACTGATAATCAGGTAATCACTTCAACTAAAATTTGATTGAATGAAAAATACGTTGAAGCTTGTTAAACAGTACTAATCGAAAACCACAGCATCTTTATCCTGAAAAATCAGTTCAACAATAGCATCAAGGTCATCGGAATAATCCTGAGCAGTTTTGATACCTAGCTCAATAAGTGCCTGCATATTCTGCTTACTCACATTATCCATTTCAGGGACTGCATTACGCAGATGTTCTGGTTGAATTCTACAATAATTGGCATCACTTCCAGTTACTTCAAATATTTTGAGAAGGTGATAATTAGTAGTTTCGGCAGCTCCCGACATCATAATGTCGATGGATGGCTTAATCCAGCCCAAAGCTCCCCATGCTCTTGCTTTTTGATAAGCATAAGATTTATTTTCACCACCGGTACCCAGTGAAAGGATTAACATATCCTTAGCACTTGGATCGCCTTTTGAATTTCTGACTTCCGAATAAGCGCATAAAGAAGGGTTATTGGCAAAAATTCCACCATCAATCATGGGATAACTAACTCCGCTGATTGATTTAATCAGAGCCGCCTCAAAATATGTTGGCGCCGCCGAAGTGGCACGGCAAACATCCTTTAAATAGAAATCGCCTCCATCTCCCTTTCTGGGATAATCATGACTGGCAAAGAAATGGGTTTTTCTTTCCTGAATATCATAGGAAGTAATCAAACAGGGTTTTAACAATTCGCTTAGACGCTTTTCCCTGAAATAAGTAAGCAAAACCTCCTCCAAATGATTTGCAGGATATTTTTCACTGAACATTGATTTATAGTTCAGCAGACTGCTCAAAAAAGAAACTTGAAAGATTTTATCTCCATACCTTTTGTAAAGATCAACCGCTTCCTCTGCACTAAACTTAGGCTTTTTAGGATCACCCTCATCCGGACAAAGCAGGAGACAGGTCAATATTCCACCGGTACTGGTACCTGCAAAAAAATCAAAATAATTTGCAATACGGGCTTGAGGATCTTTGCTTTTCTCCTGTAGCTTTTTCTCGAGGGCAACCAAAATCTGACCGGGTATGAGTCCGCGGATACCTCCCCCATCAATCGATAGAATTTTCTTCATAAAATAAGCTCAGTTAGATTAAAGGCGTAAACCAAAAAATATATATAATAGAATACTTGATTAAAACAGATTGCTCTGATACAAGCAAGCCAAATAACTCAGCTAAAAACAAGATAGCTTTTATTAAGCCACTTATCTTCCATATTAAGCCTACACCATCCATTTGTCTCCTCCACAATAAACACTTCCTGGCCCTTATTTAAAGATGAGATCTTCTGGAAGCTCTTATCCGGACCATTACGCACATTTAGGGTAGTTGAAGCAACGCTTGCTTTTTTAACAGGTTGAGTATAACGTGAAGCAACCCAATGTTCCTTGCTGTTTGAGATTTTATACCACCCATTCTTTTCGGCATAAACACGTAGTACTGAACCCAAATTTGGCGAAATATGATCACCGACCTTCGGATTAGATACATCAGCACCGCTACGGATGTTCAATTTCGAAGCCGTCACACTGACATATTTTAAAAGCACAGGAATTACAATGGGCTGTACCGGAAGCTGACCTGAAACTAAGGGAAGAAAATTCATCTGGCAATCGCTTACCTTATTTCCGCCAAAAAAATCTGTCCCAGGGCAGCTTTTATTATTTTTGGTTCCATCATTCCGTTGTCCGGTACTTAGGTCAAACCAATGATGGTATAGAATACTATTGGTATTTATAGATAAATTAAATCGACCGCAGAGCTTAGCTGTCATTCGGACTATTGTTTCACGGTGTTCGGGAGTCATGACATCCTTTCCAAGATCAAAATTGCCAAGATGTTCTATACAAATAGAATTAGCATTTTGCCCAAAGAGACATGCAGGTGAATTTTCAAGTGCTCTGCCACTCAAGATACTTCCATCAGGAAAAGTACTAAAATGCTGTCCGATATCACTCCATCCGTTCTGGTTAACATGATAGTTTTTCATGCCCCGCTGAAGCTCAAAGTGATTGTTTCCCTTAAAAAGAGGATAATTTGGATTAAAAGTATGATGTTGCTGAATGTGAAGCACTGTACGTGCCAAACTCAGTGTCCCAATCCAGTCTTCGAACTCCTGAATACTGTATTTAATAAACCCAAATTTGCTATTCATAGCTTAATTTGCACTAACTACTTAAAAATAAGGATTTTAATGCAAATGAAAGAATTAAAATAATCTATTGGGATTGTAATTTAAAAGGCTCAATCAAGACCTGATACTTTTAAAAGAACCTGGATTTTTAGGTGCTATTAAGAAATATAAGTTACTGCTGACGAGCCTTTTAATTTATCGGACAAATTCTTGCAACCTGAGTAATAAAAAATAACTGCATAAAGCCAAGCAAATGCAAGTACCTTTTATTCCAAATGTTAAAAAATAAATCCTTGCAAGAGCAACAGTTAAATAGCTGGGTTCATACCAACAAGAAGTACCTTCAGACTGGCTTAGAAAGTAAGTCTATAAGATTGGGTTTTACTTCGCCGGAACACTCTTTTTAAAGTACATTCTAGAAATGAAGATGCCATTTTCGTCCTGTTTACCTGCATAGCTTTCTACCGCACTACTGACATAAGCTAAAGTATAACCTTCAGATTCCAACTCCATGATACGTGCAGCAATCATTGCATCATTTGAAGCAATATTCTGAAAATTAATTCCTGCAGCACTGAAAAAATTAAGAAGTTTAGCTTCATCAAATTTATCCACTTTCAATTCTTTTCTGCTTATTGTCCGCTGGGATGATTGTTTGCCATTGACGCGACTGGTTCTAAAATCTTCGGTATTGACATCAGTCATGTTTTCGATCATCCTGGATCTACCTAGCCCCATGGGTATGATAGATTCAACAACAGTTACAATTCTCCATTCGTTGAAGTTTTGAGTTTTAACTTCCTGAGCTTGAGCAGTCAGGGTACCTAGCAATAGGGTAAAAACCAATAATAATCTCATCTTAATACATTTAAATGGGTTAACTAATTCATCATTTAAAGGGTAATTTAATAATTTTTTATTTTTAATCAATAATTTTTTTATTGGCGAATATCTTGCAATTTCCGCTGTGCTGAATGTGATGAGTATAAAATACCCTGATTAG
>JBIIRT010000059.1:0-16175 GCA_044341405.1 Daejeonella sp. | reverse complement strand
GGTATCCTATTTATTACAGCGAGTAGAGGATTTCCCTGGCGTAGTTATATTGGCCACAAATCTAAAAGCAAATCTTGATGATGCCTTTTCTAGGCGTTTTCAATCTATGATTTACTTTCCAATGCCTGGTCCGGAGCAGCGTAAGCGTCTATGGAAACAAGCATTCTCATCTCAAAGCACATTGGAACCAGGTTTAAATATCGATGATATAGCCCAGAAGTATGAAATGGCAGGCGGTGCGATAATTAATGTCAGCAGGTATAGTTCTATGAAGGCTCTTAAAAGGGGCAGTAATGAGATTTTCAAGAAAGATATTATAGAGGGGATTCGTAAAGAGTTTGGTAAAGAAGGGAAAATCGTTTAATATGGATTTTGTCGACAGATCAATTATTTATCGTTTTCATCAGGAACGTATCCAAATGTTTGGTGCAGGAAGTACTGGGGCACTTGGGTGGAAATCTGATGAAAACCAGAATATCCGCTTTGAGATTTTATCTCAGATAGGGGATATGAGCGGACTTTCTGTTCTGGATCTTGGTTGCGGATATGGCGATTTGTGTGGGTATTTAAGAAGTAAGTATTCCGATTTACGTTATGCCGGAATTGATCAGATGGAAGAGTTTTTGGATGTTGCAATAGCGAGATATAGTTCAATACCCGATACCACTTTTTATCTCGGTGATTGCTGGTCTGCCGATTTACCAAATATGGATTATGTTTTGGCGTCAGGCTTACTCGCCTATAAAAATAGTAAGCCTGATTTCGTATTCAGGATGATTGATCGCTTATTTGCGAGCTGCAGGTTAGGTACAGGCTTTAATTTATTGAAGAATGTTCATGACCCTGAGGGAATACTCGTGAATTATAATCCACAGCAGATTTTAGACTATTGCCGCAAGTTAAGTCCGAAAGTAGTACTAAGAGAAGGATATGCTGAAGATGATTTTACAATTTTTATCTATCAATGAAAAAGTTCTGATCAAATAAATCATTTTTTAGTAATTTTTGTTTTCTTTACCATATTTTTTATTGGAAAAATTAGAAGATGTTAATAATCCAAAAAAAAGTCATAGCTTTTCTATTTTCTCTAATAATACATCCAAATCTGCGGATAAAGGCAAAATTGAAAAACAGTACATTAAATCAATTATTTACTTTCTGTATCGGGAAGTAGAGTCTTTTTTTAAGTGTCCCAAGCAAGAACCTCTTGATTAATGTAGGTATTCCCATAATATTCATTTGGACGAATTTCCTTGTATTTTTCAAAATCAATGTATGGGTGGTAACAAAATGGGCATCTCAACGGATTGTAGTATTTAAATTCACCTTGATTATTTGATGGTTTTGGTAATTTAGATTCTAATTCTCTCAATAAAATTTCATTATCAGGAATTGATAATTGATTAGGTAGATTTTCGATTGATTCGTAGGGTACAACTAAAGTCTCGCTACTATCGCTTGAGTAAAAATATTGGACCTTAGCAAAACCTGCATGAAAGTGTTGAATGGTGAAACTAAGTTGACAACTATCACAAATACATATGGATCTTACTCCACTTGGAGTAACTGTACCACTAAAATGGAGTCCCTTTTCGAATAAACCCTTACCCTCTAAAGCTTTATTAAGTCCTTTTTTATTAGACAGAAAAAAAGGTTGAATTCTTACAGCCTCATAGTCTTTATCTGTCCAATCTAAAAATTCAGTCGGACTTTGGGAAATAATGCCATCTATCATTACTCCACTATTTGGTAATACTCTAATACTACAGTGTAAATATTGATTTGTTAAATCAGGATTTTCCTTTAAAGTTTCTATCCTAATCGTGAGCAAAATGTTATTGTCTTCAAAAATATTTAAGACCGGAGAGGGATTCAAAAATTTTATTACCGTTCTTAACTCTTCAGATTTTTCAAAATTTTCACCTTGATTACTTATATAAATATTATTTTCTGTACAATTGATTCTCATTTTTCCTTATAAGTTCCACCGGGTCCACTATACTTTTCCGGTATTAAATCTTGAAAATTCGTTGGCTTTTCAAATTCTTCCATTGTCATGGTTTTGACAGGAGTTTGTTCAGATAAATCCAATGGTTCTATTTTGATCACATCTTTTAAAGCTTTTTTAAACTCTTCTTTTTTAAAAACACCGATCGTAGCTTCTTTTTCGCCGCCTTTTGTTTCCCCTCCTGCTATCCATTCGTCAGCATACGCACCTGATTCTTTACCATGTGCCATGGATAAGCCAGCTTTTTCAATTTTATCGGGTTCAATGATATAACGCCAAATTATGCTTGTTGGGCACTGTTTTGCCCAATTCCACTTAGGAATCCCTAATCTTTTTTCCAATGTTATGATCCCTTCATTATTTTGAGCCTCTGCCGCTAATTCATTTGCCCTTGGCAAAGTGGAAACAAAGTTTCTATCTCTTCCCCAACCATCCCAGGCTCCATTAATATTTTTATGAATACCATCCGTTATAAAAGCATGTGCACCACCTGTTTTAAATAAATTTAAATGCAGATCCATCTCTTCCTGAGTCATAAAAGTTTCAGGCCCACCGATACGTTTATTAAATCTTTGACCAACCATATAATTTACTTTCCTTAAGGTATCCAGTTCGTCAATTTTAGCCTTATTTTCGGGTTCTTGAGCATTTGGCAATTTCTTTAATTTATCGATCGTATTATATAATTCATCTGATGCTTCCGAACCAATTCTCCTGGCCAACGTTGCACCAACTTTTGAAGTTGTTGTTTTCCCCTCTCTCATTAACCCCACTTGTTCTCTTAGGTCAGTCCAAACTACCGCAGCTTTACCTTTTGCGTTTTGTTGAGGTGCTTCTGCGGGAGTATCTTTTCCCTCCAGTTGAATTGGTTGAGCCTTAAAAAGTTGAATCAGATTACCTTCAGCAAATTTTCCTTGAAAAACCTCTTTTTCTATCCGCTGAGTCAATCCTGTTTCACTTCCTATTGCTGTATGTATACCAACCGATTTGGCTTTTTGTCCCATAACATCCGCTTCATTTTCTAGTCCGGCATCATCATTAACAGGTACGCCAGCTTTCATTTGCAACGTTGGTTGAACCCGCCCTTGTTTTTGCTGAGCTACATGCCAGGCTTCATGGGGGAGGTGTTTCTCCTGGCCTGGAGCAATATGGATATCTGTTCCCTGTGCATAGGCAAGGGCTTGAAGTTGAGCTGGTTGTGAAGAGTTATAATGTACCTTAACATCATCCATAGAATAACCGGAAAGTTGCTCAATTCCTGATTTTAGATTTCCCGGTAAACCATTTTGGTTAGTATTCTTGGGTACTTCAACTTTTTGTACGGTTTCAAATTTTCCTTGTAATGGTTCTTCTTCTTCTACTTTTTGTATGATTTGAAATTTCCCTTGTAATGGCTCTTCTTCTTCTACCTTCTGTATGGTTTGAAATTTCCCCTGTAAAGGCTCTTCTTCTTCTACTTTTTGTACGGTTTCAAATTTCCCTTGTAAAGGTTCCTCTTCCTCTACTCTTTGTATGGTTTCAAATTTCCCTTGTAATGGTTCCTCTTCTTCAACTTTTTGTATGGTATCAAATTTCCCTTGTAATGGCTCTTCTTCCTCAACTTTTTGTATGGTTTCAAAATTCCCTTGAAGGGGCTCTTCTTCTTCCATTAACTGAGCTGGTATTTTTTTCATTTGTATTGCCACTTCTGCTCCCTGCATTTGTAAAGCTGGGACAGCCGGAAATGATAAACCCTTACTCAATGCAACGGCTTCAGATACTGAGTTACTGCCAGAATTTGTTTTTTGATTATTATTCCTTTGATAAGACATGATCTAAAAGTTGAGATCTTAATTCGTATAAAAATACAGGTTAGATATTACTAAAATTATCAATAATTTAAATAAATGCAACATAATTACTACTCCATTTTGCATCAATACATTTTACAAATCTTTTAAACAATTTAAATAAGTTTCATTGCCATAAAATTAAACCTAAAGTTTAAAGGAAATTAACGATTTGATCCATTGATACCATTTTATTGAAATCTTTATGAATGACTTTAATTAGGATGATAAATTAATGCTTCAGTATTGATAAAAACTAGCGCTGTTTCATTCCACTGACTAGCTTGCCCACTGCCTTATAGCCTTTTTTATCGCCTTCTGCTGACTTGTATAAATCTGGCGGATAGGCCCCTGCTGCATACACCACCTTCTCAAGAATATTTAAATTTTGTTTTATATTTTCATCTTTCTCATTGGCCTTCTCAACATCCCGTTGTTGGGTGATCAAGTCCTCGACATTGTTACTGTACATTTCAATGATCTTTGGCTTTGTCTAATTCTTTCAACGCGTCCTTGAGCAATAAAGTTCCATCACCAACCTTGATAACTATATCCCTGAAACTCATCAATGAATTAAGATATAAAGTGAAAATTTCAATCAATGAACCTTCTTTTGGCATATCAAAACGAGCTACAGGGAAAATATACTTAAATCCAAGTTCTGTTTTTTCATTAATAAAGAAACTACCAATTGGGCATCTATTATTCAATTCATTAACTAAGGTCAATAAATCATTTCTTTTATCTGAAGATACTTTCTGGATGAGTAGAGAGTAGAGTTGCATTAAACGAATATCATTGAAATGATCTTCTGGTAATGGAACATAAATAATATTTACAGATACCTGTTCGCTTGTAACAGCAACAAGTATATTAAAAGGTATTTCTGTTGTGGCTTCGATTAAAGTAGATGGTATAGAAATCTTAGCCAAATAATCACTTAAATCGTATAATACCTGTTGGTCTTTCAGGTTAATAAAATCATTATTCATAATTAATCGATTAGTTTACCGTCCAGCCTTCATTGACTCAACGATATGTTTTACTTGATCAGCAGCTGATCCATTAAGAGAGTAAACAGTACCTAAATTTGCACCGGTTGATTTTAGCATTTTTTCAGCCAAATCCAATTTTGCTTCACTTTCTCCTTTGTTAAACGGATTTTTAATTGAACCTAGATATTTATATAAACTTTTGGTATGATTTACATATTCTTTATGTTTATTATTATCAGATCTATTACTATCACCTCCTAAAATATCATTATTTCTAGCTACACCCTGTATGGCTTTGGAAGCAGATTGTACAGCTTCTAATCCAGATGCAGCTCCAAGCAATATACTTGCTGAGATACCGCCATCTGCAGGAAACGTGGCGGATATTGCTCCAACTAAGCTAATTAGACCTGTGAAGCCATTACGTGAACTTTGAATTTTTCTTTTTTCATTTATCTCCTGCATCTTACTGGCCAACTCATAATTTTGGATTGCAGGAATTAGTTTATCGATATCAACTTTCTTATCTATACCCCAAACGCGCGCAAATTGACTTTTTTTATCCGGAGTATCTAGCGTATTTAGTTCTTCAAATAAATTTGGTCTTAATCGAACGTAGGTTGTTTTCCCCCAAAATATAAATGTTGCCTTTCCTCTTTTTTCTGATATGAAAAGTTTAGATAATTCTTCCGGGTCCTTTCCTAATATATTTCGAAGTTCAGAACTGAAATCATTAGCAAGTATTGTCATTTCTGCTTCAGCTTGCTCCGAAATGTAATTAGTATAACATTCTTTAATTACCTGACATGCAGCAATAGCAATTCCTAAACCTGGTATCATTCTGGTAATTTCTGGAGGAACAGTACTGCTGAGGTAACTCATGATACTAACTGCTGCTTGTGACCCAGCTTGCAACGCACTCAATACACCAATAGCAACCTGGCTTGTCCCTATCAATGCAGAACCTTCACCTGACGCAGTATCATAGGCTTTTTTGATAGCAAAAACGCTTTTTACTAGGGTAGTGATAGAACTACCTACACCTGCAGTTATATCTCCTGCTGCTTTAGCAATTTTGGAAGTGCCAACTTTTTCAGTTATTTTACCCGCTGCTGTTGTTAAACCACCTGCCACACCAGTTAGAGTAGTAGCGGTACCCAACATATCTGTTTTGTTAGTTTCCAGTTCTTTCCAAACTCCATCACCGAGTACTGCAGAAGCATTAGTTACCATTGATATTAACCCGCTATTTTTTTTAGCAAATGCAGCAGCCTCCTCTTCAGGAGTGGCTAATTGTGCTACAGATGATTCGCTTTGCTTTAACTGTAAACTAGAATTCGACTGTTCTCTCGTGCCAAGATCAGTAGCCTTTGCACCCATAACATCCGCTTCATTTTCTAGTCCGGCATCATCATTAACAGGAACACCGGTCTTCATTTGTAACGTTGGTTTAACCCGCCCTTGTTTTTGTTGAGCTACATGCCAGGCTTCATGGGGGAGGTGTTTCTCCTGACCTGGAGCAATGTGAATATCTGTTCCCTGTGCATAGGCAAGGGCTTGAAGTTGAGCTGGTTGTGAAGAGTTATAATGTACCTTAACATCATCCATAGAATAACCCGAAAGTTGCTCAATTCCTGATTTTAGATTTCCCGGTAAACCATTTTGGTTAGTATTCTTGGGTGCTTCGACTTTTTGTACGGTTTCAAATTTCCCCTGTAAAGGTTCTTCTTCTTCTACTTTTTGTATGGTTTCAAATTTCCCTTGTAAAGGTTCTTCTTCTTCTACTTTTTGTATGGTTTCAAATTTCCCTTGTAAAGGTTCTTCTTCTTCTACTTTTTGTATGGTTTCAAATTTCCCCTGTAAAGGTTCTTCTTCTTCTACTTTTTGTATGGTTTCAAATTTCCCCTGTAAAGGTTCTTCTTCTTCAACTTTTTGTACGGTTTCAAATTTCCCTTGTAATGGTTCTTCTTCTTCTACTTTTTGTACGGTTTCAAATTTCCCTTGTAATGGTTCTTCTTCTTCTACTTTTTGTACGGTTTCAAATTTCCCTTGTAAAGGTTCTTCTTCTTCCATTAATTGAGCTGGTATTTTTTTCATTTGTAATTCCTCTTCTGCTCCCTGCCTTTGTAAAGCTGGGACAGCCGGAAATGATAAACCCTTTCTCAATGCAACGGCTTCAGATACAGAGCTACTGCCAGAATTTGTTTTTTGTTTTTTATTCTTTTGATAAGACATGATCTGAAAGTTGAGATCTTAATTTGGATAAAAATACAGGTTAAATATTACTAAAATTATCAAAAATTTAAATAAATGCAACATATTTACTACTCAATTTTGCATCAATATATTTTACAATTTTTTAAACAATTTATTTAAATTTCATTGCCATAAAATTAAACCTCAAGGTTAAAGGAAATTAACGATTGGATCAATTGATACCATTTTATTGAAATTTATATATATGACTTTAATCAGGTTGATAAAATCATACTTCAGTTTTGTTCCTATTGTGGATTTTGAGTAATAAAAATCTTTTCCCAAATGCCCCATTTATTTATCTGGATATCTGTACTGAGTTTTTAAAAATAATCCCATAAAAGTTCATTAAAGTCTATTAATCGTCTGCTAATCGTAATAATTAATAGTTTTTTTACAATAGAATTACCCTGAGAAATTAAATTGACATTCATACGATCATAGGCTTTTTCCAAGTGTTTAATTTTGCATTATTATTAAATCATTAAACACAATTATATCACATGAAAAAGTTAAGTTTAGTTGCTGTAATGGCAATTTTTGCATTTACTTCATGCAACAGCAGCACAGATCAGTCAGAAAGTACAAGTACTGATACCACTGCGCTGGAAGCGGCAGCAGCTCCTATCGAGAAAGAAGTATCAATTACAATTAATGCAAGTGATGATATGAAGTATGATCTTGCCGAAATTAAGGTAAAGGAAGGTCAGACAGTTAAATTAACCTTAGTACATACCGGAAAGTTACCAAAGGAAGCTATGGGTCATAACTGGGCTTTACTTGCTCAGGGTACAATTGTATCTGATTTTGCTACCAAAGCTATGCAGGCAAAAGATACCGATTATATACCTTCTGGTGCTACAGAGGTAATAGTGCATACCAAACTAATTGGTGGTGGTCAGACGGATACAATAGAATTCGCGGCTCCAGCAAAAGGTGTGTATGAATTCATTTGTACTTTTCCAGGGCACTCTGCAGTTATGAAAGGTACATTCTACGTGGAATAAAAAAATTTCTTTGAATTTCAAAAGCCCGAAATTGCAATTTCGGGCTTTTTTGTTTGCAAAAATTGCCGAACTATCAATAGATAGGGATTAATTTCATTGATCCACAAGGGGGGAACCAGCAAAGAAATGCTGCCCGCCTAAGGCTGACAGTATTTCTTTGCGGAGAGAGAGGGACTTGAATCTTTGATATTTAATGTTTGTAGTCTATTTTTAGTCTCTAACCTATTTTATTCGTATTTTTATTTTAAATTATAATAAATAATTATGAGGAGATGTTTAATCTATTTTTTACTTCTAGCAGGTACCACCATACAAAGTATTCAATTTTGTAGTGCACAAATAACAGATTATTGTGAAAATTTAAAAAGTCCTATTTCAAATGTTCAGTCTGGAGCTTGCTTTGAAGCTATGATGATACAAACTAAAGGGTTTGAAGCTACCTGCAAACTTATGAAGCTAATGAACCCCAAGATGACTGAAATAGTTTTTACAAATAATAATAATGTGAAAAACACATTGGGTAATAAGGCATATCATGTAAAGGATCTGGATGGCCCTTACAAAAACATTGATAGAGTAGTTTTGGAATTTGAGAAAAATTTCGTTTTTATAATATCAATTTTGCCATTTGATTCAACTACAGAAAATAAAGATTATGCTGAATTAGTAGTATTGGTGCTCCACAATGGAGAGACACAGTTATGTGCTTTTGGAAAATTTTTAAAACAGAAGTTATATAATGACGATAATAAGTTCCTCCATATTGTAAATCCAGATCCCTTAGAAATAACTTTTAACAATGCAAAAATAAAACCAGATATTTCCTTTACATTTAGTCAAAGCTACTTTTTGTCAGATTTCACATATGGAGAGTATAATTTTAAAATAAACTAATTTACTATGAAACTAAGATTGATTTTGAGCTTATTGTTTATGATTTTAACAAGTTCAGTTTGGGCTCAATTGAAAAAAGATGGAACACCTGATATGCGCTACAAATCAAATAGAGATCTTTATGTTACTCAAAGCTCTTATTATCCTAATAAAATTATTACAAATAACTGAAAGTAAACTATCAAGAGAGTTATCAAAAGTCATCGGGGACCTATGTTGAATCCCATTACTAAACGGAAGTTAATAAAACCAATTTGGACAACTTTTCAACCTTAGGGAATATTAACCCTTATACAATGCATTAAGAATTAATAATTTGGCTTATATGTTAACCATAATTAAACTTAAATAAGATGAAATACCCGATTCTTACAATTATTTTTACTGTAGCTTTTTTGACTTCTGCTCAAGCTCAATATTCTAACTACTATAAAGTTGATGTTAATTCAAACTCTCAAGTCAATATAAATAAAAATGTAAATGTTTCAGGATATATTAATAAGACTATTACATCAATTGACTACGGAGCACTACAATTAGCAAATGTGCAAAGAGAAAAAAATAGATTAGAACAGCAAAAGTTTGCTGATGATAAACAAAGACAAATTGCAATGGAAATATCTAACGACCCATTAAAAGCATTTGACTATGGAAATTGGTTTACTATTTCAAGCAAAGATAAAAGTTGGAATCAAGATAAAATTTCGAAAGATTTCTTAAAAGAGTCAAGAGAATCCACAGGATTTAAAGAGTTTAGAGTCGATTATCTTATTCCAAATAACCAAATTTTCACAATGTTGAATATTTTTCACCTTCAAAATGTGGGATCTTACGGAGTTAAAACTGAGGTTATCATTTATTTACCAGAATACAACAAAGAAAACGTGAAATTTGACACGGAAGAAGAATTTGAAAAAACACCTATTGGAGAGCAAGAAGGACTACATGATGAAAATAAAATTACGAAAGTTTTTTTTCATAAAAAAGAATTAAATCGTGCTACTGTTTTTAATACAAAAGGTTACAGAGCGACTTTTGCTTGGGAAGATAAATTTGAAATAGGTTTAACTGATAATTATTCATTTTATAATGAAAATCTAGGGAATGGATATATGCTTTATGTAAAAGTAAGGTACTATGGCAATAAAAGTGAGACTGATTTTGAAAATTTAGAAGGAAGAAGGTTTTATTTAAAACCATTGGTTGAGAAAATTGTGTCCACAGCTAGAGTAAGTGATTTAAAATATTGATTTTTTTTAAATATTTATGCATCTATCCTTCAGGGATTATATCTATGGTATAAGGTTATCAGCTATAGAAAAGGGGTTTTTCCTAATTGATTTGACCAATTATCAATTTTAACAAAGCTAAGTTTAAGCATATTATTACTGAGTAACTTTTATTCCTTTGTATACAAACGAAGGTAAATCATTACCAACCCAGTTAATATTTCAACTCCAAACCCAATTAAAACCGTTTAAAACTACATAATCAATAATTAACCTAATCTAGGATCAGCAAAATTGTATGTGAGTATATACAGCTGTGATAATAGTGTTAATAGGGATGTTAGGTATTTGAAACGAAACCCAAAATATAGAACCCCGTACCCTTCAAATCTATTTATTTAATTATTATTCACTAATTTAATCTCAAAGGAATTTTAAATAAAAAGGGACACTAAATAAATAGCGCCCCTCTTTTAGTTTTTACTGATAGCGACATCAGTAGAACAAATTTAAGAATTAAATTTTACTGAATAGTGATTGAATTTGCTACCAAATTTGCTACCATGTTAATTAATTCGCAATAAAAAAGCCACCTATAATTACATAAATGGCTTTTATTACTATAAGGTTGCGGAGAGAGAGGGATTAATTTCATTGATCAACAAGGGGGAACCAGCAAAGAAATGCTGCCGCTCCGTTACACTTCGCTACCGGCATTTTTTGTTACCAGCTTTTACGAGCTAAGGCTCGCAACGCTAGAAACAAAAAATGCCGCCCGCCTAAGGCGGACAGCATTTCTTTGCGGAGAGAGAGGGATTCGAACCCTCGGTACCGTTGCCAGTACGACAGTTTAGCAAACTGTTCCTTTCGGCCACTCAGGCATCTCTCCGTTAAAATAAAAAATCCTCTTTCGAGGATTGCAAATATAGTAATTCAGAAAGGCTGTCAAAAAATATTTTCAATGATTCTGCTTTTTATTTATACATTTCAATGTAGCTTTTATAATAAAGTGTATAAAGATCTGAATTTCAATTAAATGTGTAATTAATTATCAATTACATAATCAATGCGAACGTGGTAAATACCCATCAACATAGTTTTAAAAATCATTTTAATGGTTTCTATATCCTTCAGGGTTATATCACTATCATTGAGCTGATCCTGATTTAATTTATAATCTATGATACGCTCAACAAGATCACTAATACTTGATGAATCAGGCTCTTTTAAACTTCTAGATGCTGCTTCAACCGAATCAGCTAACATTAATACTGCCGTTTCTTTTGAGAAGGGGATAGGGCCCGGATATCTGAATATGTTTTCGTCAACAAACTTTTCAGGAAAATTCTTCAGATAGGACTGGTAAAAATAATCAACTCTGGTATTACCATGATGAGTACTAATAAAATCGATCAGCATTTCAGGTATTTGATTCTTCCTAGCAATCTCTACGCCCTGTTTAACATGTTGGATGATGATTTGAGCACTTTGTTCATATGAAATGGAATCATGCGGATTGATTCCCATTATTTGATTTTCGATAAAAAATTGAGGGTTTACTATTTTACCAATATCATGATACAAGGCACCTGCCCTGACTAGTAAGGCATTTCCACCAATTTTAAAAATTGCGGCTTCTGCTAAATTAGCTACTTGCAATGAATGTTGAAACGTTCCCGGGGCCTTAAAGGCCAAATCTCTCAATAATTTGGAGTTAGTATTAGTTAGCTCCATCAAAGTGACATCTGAGGTTATTCCAAACATGCGCTCGAATGCATAAATCAGGGGATAGGCTAGAAGCGATAATAAAACACTGAAAACAAATGGCACAAAATTTATCCATTCAATTTCCTGAATTGAACCATCTCTGATCAGAGATATTCCAAGGAAAACAATAAAATAGTTTAGAAGAATTAATAAAGCAGATATCAGGAATTGTTCCCTTTTAATAAGATTCTTTATGCTATAAATCGCCACCATTCCAGCAGTAATCTGCAGAAAAGCAAACTCAAAACTATTTGGCACAAAAAAGCCTGCAATCAAAACAACCAAAAGATGAATGTTTTTGGCTAAACGGGTATCAAAAAGAATCCTGATAATTATAGGTACAATACAAAAGGGAATATAATAAACACTTGGTACCTTAATGCGAATGGCCCATGATAATGTCAAAAGCATTCCAGTAATAACCAATAAGATCAGTGAAATTTGCCGGTTATCTGCATAAATATCTTTTCTGAATAAATAGAGAAAAACCATCAATATGGAAATTATCAGTCCCACCAATAGTAACTGACCTAAAAAAATCAATCTTTTGTCGCCTGCAACTTTTGCATCTTCCTCGTAGGCTCCTCTCAAAGATTCTAATTTTTGATAGGTTCCGGTATTGACCATAGTACCATTTGCAATAACCAGTTCTCCCTTCTGCACCATTCCTCTGGTTGTGGAAATATTGTTTAGAGCATCATTTTCAAGTTTTTCGGTCAAAATCTCATTGTAAACATAATTTGCCTTGAGATGATTTGTAATCAATTTTATTAGCCAATCTGGATTTCTGATTTGAAAATCTGACTTAATTTGTTGCTTGACAAACTGTGCAGCACTATTTATATTAAATACATCAGCTGTGTTCAACTGTGTTGAAATATTTTTTTTAATAAGACTTAAATTATAATTAAGCCCATTACGCTGATATTTTAACACTGGGTTGATTATGCCCTTATCATAAACCTTCTGTAGTATGATATTACCAAGATCTTGGTATCTTTCCTTAAGATTATTGTCTATCCCTATACTAATCCATTTAGATTCAAATTCGGAATTAAAAGCTTCAATAGACTTGGGCGAAATCTCAGAATCATATTGATATACAGGCAAAACTGAATTGAGAACTTCATTTTTATCTTCTTCAATCTCTTCACTTGTTTTTTGAATAGCATAATTATAAGGCGAATAGAGATCTTTTTGCATCCAAGTTTTCCCCTTTTCATACTCAAACCGAAATCTTACTTGCTTTGGAAGAAATATGGTGATAATAAATACGCACAGAAACATCATCACAAACTTCAGGCTAGAACTGTATTTGCGATATAATATTAGATGTAGCTTGTTCTTAAATCTTGCCAAGGGTATATTTTTAATCCAAAATTAACAAATTAACTGAGATGGCTAAAATGTAGCCAGGTGATTAAGTCAATCTGGAACACATATAAAATTCATTTTTAAATAAAAACTCACAAAACGTTCTCTTTAGTTTGAGTTTTTGGTATGTTTTTATACTTTTGTCGAATAATGCGCCCATAGCTCAGCTGGATAGAGCAACGGTTTTCTAAACCGTAGGTCTTAGGTTCGAATCCTAATGGGCGTACCAATGATAAATGGCTTCCTCTTCTCAGGGAGCCTTTTTTATGTTTTTATTTTTGCTTCGACTTTGCATGTAGCAGGTAAGTTCTTACACACATGTCTTTTATTTCAAACTTATCTAATCCTTAATTCGATATAAGAGAGATAAAAAATACTATTTTAATCGACCTCATGATACGCTCGAGTCGTACTATTTGATTTTTGAAACTCATATCTGCGTTTTATAGTTTATTTCAGTCCTTTCCTACGGAGTATTTCCGGCGAGAAATCGTTGTCATTACAGCTGGAACCTCCTAATCTCCAAAATTGTTGTCATTCCAGCGGAAGCTGGAACTCCTTCGGCAAGGTTTATTTTACACGGAGCTGTTTTTCATCGGGACGGGCAGTCGGGTAATAGAACCATAGGTCCTATTAAATAAACCCGAGTGGCAGCTCTATCTTTTTTGAGATACGCAATTTTATGATATCTGATAAATTTTCCGAAAAAAAATAGGGCAGAACACGGGGCTGGAATAAGCAAAGAGAAACAGACCCTGCTTTCTAAAAGGCGAGAAAAATAATCAATCGAAACTTAATCTAGCAAGATGTTATATTGAACTCACGTTAAATAAATAAAAATTGCTGCGTTTTTTATTTAGTAATTAGTACTAGTGACGAATAGCTTGTACTTGTGTAAATTAACATTTGACCAAACAATCCTCATTTATTGAAATAGTTTCGTTTATCCATAACATGAAATTGAAGGGATTTCGTTGTAATATTATAATCTTATCGTTATTGCACTTATAATATTACATTCACTTATTACATGGCTCTTAATGTTAATTCATTTTTTTATATAGTTTTATGTATCATTCAACAAAAAACAAAATCATGGTTTATAACTCTTTAAAGAAACTGCTTGTTTTATTTTTACTATCAGCAATATCGCTTGACTATTGTTTTTCACAGCTTAAGCCTATTATTGGTGTAGCTGGTATTTCTCATGAATCCAATAGTTTCAACATAAAAAAAACTGATCTCGAGGATTTTGGTGTTACCATCGGCGAAAGTCAGCAGGAGAGAGCCAAACGATTTTTTGCTGGTTCAACAGCAAAAACTACTAGTTCAGGCTACATTGCAGGTGCAAAAGATTTTGGTCTTGAACTTTATCCAACACTGGTTACTGGCGCAACACCACGCGGACCAGTAACTGACCGTGCTTTTGAGGCGATGATGAATGAGATCTTAAGCGGACTAAAATCAGGGCCCAAACTTCAGGGAATACTTTTAAATCTACATGGAGCAATGGTTGTTGAAAGTTATCCAAGTGGTGATGAGGAGATTGTAAGAAGGGTAAGAAATGCATTTGGTGCTGCAATGCCCATTGTGGTTACCCATGATTTTCATGCAAATATCACTCCCAAAATGGTCGAATTGTGTAATGTGCTGATCACTTTTAAGGAAAACCCTCACCTTGATACCTACGATCGTGGCTATCAGGCCGCTGATATCATGGCAAAAATTGTTAGCGGAAAGGTTAAGCCAGTTCAAAGTATTGTAAAAGCCCCAATGGTGTATAATATTGCTTTTCAAAATACCTATGCTGAACCGTTTTTGCCTATAACTAATGAAAGCAAACAACTAGAAAAGCAAGCAGGAATATTGGCTGTGAGTGTTTCAGGTGGTTATCAATATTCTGATGTTCCTTCCATGGGTCCATCTGTTGTTGTCGTAACTGATAATAATAAAGCTCTTGCTGATAAAGAAGCTAATAGACTCTCACAAATGCTTTGGGATACACGCGAAAAAACCAGAATTAATAATCCAAAACCTGCTGAGGCTGTGAAGCAGGCTATGGAACATAGTGGTCGACCTGTTGTATTAATTGATATGGGAGATAATATTGGGGGTGGTTCTACGGGTGATAGTTCATTTATGTTGGAAGAGTTACTTAAGCAAGGAGCACAGGGATGGGCAATGGTTATTTATGATCCTGAAGGATACAAAATAGCCCAAAATGCCGGAGTTGGTAAAGCAATTGATTTCTCTGTAGGAGGGAAAATGGACAATATGCATGGTAAACCCGTACGTATAAAAGGAGAGGTTAGGTCGTTAAATGTAGGCAGATATCTTGAAACTGAAATTCGTCATGGTGGCGGAAGATACTGGAATATGGGAAATACAGCCGTAATTCAGGTGGAAGGTTCTACATTGGATGAGCCAAACCTTCTTTTAATAACTACTAAACCTGCAAGCCCTAATAGCGCTCATATCTTTATATCTAATGGAATTTATGTTGAGCGTCAAAAAATCTTGGTAGTTAAAGGTGCAATTGCCCCAAGAGCTGCCTACGAGCCATTTGCTTCTATAATAATATCAGTAGATAGTCCGGGAGCTACCGCAATAAACCCTGATTGGTTTAAATATTACAATATTCGAGAAGGTTTATTTGGGATTTCAAAATCTAAGAAGTAATACCGGCTTTCGCCCAATGTCATTAAGTTAAGAGTTGACTTCATATTAAATACATACTAGTTTATCGCAAATTAATTTTTCACTCTTTTGGTTTTAACGAACACCTCCAAATTATGGGAAATATTACCCGCTCATGG
>JBIIRT010000179.1:0-4701 GCA_044341405.1 Daejeonella sp. | reverse complement strand
ATAAAATTACAAATAGTATGCGTGTCACCATTGAAGAAACTAATCGAAGAAGAGAGAAACAGATTGCGTACAATACAAAACATGGTATAACCCCAAAAACAGTCGGGAAATCTCGTGAAGCTATCATTGAGCAGACCTCAGTGATGGACTTTAAAGGGGGTGTCCAGAAAGCGTATATCGAAAAGGAGATGACTGATAATCTCGCGGCGGATCCAATTGTTCAATACATGACCAAACCTGAATTGCAGAAATCCATCGATAAAACGAAAAAAGAAATGGCCATGGCTGCAAAAGAAATGGACTTCCTGCTAGCAGCCAAATTAAGGGACGAAATGTTTGCATTGGAGAAAGTGATGGAGGAGAGGTTTAATTAATTGACAGTTGACAATGGACAGTTGACAATTAAGAAAGAAAATATTACTTCAATTGATAATTAGTACTATTTTACCCAAGAGAGGTAACCATTAAGAACTAATTGAGAGTGGAGAATTAGCTGACAGTGTACTACCTAATGTTAATGCCTGAAATACGTTGACCGTTTAATTCCAAGAATTAAACCTAAAGATGTATAAAAAATGGCAGTTAGAAAAACCAACAAATTAAGTAAATCAGAGCGTTACACCCGTAGCTTCAGTGATAGCTTCAAGCTTCAGAAAGTCCGTGAAATAGAGACCGGAAAGTCCAGAGTTTCCGATATTTGCAAGCAGTATGAAGTCAGTAATACAAGCGTTTATCGCTGGCTTGACCAATTCGGACTTATGAAAGATAAAAAAGAGCGTCTGATCATTGAGACGCAAAGTGACACCCGTGAGCTGTTGGAGTTAAAAAAGAAAGTAGCTGAGCTGGAGCGGATCGTCGGCCAAAAGCAGATTCTAATCGATTTCAAGGATAAGATGATTGATATCGCTGAGGAGATGTACGGGATTGATATAAAAAAAAAGTTTTCTACCAGGCAGCCCGATACTTCTGGAGACACCGCCAAAGATACTCCTACAGTATGAACAGCCTGTACACTAGCATAGGTATAACCAAGCAGGCTTTTCATCAGCAACTAAACCGCGACTATCTTAAAGAACAGGAGAGAGCCAATTTACTGCCCATTGTCAATCAGATACGTCAGGATCATCCTACCATGGGCTGTAGAGATATGTATTATAAATTGGGTGTAGAGCACATGGGTAGGGATGCTTTTGAAGCATTCTGTAGAGATGAAGGACTGATGGTAGAACGGTTCAGGAACTGGCGTAGAACAACCGATAGCTCTGGTGTGGTCCGCTTTGATAATCTGCTTCTGGGCTTGGAGATCAGGCAGGTCAATCAGGTTTGGCAGAGTGACATTACCTATTTTGATGTTCAGGGCAAGTTCTATTACATTACCTTCATCATTGATGCTTACTCCAGACGAATAGTGGGTCATAGTACATCCAGAAGACTATTAACCAGTCAGACTACACTTCCTGCTTTAAGAATGGCTTTAAAGCTCAGAGAAGGCCTTGATCTAACTGGATTAATCATTCATTCAGATGGAGGGGGTCAATATTATGAAAAAGATTTTCTTCAATTAACCGGTAAAAACAAACTGGAAAATAGTATGTGTGAGTATGCCTGGGAAAATGGAAAAGCAGAACGTATTAATGGGGTGATTAAAAATAATTATCTTATTCACAGGAATATAAAGACCTTTGAAGCTCTTCAAAAAGAGGTTGACCGGAGTGTAAAACTATATAACTTTGAAAAACCTCATATAGGTTTACAAAGAAAGACACCGGTCAACTTTGAAAATATAGTATATTTAAACAGTCTTACTGCGCTGAATTAACTCAGTTGAGGTTGAGAACTAAATAAGTGAATAAATAACCCTAATAACGGTCAACACTATTCAGGCATTGACATAAACAAATTGTCAATTGTCAACTGTCAATTGTCAACTATCATCTAATTATGGACGGCAAAAACAGAAAAGATATTTACCCCGGACTAGAAGTTGATATTATCCTTAAAAAAGACCAGCGCAATGGTGTAAGAACCAGGGGAATTGTTCAGGCATTACTTACTAGTTCAGCTTTTCATTCTAGAGGTATCAAAGTAAGACTTGAAGATGGACAGGTGGGCCGCGTGGTAGACACTTTTGAATAAAAAAAAATCTGGATGGAGCGCTTTCAAAGCAATAAAATATCAAATAAAGTACGAATTCCTCATTTGTTAATTCCCTCATCACTAGTTTCCGGGGAAAGTTTTTATTAAAATTTAGCCCGGCAGCAGAATTGAAACTCTTTCCATATTTAGGGAAGAGGGTATTTTATTAATGATTGAGTTATTTTAATCTCGGGTATAGGCGTATCGCTCAATAGGGCCCGCCTTTAGGCGGGTTGTAATCGGCGTGATTCAATTCGGGCTTCAGCCCTACATATTGCAGGTTAGAAAATAACGTAAACCGGTGCTTCAGCGCCGACAACATTTTATCGCGCTGAAGCCCGATGCAGGTGTACCAGTATAAACGGATTATTTTGGGCTGAAGCCCGGAATATCTCCCTTATATACCCCGCTTAAAAGCGGGGCCTATTGAGCTAGTACGCTAACTGCGGGGCTTGCTTTTTGAAAACAGGAAATAAAATCGTTCACGATACTTTTTAAAAGGATATTTTTAAACATTTTATTTTTACCAGACAACAGTGATTCCCTCATTTGCTAATTTGCTCATTCTCTAAGCGTAATTCCATTGTAACATTTATTCCCGTTTGAAACATTTTAAAAAAATTAACGTCTATATTTGATTATTAGATTTTGTTATCATGGGAATTTTAAAATTTTTATTCATAACCATTTGTATCCTTTGGCTGATCAAAATGATAGCCCGCGTGCTTTTACCAATCGCATTTCAAAAAATGATGTCAAAAGCACAAAATCAGGCTAATCAACGTTATCAACAACAGCATAATCAAAATCCTGATGGCCGTATTCGTGTAGATTATATGCCGCCAAAAGAAAAAAATCGTGGTGATCAGGCTGGTGATTTTGTGGAATATGAGGAAATTAAAAACCCTTAGTTCTATTTTAATCACACTAATTTTTTATTTTCTATTCAGTTCTCGTGCTTTTCTGGCTTAGTTTATGCCGGAATTTCTCAATAATTAAGATTTATTTTCATAAAGCTCAATAACAAGCATTGCAGGTTTAAGCTTTTTTCTATTTTTGGCATTCAACTAAATTATGCAGAATGAATAACTGGTTTAAACGCAATGGGGTACATCTGGCAATTATAGGAATATTCATTTCCTTATGTTTTGTTTATTTCAGTCCGGCATTACAAGGTAAAGCCCTCTATCAGAGCGATGTTCTCATGGCTCAGGGAATGCAAAAAGAGATCATGGACATCAAGGCAAAGGATGGTAAAGGACCTTTGTGGACCAATTCCATGTTTGGCGGCATGCCTGCATTTCAAATATGGGTTCAATATCCAAACAATGTCACCACCTATGTCATCTCTTTTTTTAAAACTGTATTCCCAAATCCAATTGATACTGTTCTGCTTTATCTTTTAGGAGCATATTTGTTATTCTGCGTTTTAAGAATGAACCCATGGCTTGCAGCCGCAGGAGCAATCGCATTCGCATTCTCCTCATACAATTTTCAGATTATTGATGCCGGTCACAGCAACAAAGCAATGGCTATCGCATTTTTTCCGCCTATTTTGGCCGGAATAATTATGGCTTTTCGCAGGCAATACCTAATCGGTGCAGTTCTTACGGCTTTATTCCTGGCCATCGAGATCAGAACCAACCATATCCAGATGACTTATTATCTGTTTATAGCTTTGCTTATTTATGTTGGAATCGAACTATATCATGCGGTTAAAACTAAAACCACCCAGGATTTTTTGAAATCTTTTGGATATCTGGCTGCAGCAGCTCTACTTGCAGTTGCTGTGAATGCAGGAATGCTCTGGACAACTTATGAATACGGCACTGAAACTATCCGGGGAAAATCAAACTTAAAAACTGAAAAGTCGGAGCCTAACAATGGCCTTGATCGTGAATATGCCTATCAATGGAGTCAGGGACTTGGTGAAAGTTTAACATTTTTGGTACCAAATGCCTATGGAGGCGCATCCGGTTCAGGAAATTTAGATGAGAATTCAGAAGTTGCGAAAACCCTGTCTGCCAAAGGTATTCCTGCAGAGCAGCTAATGCCTGCAATGCAACAGTTATCCCAGATTGGACTAAGTACCTATTGGGGCGATAAACAATTTACTTCAGGTCCCTGGTATTTTGGAGCAATCATCTGCTTTCTGTTTGTTCTTGGTTTATTTATTGTAAAAAATAGAATAAAATGGTGGATTCTGAGCGCAAGTCTTTTGTGTCTTCTGCTCTCATTTGGAAGGCATTTACCTTTTCTGTCTGATCTTTTCTTTGACTATTTCCCGCTCTATAATAAATTCAGAGCCGTAGAATCTATCTTGGTTATTACGGCATTTTTAATTCCTGTGCTGGCAATTCTTGCAGTAAAAGAAGTTGCGTTCCATACCGAAGATCCTAAAAAACTCAACAAAAGCCTTTTAAATAGTTTATACATCACCGGAGGTCTTTTAATCATACTGATTGCAGTCCCAACAGTGTTACTGGAATTCAAAACACAGAACCATAATGCGTTTATCGAGCAATTAACTCAGGTAACTAATGGAGACCGGACATTTGCTGATTC
>JBIIRT010000003.1:0-55455 GCA_044341405.1 Daejeonella sp. | reverse complement strand
GTGAGCGAAGATAAGCCCGCACCATAATAATTGCCCATGTCTTGCCATGTCCAGCCACCCGGCATAGTTTCAGTTCCAAATAAACGATCATCAGCAATAATTCGTCCCTTGATTGATTTTATTCCGGCTTTGGTCAAATCATCAGTCCATTTTTTTAGAAGCAGTTCAGATTGGCTGTTATCATACCGATCGCTTCCTAATGATGGATCTCCTCCACCGGTAATGATTACATCTCCGTTCAGAATACCATTTGCTGAAATTGAACCGGAATAGCCAAGAGTTGTTTCCCAGGTAAAATCTTTACCCAGGATATGATAGGCTGTCGCAGAAGTGATTGTTTTAAGGGTTGAAGCACTTGCCAGACCTAGATTACCATTTTTTGAAAAAATCAAAGTTCCATTTTCTCCATTTAATACCGTCAAAGAACTACTTGCAAATCTCAATTGAGGATCAGATTCAAAACTTTTGTATGCATTTTCGATCTTTTGATTCAAACTTTGAGCATGAACAAAAGAAGTAAAGAATACAATGAACAGAAAAAGAGAATTTTTCATGATTTTTTGTTGGTCATATCTGGAGATAAAAAATAAGCTAAATGAAAATATTTTAAATACTTTTCGATATTAACAGAAATCTCCCGATTGCTATTGAAGTACGGATAAGATTAGAGGCGGTATTTTTCATGGCGGTTTCAAGATCAGTTGGCTGATTCCCAATAGCCAGCAGTAAATCGAAAAATTTACTCATCTCCGAATGATCCTCAATAGGTACTTTTCCGGCAAGACCGATCACCGGAATTCCTTTTTGTTTTGCATATTTAGCTACTGCAAACGGACCCTTTCCCTGCAAAGTTTGCTCATCTAAACTTCCTTCACCAGTGATCAGCAGATCCGCATTACTCAAACTTTTTTCAAAATCAGTGATTTGTAAAAAATGTTCACCCCCATTCACTAATTCCGCATTTAAAAATGTTCGCATAGTAGCAGCAATACCCCCAGCAGCCCCACCATGCAGGATCTCATTCATATTGATTCCCGTGAGTTTGAGCGCAAGTTCAGAGAAATTAGTTAAGGCATGTTCCAAAAGTATAACATCCGAAGGGCTTGCTCCTTTTTGCGGACCAAAAACAGCTGCTGATCCCTGTTCACCCAAAAGTGTATTATCTACATCACACAAGACTGTAATACGACAATTTAAAACCCGTTTATCGAAAAATGAGCTGTCAATGTGATGAAAACGTGACATATTATTTGGTAAAGCTGCCAGCTCAAGCCCATCCACATCCCTGAATTTAATACCCAGAGCACTTAATATGCCTATTCCGCCGTCGACAGTTGCTGAACCGCCAAGACCGATGATGATATTTTCAACCTGCCTGTCCAATGCAAAACCGATCAATTCACCTGTTCCAAAAGAATTGGCCTTTAAAGGTGACAATTGTTCGGGATGTAATAAGCGAATACCAGATGCATCTGCCATCTCAATTACAGCAGTTTTGCCTTGATCGATTATACCCAGCGAGGCTTTAATCAATCGCCCCAGAGGATCATGAACATCATATTCATGCCATATACCGCCGCATTTCTCAACGATTAAATGACCCGTTCCATCTCCTCCATCAGCAATTGGAAAGCACTCAGAAGTAAAACTTAACCCACTGCGCTTCAATCCTTCCCTGATAGCGATAGCTGTCTCATTAGCCGTAAGGCTGTGCTTAAAGGCGTTGGGAGCAATCAGGATTTGCATAATTCTATATTTTAGTATATTCTAATCTTCAACCTCAACAACCATTTCAATTTCTGTGGCCCAATTTGCAGGCAGTGCCGTCATTCCAACTGCAGAGCGGGCATGCTTACCCTTCTCTCCAAATACTGCAACCATAAGATCTGAAAAGGCATTCATCACCTTTGGCTGATCTTTGAATTCGGGAGTAGATTGAACCATTCCCAAAACCTTAACAATCCGCTTCACTTTATTCAGGTCCCCAAGTTCAGCCTTTAAGCTCGAAAGCAGCGAAATGGCTGTTAATCGTGCGGCTTCCTGCCCTTGCTCAAGAGTCAGATCGTCTCCCAACCTTCCCGTTACCCGGCTGCCATCCGGCTTATCAGGACCATGACCTGCAGTGTAAAGGAGATTACCAACACGAACAATCTTAACATAGCTGGCTAATGGTGCACTTGGCTTTACCAAAACGATATTCAACTCCTTAAGGCGCGCATCAAAATCTACAGCTCCAGTTTTAGAATCCGCTTTTACCTGGGCTGTGGATACAGAATTCCATGAAATAAGAATAATGGCGATTATGGGTAATAAGATATACTTCTTCATAATTCTTTTTTTAATATTTAATTAAGCAGATTATTGAAAAAAAATAATGCTGATTTACTAAATCATAAAGAAAAGTAAATCAGCAAAAAATCAAAATGTATATATTTTGGGAATTATTAATCCTCCACTTCCACAATCATCTCAATTTCTATGGCAATGTTGCCTGGCAATGCGCTAAAACCTACTGCAGAACGTGCATGCTTACCTTTTTCTCCAAAGAGAGCAACCATCATATCAGAAAATGCATTCATTACCTTAGGTTGATCCTTGAATTCAGGAGTACATTGAACCATACCTAAAACTTTAACCACGCGCTTAACCTTACTTAGGTCGCCAATCTCTGCTTTTAAACTTGAGAGTAATGCGATACCGGTTAAACGTGCAGCTTCCTGACCTTGTTCCAGAGTTAAATCATCACCAACTCTGCCTGTCATAGGACCACCTTCAGCACGATCAGGACCATGACCTGAAGTATAAACAAGGTTACCCACACGAACAGTTTTTACGAAATTTGCTGTTGGTGGCTTTGGAGTTGTAAGCTCTATATTCAATTCCTTTAAACGAGCTTCGATATTTACTGTATCTGCAGCGGCGGTCTCTTGTTTTGCAGCATCTTCCTGCTTTGGGTTACAACTTAATAATGCAGCCGAAATAAGAAATAATAGGGAGTACTTTTTCATAATAATTTAATTTTGGGTTTTATTTATTTACAATATTAATAGGTTTTTGATTAAGAAATGAAGATAAATTATTTTCTGCAATTCCCATCAATCTGGAGCGGGCTTCTTTCGTAGCCCATGCAATATGTGGAGTAATTAAACAGTTTTTTGCCTTAAAGAGTGGATTGTTTGCCGAAGGAGGTTCTACCGACAACACATCGATTCCTGCTCCGGCTATGATTCCCTCGTTTAATGCGTCGGCCAAATCCTGGTCTACCATTAGAGGACCTCTAGAAGTGTTCAAAAAGAAGGCCGTGCGTTTCATTAACCTAAGGCTACCCTTATTTATAATGCCCTGTGTTTCAGGAAAAAGCGGACAGTGAACACTGACTACATCTGATTCCTTTAATAGATCATTAAGCTCTGCCCATTTGAAATTTTTTCGATGCGACTGATCTGATCTGGTTCTTGAAAATCCAATAATATTCATCCCAAAAGCTGTCGCAATATCCGCCACCTTTTGTCCGATACTACCGAATCCAATAATTCCTATTGATTTACCTTCGAGCTCGATCAAAGGGTAATTCCAATAACAAAAATCGGGCGATGCTGCCCAGTCGCCCTGCCTTACCGAATCACTATGGCTTTGTACGTGCTGGCATAATTCCAGTAATAAAGCAAAAGTCATTTGAACCACCGATGCAGTTCCATATCCTGGCACATTAGCAACTGCTATACCTCTGGTTTTCGCATAATCTACATCAACTACATTGTATCCTGTTGCTAGAACGCCGATATATTTAAGATCAGGTAGCTGAGAAAGTACCGATTCCCGGAGTGGGGTCTTATTTGTAAATATAATCTCTGCTCCCTTGCAACGTTCCACAATCAGACTTTCTGCCGTGCGGTCATGCACCTCCAAATTTCCGAATTTTTTTATACCCTCCCAGTTCAAATCCCCAGGGTTAAGGGTATAACCGTCTAAAACAACTAACTTCATACTTATTTTTATTCTAATATTCTCTTTTAACTTTAGCTTTAGGCTTTTAGCTTTTAGCTTTCTGCTTAATTAAACTCGTGCCCAAGCAAGATTTAATACCCGCTTGGCATTTGCAATAACCACATCCGCATCTTCATCTCCAAAGGGTTTGATCTCAAAACTCACTACAGGTGGTGTTTGTGTATTCAGGAAACCTATATCTAGTAAGACCTTCAGGTACTCCACGACTTCATCCACATCATTTTCGCCATTAGGGAAACCGAACCTTGGGTGTACATCTCCGTAAGCAGGCATATCCGGACTTTTAACCACGCAATTTCCGATGTGAGCATGTACAATATAGTCCTTTACAGGAAGTAATGATTCTTCAATAGTTTCATGAATCAAAGGGATGTGACTAAGATCTACCATTAATCCGAAATGATCGTGGGCTTTGCGGATCTCTTTAGCATATCTTAAGGCCAGATCTGCAGGGCCAATCACGCTCCTTTTATCTACATCATAATCAAAAACCTCAAGTGCAATTTTCATATCCCCTTTGCTTTTTGCATACGCGCAAATCTCATTGGTTGATTTTACCAGAGCCTGAAAAGCTTCTTCTTTTTTATTTTCATCATAGTTTCCGCTTAGAAAAGCAAAGCTAGATGCACCAATTTCATAGGCCTCATCGATCCCTTGCATTAAATTATCCAGCGCTTTCTGTCGTTCTTCTTCAACCAAACTATTAATATTCATCCCGGTGGTCAGCAGCCTTGGCTGTGCTCCATAAGCTACAGTCATGTGTGAAGTTTCGAGCATTTTCTTTACGGCCAGACGAGTTTCAGGATCCTTAATGGTGGTAATTTCTATTGCACTAAAATAATCGTCAACCGCAATCTTGCGAATAGTTTCATATACCGGACCTTCACCTTTGATTGTTGCAGGGAAAGCCATAAAGTGGACCAAACCCACACGCATGTATTTGTATAGTGATTCGTTCATTTTGTTGTTTTGTATTAAAATTTGAATTCAATTTGCTTTAATTTCCCTGACCTATAAACTCTCCCGAATCATTTTTATCAAGTTCAGTGCACGCTTACATTCCTCGCTCAAGTCAGCGTACAACTTATTTTCAATCACTGTTTTAGTAATCATCTTACTTCCACCAACGGCAGAAACACCAGCTTTAAACCAGCCCCGAAGATTATCTTCATTCAATTCAATCCCCCCGGTAGGTAAAAAAGTCATATCTGTAAACAATGCCTGCACTGCCTCAATATAAGATGGGCCCAAAGTATTTGCTGGAAAAAGTTTCACCAAGTTCACACCACAGCTTTCAGCACGGATGATCTCACTGGGAGTCATACATCCGGGCACACAGAGTAAATGATGGTCATCTGAAAGTTCTATTACGGATTCAAGTATACCCGGGCATACCAAAAATTCTGCTCCTTCACCGATATATTCTTTTGCAGCTTCCAAATTTTTAATAGTACCTATACCCAGACGCATACCCGGCATTTCAGCATCACAAGCCTTTCGCATCTCTTTAAAGTTTTTCATTGCCTGCTCTCCACGGTTGGCATACTCGGTAGTCCGTATTCCACCCTCATACATGGCACGCATTAACTCAATACTTACACCAGTATCAGCGGCATAATATAAGGGGACAATCCCCTGCTCCTTCATAAGAGACTTAAGTTCTGTTTTCTTATCCATCATATTTTGTATCCCGATCAAATACCCTTCAAAAGCATTTCACCCATTTGTATCTTATTTAAACATATTATAGTTTAAATCCTTGCCGTGCCAGCAATCTCCATTTACCATGCTTTTTGTAAAAAACCATGACATTCCCAAATCGCAAGGCTACCGGAGCACCTTCACGAGTAGCGTTGGCAACCACAACATGCCTAACAATGGCATGTCTGCCATTAATTTTAATGGTTTGGTCTTCAGGTTCAATCGATTTAAAAAAGGTTGGTCCAATCAAAACGGATTTAATAAAGGTTGTCTTATCCTGAAAATGACCTGCCGAATGACCATAGGTCAATTCATCCAAACTTATTTCAGCTAGAACCGAACTGTCTCTGGCTATTATGGCACTATTAAAGTCCTTAACCATTTTTGCAATACGGATTTCGTTTGTCACCTGAGCCTGAGATGCGGAGCTTAGGATGAATAACACGAGAAATGTAATTAATGATCTACGCATATTTTTAATTTTTAGTTGAGGTGATTTCTTCTTCATTTATAGGTTTATTTTTCCAGAAGGATGCTAATATAGACCCGCTTATATTCATCATAGGTCCGTAAATCATTGGCGCCAATCCAACAGTACCCAGTTTGCCCATACCATGGGCCAGACCTTTTGAAAGACCGGCATTCTGCATTCCTACATTAATGGCTATTGTACGGCAATCCTTTTCACTCATTCCAAATAACCTTGCAGACCAATAGCCTAATGTGTATCCCAATAAATTATGAACCAATACAAGTAAAATTAAGAGCGGTCCGACAGTAAGCAGACTTTCTCTACCTACCGCTGTTACAATTATGATTATGAATGCAATTCCAAACATTGAGACCATTGGCATTATTGAGTTAAGCCATTTGATCTTATCTTTAAGTAACTCATTTAGCACAATAGCCAGAGTGATTGGTAAGATGACCATTTTCATGATATCCCACATCATATCGAGCACATTGATTTCAATAAACGATCCTCCTAACAGCTTCATTAGCAAAGGAGTTAAAAATGGAGCCAACAAGGTTGCTATTGAGGTTAAGGTAATAGACAAAGCAAGATTCGCTTTGGCCAGATAAGAAATTACATTAGCAGCAACTGCATTTGGGGCACAGCCAATCAAAATCATTCCTGCAGCAATTTCCGGTTCAAAACCACTCATGCTTGCTAGGGCAAAGCCTAGCAGGGGCATGATTGTAAAATGGCTCAGAATACCAACAAAAACTCCTTTTGGAGCCTTAAAAACGCCAAGAAAATCCTTGTAGCTCATAGTAATACCCATTCCGAACATGATTAGCTGAATCAGAGGGGTAATTAATCCTGAAAGTTTATAACCATTGATCTCCACAAAATACTGCGGAAAAATAAGAGCTGTAGAAACCACACCGACAATCATGATCGGATAGGCAAACCCTTTTAAGGCAGATACACCTCTGACCCCGAGCGCAATACAAACTATTCCTGAAATTAAGAAGGGTTCTGCTGCTTTTGGACTATCAACCAGATAAAGGATCAGTGCTGCCAGAAGGCAGATTGCTCCCAAACCCATCACAATTTTAAATAGTGGCTTCATAATTTACAATTAGTACGTCCTTTTCGACATGAACTGATCAAGCTGAGCACGGCTAATCTTCTTTTCAGCCGGATTACGATCTAGCCACTTCAGATATTCAAGCTTTATTGAATCAGTCCACTGAGTATCGACCTCAGTTGCCTTATAAGTCCCACTCTTAATCATTTCATGTCCAAAACGATCTTTGGATGCAATAAATTCTGCAGTAGAAACAACCAGTTCAGCCATGTGTGCCGGAATAAAAACAACTCCTGCTCTTCCTGCAATAACCAGATCACCCGGAAGCACAATTGCTGCACCTATTGTAATTGGTGCATTCAAACCCATCAGCACTACACCTTGTAAAAACTGAGGAGCAAAGTCTCTGACATGAGCATTAAAGCCTTTGATATCTGCAAGTCCGTCAACATCACGTGCAAATCCATCGAAAACAACACCATTACCTGAGTTTTTATAAATCACATTTCCAAGATTATCACCCATGAGTGATCCTACGCGCCCCTTATTATCAGCCACATAAACATCCCCTTGTGTTAGCATATTGATTGGCCAATGTAAATGTCTTCCAACACGTCCCTCTTTTGCTGCACGATCTACAATATTTTTTTCTACATCCGGACGAATCGGCATAAACTGAGCCGTTAATGCCCGGCCTACTACTTTAACTTCTTCATGAAGAATTTTCCAATTGCGCTCATATTGATATAGGTATCCTTCGTTATTAAGAATCTGCCATGCTTCTTCGATACCAATTTCACGTGCCCGTTTAATCAGATCATCCGAAATCCTTGGGCGACCGTCAGCAAAGCGTTCACCCTTCCATGCTGAAGTCAGAAAAATCAATTCATCTTTAGGTATTGCCTGCGCAAATACATTTGACGTTGAACCTAAAAAACAAATAAAAATAACTGATAGATAAAACTTATAACTTTTTAAAAACATATAATTAAATTGATAGTTAAAAATCGTGAAAAAATATATCTGAAAAAGAGATCACTTAAGCTTTCTTTGGAAATTTCCAGATTTCAAGAGCATTTTTACCCATGATTAAATCCAAATCATTTTCGGTGTAGAAATCACAGTATTTGTACATAAACTCTAATTCCTTATCCATTGGAAGTTCCCATCTTGGAAATGGGTAGCCTGTACCCCAAATGATCTGCTTAGCACCAAATTCTTCATAAATAGCTTTATAGAATGGCAGTGTATCTTCATACGGATACTTCTTGATTTCTGACATTTCATATGGCTCTGAGTTGCTGATCCAAACATTTTTGAAACGACTGAGTTTAAACATTTTTTTAAATTCAGGCCAGCAATCAGCTGCTTTCAAATCAGGTTTACCAGCATGATCCACCACTATCTTCACACCCGGGAAACGTTCTGCCATATCTTCGAGCATCGGCATCTGATGAGGTACTATATAATAATTGAAACAAAGTCCCAGTTTCTCGGCTTCTTTCCACAAAGGATAATGAGCTGGAGAATTTAACCAGGTTTCTTTAGGACTATATATCGGACTGAAACGCATGCCCTGGAAACCATGCTCATTGACCCAATACCTCAGGTTATCGACAATTTTAGGATCATGTGGATTTAGCAAGCCATGAGCCACAAAATGTTTAGGATAAGTTTTTACGCAATTTGCTTTATACGAATTATCCCAACCATAGTAGCGCGGATTAATTAAAACCCCATAGGTAATACCAAAATCCTTCATTTGCTTCACCTGGTTTTCAATAGGCGCTTCAATTGCTACTTTAAGATTTGGGTTTTCGGGATGTTTGAATGGAAAACGTGAATCAAAATTCCAGGTTTCAACATGGGTATCGATAACCAGCCGCTTTTTCTTAAACTTCTCTGGCATGGATGCCAATGCCGAATCTAATGGATTAATTAACCCTAATAAGGGCAATGATGCCATGCCTTTAATGATGTCTCTACGCTTCATATTATCATGCTTTTTAAATGTTAAAAATCATTTTATCAGGTTGCTAATGGTTGACCACCCGGTATCATTACCTTTTGTTTTGGAAGTTTGCTTGTATTTCGTTTGGCAGTAAATTTAGCCGTCAGGTATTCTCCCATATGAATATCACCAGCAATAACATCACCATCAACCTTCCCTGAAAAAAGGTAAATAATGATATTCCCAACAATTGGAATTGTACTTCTGATCTTTACCTCATTTCCATCTATTGTACCAACCATATTCTTTGTGTCATGATCCCCTTTGTGAGTTCCCTGAATCCAGTTTCCATCCTGTTCGATCACAAAGGAATGTTGACTTGTACTTAAAGCATATTGTACTTCTACATCCCATCGTCCGCTTAGATTAGCGGCAGGTGCAGCCATTTCAGATTTAGAACTTCGCTTTTTTGACAACACTTCATAAAGGCGATCAGCAACTATTTTCTCTTCCCCAGGTTGCATATGGCCCGGAGTAATCTGTATTGAAGTGGTTCCGTCAGTCTCATCACGATTCCCTAATGCAATCCTCGGCTTATTCCTTCCTACCTCTTCAGCGATCTCATAACTTGTAACGGGATATTTTGTAGGGTCCCAGATAATATGAAGCACTGGATATTTATTATTCAGATTGACCGGCTCAATGATTTTTGTGCTGATTCCAGTTATACCCGATACTTTGGCTGAGATAAAGTTCAACCAGTTCAGCCATCTTTTCCATTCCGCTTCATGATCACGCACAAGCCAATCCTCAACTGCAGCCACCATACCAACTATCTCATCGCGGTCGAGTTTATTATCTCTTCCTGGGCCATGATGCGGGGCACTTGCCTGCCAGGCTGCCATTAAAATGTTTTTATTCCCGAGCATTAAGCCCGCCGATTGCGGTCCGCGAATAGTTTTACCCCCGCTATAAGCCACAATATCAGCCCCTCTTTTCAAATGTACTGGTGGAATTGTAAGGCTCTCAGCTGCAGCATCCATCAATATTGGAACATTTTTGGGTTTCGCAATTGCCGCGATTACCTCCAGTGATAGTGGCTGTCCTGTATCTGAGGCAGCTCCGGGAGTACCGGAAGTCAGATAAATCATTGCAGTTTTTGAATTGATCGCTTTTTCAAGCTCCGCAGCTGTCGAAACAGTTATAATTTTAACTCCAATATTTCTTACCGCATGATCATAATGTTGACGTGAATATCTGGGTATAATTACTTCGGTTTTCTCAAATCCGGTAAGATCGGGAATACGGATAAGCCTTTCCGGACTTCCGCCAGTAACGCAAGCTGCAGTTATGTGTTTTACACCTGCAGCACATCCTGATGAAACCATTCCCCATTCGGTCTTGGTAAGCTCAGCAAGTCGTTTTCCAACTGCTTCAGCAAGCTCATCAAGCTGAACAAAATTATTACTCGCAGCATCAAGGGCCTCCTTTACTTTTGGAAGTTTGATAGACCCTCCAATGATTGTAAATGAACCCCGGCAATTTATAATTGGTTCAACACCCATGGAACGATAAATATTCCTCTCATCCATAAATGAACCTAATGTAACTTCATTCAAATTTTCTAAAGTTCCATTTTCTAAAACAGATTCTGCCCCTTCAACAGCTAGCACATTTCCAACTACCGGCAATAAGGCAAGACCTTTGATTAAACTTCTGCGTTTCATCTATAAATATTCTATTTTTTGTAAATACTTGCTGTAAGACCATTTAGATCCCAAACAATTCTTCCGGCACGTACTGTTAATTCTGCTTCAAATTTACGATTCCCTTCAATCCTGTTTTGGCCTGAATCTACAAAACCAAATTTGCCATTGATTATACTAAGTACTGCAATATCTGCAACTGATCCTTCAGATAAATTACCAAGATCTTCACGTTTAATAGATTTAGCAGCATTCCAGCTTCCACGGGCAATTATCTCAGGGACACTCATCCCTATGTTCATAAATTTTGACATCACATTCAACATATTCTTCATTCCTGAATTCATACTTGTACGATGTTCATCGGTTCCAAAAGAATTTGGCCAGAGCCCCTGATTATATGCCGGAATTGCCTGATTAAACCAGAATCCGACTCCCCCATGCCCAACATCGAAAAGCACTCCTCTTTTCTGTGCCTCTAAAACAAAAGGCCTGACCTTTCCCTGTTCGTCTACTACGGTCATACGTTCTGAGACATTTTCAAAAGCATGTGTGATAATATCACCCGGACGCATATGATCCAGCTGTTGCTGAAGTGTATATTGTGGCATATGACATTCAACAAAAAGGGGTGTATTGGAAATTTTTGCAGCTTCGGAAGCACGCTCAAAAGGGATCCAGCTTTTTCCGGTATAATGACCAACCCTGGTACCTACAATATAATCCTTATATTTTTGAACAGCTTCGCTAGTCTTTTGAACGCTTAATGTCCCCATATCAGGTTCAAAACCAGAGCCTGAGCTAAATCCGGTTTCAAAAATATTGATCCAGGCGAGAACCCGTGTTATGGAAGGATCAATGACTTTCAATTTAAATTCCGGGAAGGTTCTCCATCCGGTAGTTCCTGCATCAACAACTGTGGTGATTCCCGAACGTAAAGCAAAAGCATCCGGCAACTGACTGGACTGACCATCAGAAAAGCCGGGATTACTACCTGCAAAAACATGAGTATGGATGTTAATCAAACCCGGAGCAACTATTAGTCCGCTTACATCAAGCACCTTTTTTGCAGATGATTCAGGAATATTTATGGCCACTCTGAATATCTTACCATTCAGAATTGCAACATCCATTTTAGCATCGATATTGTTTTTAGGATCAATCAGATGACCACCTTTCAAAAGAATATCTATTTCCTGTGCATTTATTGTTAGGGAAAACAAAAAAAGAGAAAAAATTAACGTTGTTTCTCTTTTCCGAAGTAATAAGCAATTATAAAATTTTATCAGTTGCATCATTCTATTTGTAAAATTTTAGCATCCCGAAGTACATTAAAACATATCTATAGTTTAATCAATTCAGGATAACAAGTCTATTGAAATTTAATAATCCCAAAGAACTGTGGTAAATGAAACTGTGGCTTGTCGTTCTTTACTTCGTTCCATGTGATGTAATGCGGATTGGAATTAATTTCAGCGATCTTGTAGAAATTCGCTCTCCAGGCAACACCCGGCTTAGGACGAACCACATTAGTATATTTTTCTAGCATATTCAATGGAATTCTGAACGACATTGTCCAAGTTACCGGCTCCGCAATCTCTGTATCTACTACTTTTGGTAAAGAGGCCTTAATCTGAATTTTCTGAATATCCTCGATCGTAGGCCTGTTCTTTTTGTGGTGAAACAACGGGGTTCCACCGCAATTGATCTCAAGATTAAAATAGTTAATTGGATTGTCTGCTTCGGGTGAGAAAAAGAATTCCACTGCAGAGTCTCTCCAAACTGGTCCGTTTATTTTTTCAGTAACACTTTTTACATAACGATCTTTAACTCTGTAAATAACATAGATATAATCATTATCATAGGTCATTTTAACATCAGCCTCAGGCTTAAATGCCGGAATTTGACCCATATAATTCCTAATTTTGATAGATTTAATTCCCTTCCAGCCAGATTCATTCCATCCATCATTTACATCAACTGTTTTCGCTGATTTCTTAACATTATAAACAAGAAAATTTGACGAATTATCTACAGAACTTTGCTGAGCGCTTGACATGTTTACGAGAAGCAGAAAAACGATGGAAAAAATGCAAGTGATTTTTATTTTTTTCATTCAATTAAATATTAAATTATCATTAAAGGTTTAAAGGGATTTTGAAAATTCATTTTATTCTACACACAAAATTTTTTTAATAAAACTGTCGGCTTCTTACCATCGGTAATCGACCGGCAGGGAAAAATGAGCTTATGTTGCCAAAGGCGGACCAGCAGGGATTTGAATTCGTTTCCTCACAGATTTGCTTTTACTACGCTTTGCGGTAAATGTGGCAGTCCGGTATTCACCTAAATGAATGTCTCCAGACATGGTATCGTCATTTACCGTACCCTGAAACAGGTAATTAATATTGTCTGCAATAATCCTAATTGTACTTTCAAACCTCACCTTATTGCCATCAATTGTACCTGCAACAGCTCTGGTATCAAAATCTGCTTTATGAGTACCTGAAAGCCAGTTACCATCTTGCTCAATGCTTAATGAGTGCATGCCGTTACTACTGAAAAACTTGATGTTCAAATCCCAAAGTCCGGCAAGATTAGTTACCGGAGCTGACATTTCAGGGCGCGGACTGCGTTTCTTGGATAGTACCTCATAAAGTCTGTCTGCAATAATTTTTTCCTCACCTGCTTGCATTTGCCCGGTGGTAATACTTACTGTACTGATACCATCCGTTTCGCCACGACTGGCCAGAGCGATTCTTGGTTTATTTCTGCCTAATTCTTCAGCAAGCTCAAAACTATTAATATTAAGCTTGTTGGTATCCCATTTTACATATAAAACAGGGGATTTATTTGACAAGCCTGCAGGCTCATAAACTTCTGCTTTAACTCCATCAACAGGTACAATTTTCTTTGAGATTGTATCGAGCCAGCCCAACCACTTCTTCCAGTCGGCAGCATGATCACGCTTAACCCAATCTTCAACCGCTGCCATCATACCGACCATCTCCTCGCGACCAACTTTATTGTCTCTTCCTGGACCATGATGAGGTGAACTAGCCTGCCATGCAGACATCAAAATTGATTTATCACCTAACATTAATCCAGCACACTGCGGACCGCAAATGGCTTTGCCACCACTGTAAGCTACCAGAGTAGCTCCACGCTTAAGGTGTACCGGCGGAATAGTCAAATTTTGAGCGGCAACATCAATCAAAACCGGAACATTTTTAGGCTTAGCATAAGAGGATATTACCTCAAGTGATAATGGCTGCCCTGTTTCTGATGCTGCACTCGCAGTCAGGTAAATCATCGCGGTTTTCGGATTTATCGCCTTTTCAAGTTCTTCAGGAGTGTCAACATGAATAATCTTCACCCCTATATTTCTGATTCCATGATCATATGCATTTCTTGAATACCTTGGAATTATAACTTCATCCTTATCAAAACCTGTCAGATCTGGGATACGAATTAATTTCTCAGGATTACCTCCGGTAACGCATGCCGCTGTAATGTGTTTGAGCCCGGCTGCACAACCTGCCGAAACCATACCCCATTCGGCGCCAGTAAGGTCAGCCAGACGCTGGCCAATTCCATCAGCCAGCTCATCATATTGTACAAAATTATGTGCAGCAGCCTCCATAGCTTCACGGACTGCCTGTCGCTCGATTGACCCTCCAATGATGGTGTAAGTTCCCATGCAGTTTATCACAGGTTCTACACCTATACTGCGGAAGATATTTGTATCGGCCATAAACGAGGCTTCTGTTGTTTCTGGTCTTACCAAAGAGTTGTTTGCGCTACCTGAAGTAGAATTTCCTAAAACTGAATGTGCTGGAAGAACTGCGCCTGCTACAGGCAACATAGCTAAACCTTTAATAACGTTTCTTCGTTTCATTTTATATTGATTTTTAAATTCTATTGTTTGTAAGGATTAGCTGCCAATCCATTAAGATCCCAAATAATTCGGCCTCCGCGAATAGTAAGGTCTGCTTCTAGCTTTTTATCCCCTTCAATCTTATTATTACCTGAATCTACAAATCCGAACTTTCCTTTATTGAGGCTCAATACAGCAATATCCGCAACCGACCCCTCGGATAAATTTCCGAGATCTTCGCGCTTGATAGATTTGGCAGCATTCCAGCTTCCTCTAGCTATAACCTCGGGTAAAGTCATACCCATATTCAAATATTTAGACATCACATTTAGCATTGTTTTCATCCCTGAATTCATACTGGTACGATGCTCGTCTGTTCCAAAAGAATTTGGCAACAAACCTTGTTTAAACGAAGGAATACCCTGATTAAACCAAAATCCTCCTCCTCCGTGACCAACGTCAAAAAGCACCCCTCTTTTTTGAGCCGCAAGAACAAAAGGTCTCACTTTCCCCTGATCATCGACCACGGTCATTCTTTCCGAAACATTTTCGAAGGCATGGGTCATGATATCACCTGCGCGCATCCGGCTCAACTGGTCTTCGAGAGAATACATTGGCAGATGGCATTCTACAAAAAGTGGCTTATTAACTAAATTAGCAGCTTCAGATGCACGATCAAAAGGTGTCCATTCTGTTCCATCATATCTTCCAATACGAACACCAACCAAATTATCTGGATACTTGTTGATTGTTTCTACAGTTTTCTGAACATCCATTTCTGCTATATTCTCCTGAGCTTTGTCTACCGAATAACCTCCTGCTGCAATACTTAAAAAAGCAAGTACACGAGTCATTGAATTATCAATTATTTTAGCTTTGAAGTCTGGGAAAGTACGCCAGCCGGTAGTACCTGCATCTACCACCGTAGTAATCCCAGAACGAGGAGCAAAGGCATCAGGCAACTGACTTGAAGTGCCGTCAGTGAATCCGGGATTAGACCCGGCGTACACGTGAGTATGCATATTGATAAGTCCCGGTGCAACAATCAAACCGCTTACATCCAGAACTTTTTTTGCTGAACTCGCCGGAATATCGGCTGCAACACGAAAAATTTTGCCTGCTTTAATGGCAACATCCATTTTTCGGTCAATATTATTTTTTGCATCAATTAGATGGCCACCTTTTAATAAAAGATCAACATCCTGAGCCTTAACCATAGTGGAACCGGCAAAGAAAATAATCGCAATGATGAATGGCTTTACAACAAAGAATGACTTTGACCTTTTGAATTTAAATAACTTATCCATATTATATTAATTTATGATTTCATTTAATAAAAATCAATTAGTAACTGCTGGCATTTGCCACTCTGGAGAGCTTATTCCATTTAAATCCCATACTACACGTCCTGCTCTGAGTGTCAATTCTGCTTCAAGCTTTTCAGTGCCGCTGATTTTTGTGCGCCGAACATCCATGTAGCCAAAATTTCCCTTTTTTAGGTTAAAAACAGCAATATCGGCCTCTGAACCAATACTTAAATGACCCAAATCCGTACGTTTAATAACTTGTGCAGGATTCCAGGTCGTCCGTAAAATAACATCCTGAAGACTCATTCCAATTGCAAGAAACTTAGACATCACGTTAGTCATGTCCTTCATTGCGGCATTCATACTCAAATTATACAAATCTGTACTGATTACATTTGGCAGAAATCCTTGTCTGAATGCTGGAATAGCCTGATTGAAGTTGAATGCACCTGCACCATGGCCTACATCGAAAATAATACCTCTTTTTTGTGCAGCAAATACAAAAGGTTTAACTTTCCTTGACTTTTCATCCACGATAGATTCACGACCTCCGTTAATTTCTGAAAACGTATGCGTAAAAATATCACCAGGTCGGAAATGATCCATGAATAAAGATTCAATAGAATTGGCAGGAGTATGTTCTCCAAAATCAACTATAACCGGAACATCAGCGAGTTTACCCGATTCAACTGCTTTATCTACCGAAGTGAAACCTCCCCAATAATGTGCAGACTTGATGCCAATAATGATCGTAGGATGTAATTTCTTAATCATATAGGCATTCATTTCCGGATTCATGTCTGTTACATCCTGTTGATCAAAACGCGAAAGCATACCATGTCCAACGACATTCAAAAAGGCTAAAACCCGGGTTTGAGCACGATCGATAGTCTGTGCTTTAAACAGTGGGAAATTCCTCCAGCCGGAAGAACCAGCATCAACCAGAGTAGTGACTCCTGCACGGAAAGAAAAGGCATCTGGCTGCAATCCACCATAAGAATTTGCTGTCATACTATTAGGATCGGTACCATGAAATACATGTGCATGCATATCAATAAGCCCCGGGGTAATATACATACCACTTATATCAACTGTCTTTTTTGAACTATTGGCAGGGATATCTTTTGCAATGCGAAATATTTTATCCCCTACAACCGCAACATCCATTTTAGAATCAATGTTGTTCTTCGGATCAATAAGATGCCCTCCTTTCAGTAGAAGATCAATTTCCTGAGCATGAGTTGCAGAAGCTATCAGAATGAGAATTAAACCAGCAGCAACTCCTTTTGCAATCCTAATGGACTGATACTTTATATATTCCGAAATATTTACTGACTTAATTCTCATAATTAAAAATATTTAAACAATTAATTACTTTCCTGCTGCATTCCACTGAGGACCGCTAAGACCATTTAAATCCCAGGCCACTTTGCCGGCACGAAGTGTTAATTCCGCCTCAATTTTTTTAGTCCCGTTAAAAACTGATCCACGGGCATCCATATAGCCAAACTTACCTTCCAAAATATTAAACACAGTTACATCTGCCTCAGCTCCAACACTTAGATGACCCAGTTCAGGATGTTGAATTACATTTGCCGGATTCCATGTTGAACGTAAAATTATATCCTGAATAGACATGCCCATAACCAGAAATTTAGACATTACATTCGCCATATCCTTCATACCTGCATTTCTACTGTTTCTATACAAATCTGTACTGATTGTGTTTGGAAGAAAGCCTTGTTTCAAGCTATTGATTGCAGTACTCCAGACAAAAGCACCACCTCCATGTCCAACATCAAAGATTCTACCTTTTTTCTGAGCTTCAAAAATGAAAGGTTTTACTTTATTATTCTCATCAATCACAGATTCACGTCCTCCCGGATTTTTCTCAGACATATCAGATCCTGAAAAGGTATGAGTGAAAATATCTCCAGGTCTGAAATACTTCAGGAATAAATCCTCAATAGATAATTTAGGAGTGCTGGATCCGAAATCCACAATGATTGGCTTCTTTGTGATATTACCTGCAGCAATAGCTCGTTTTATAGGTGTAAAATCATTGCCACGATAATGATGAGCTTTAATACCAACGATGATATCAGGATATTCATTCATAATAAAAGCAGTAGCCATAGGATTCATATCTGTTGTATCCTGAGCATGTACGGTTCCAAGCATTCCATTACCTGTAATACTTATAAATGCAAGCACACGGGTCTGAGAATTATCAATGGTCTGCTTTTTAAATTTATAAAAGTCTCTCCAACCTGAAGAGCCCGCATCAACTACTGTAGTCACGCCTGAACGGAAGGTAAAATCATCCGGCACGACACTGCCAAATCCATTGGTTATTCCAAAACCGGTAAATTTTTGTTCCTCAGTCCCTGCAAAAACATGGACATGCATATCAATAAAGCCAGGTGAAACATATAATCCTGCTGCATTAACGGTTTTCTTTGCACTACTCGCTGGAATATCTGAAGCAACACGGAAAATTTTACCATCCCTAATGGCAACATCCATTTTACCATCAATTTTATTCTTAGGATCAATCACATGACCGCCTTTAATTAGCATGTCAATTTCCTGAGCCCGGACAGCTGTGTTAGCCATCAGACCAACTGCGATGAAGAATGCGGCAGCATATGCGCCCACCTTTCTGATAAAATGTTTATTCATTTGTTTTGGTTAAAAAAGTTTGGTTTTAATTTAAGCATTTTGAATTTAACTGGAAAGCGGCGCTCCTGAAGGGACAAAAATCTTTTGTTTCGGGCTTGCTTTTTTATCTCTAAGAGCAGTGAATTGAGCACTTCTGTATTCTCCCATAAAAACACTTCCAGTCATTTGATCACCTGTTACAGTTCCTGTAAAAGTATAAGGCACATGATCTCCTATAAGTTTTAAAGCACTTTGAAGTCTGATCTGATTACCTTCAATACTTCCTGATAAATCACAAACTTCAAAGGTTGTTTGATGACCGCCTTTAATCCAGTTTCCATCCTGTTCAATAAAGAGTTTATGTTTGGCCGAGCTGCTCGAGAACTTCACATCTACATCCCAACTTCCAGCCAGACTTTGTGAGGGAGCCTGCATTTCTGTTGATAAAGGAGGTCTTTTAGCTGTTAGTATTTTATAAATTTTATCAGCCGCTATTTTTTCTTCTCCAGCCTGCATTCCTATTGTTGTAACAGCAATCCCATTTACATTTGGGTCTTTACCTCTTCCTCCACCTGCTGCCACTGCAATCCTTGGCTTTGTTCTGGCAAGTTCATCCGCCATTTCTAGTCCGGTAATATTCAGCACATCCTTATCCCAGCTTATGACTACTTCCGGAGATACATTAGATAATCCAGATTTGGTTGAGGGTACATGAACCATAGTTTGAACACTATTGATTCCTGATACTTTTTTGATAATATGATCGAGATAAGAATTCCATTGTTTCAATATCGCATCATGATCAATCTCTTTCCAGGCCCTGACTGCGGCAACCATACCAAACATTTCATCACGATCTACTTTATTATCCCTGCATGGGCCATGATGGGGAGAACTCGCTTGCCAAGCCGACATTAAAATATCTTTATTGCCTAGAATTAATCCGCAAGACTGCGGACCACAAATTGCTTTACCCCCACTGTAAGCAACGATTGTTGCACCACGTTTCAAGTGTACAGGAGGAAAAGTTAATATCTCATTTGCTGCATCAAAAAGTACCGGAATATTTCTGGGTTTAGCTACTGCAACGATATTTTCAAGTGACATTGGTGCTCCTGTCCATGAGCGGTCTCCATTGACAAGGTATATCATCGCGGTTTTAGGATTTATTGCATTCTCAAGCTCCTCCATCGAACCGACATTAATCATAGTTACTCCGATATTTCTGATAGCATGATCATACGAATTTCGTGAAGTACTCGGAACGATTATCTCAGTTTTTTCAAGACCTTCCAAGTTTGGAATACGAACAAGTTTCTCAGGATCGCCCCCAGCTACCACTGCAGCAGTTACCAGCTTAAGTCCTGCAGCACAACCCGCCGAAACTACCCCCCATTCAGCGCCTGTCAGATTTGCAAGTTGCTGACCAATACCGTCAGCCACTTCATCCATCTGGGCGAAATTTCTTGAGGCTTCATCCATCGCGGTTTTTACCTGTGGTCGTTTCAATGACCCTCCTATAATCGTAAAGATGCCCCTACAATTTATAACAGGTTCGATTCCATGCGTTCTGTATATATTTTTTTCTGACATGAAAGACTCAAGGGTGATTTCAACCCCTGCTGTAGCCGGATTAATTGGGCCTCTTAGTGCGCCACTAAAATTCTGGGTCGCAGTTGCGGAGTTTCCCTGAATTGCTCCTCCTGCAAAAGGAATCAAGGTCAGTGTTTTTAAAACATTTCTACGTTTCATATTCGATTAGTTTTAGTTTATAAAGGCAATAGATACCTTAATCATTGATTTAGACATTAAAATAACAGAATCCCTATTTTAAATTATTTAACTGAATCCCATTGCTGGCCACTAATTCCATTAAGATCCCATACAATTTTACCTGACCTTAATGTAAGTTCAGCCTCAAATTTCTTATCCCCATTCATTGTTAAACCTCTTGAATCCATAAATCCAAATTTTCCTTCCCTCACATTAAAAACTGCAAGATCCGCTTCAGCACCAACACTCAAATGTCCAAGCTCAGGTCTTTGAATTACTTTTGCAGGATTCCAGGTTGATCGAAGAATAATATCTTCAACAGTAAGTCCGAGAGCTAAAAATTTAGACATCACATTGGCCATATCCTTCATGCCGGCGTTCCTGCTTGAGCGATATAAATCAGTACTGATTGTATTTGGAATAAATCCCTGCTTGATAGAAGCATTAGCAACATGCCATCTAAAAGCCCCTCCTCCATGTCCAAGATCGAAAATTCTACCACTTTTCTGCGCCTCGAGTACAAAGGGCTTTAGCTTGCTATTTTCATCAACCACAGATTCTCTTCCAGGTAAGGAATAAGCATAGGTATGTGTAAATATATCTCCGGGACGAAGATGCTTCATAAATAACTCCTCAATAGATAAACGGGGAGTACTGCCTCCGAAATCTACAATTACAGGTTTCTTTGTGATATTTCCCGCAGCTACTGCACGATCGACAGGTGTAAAATCATGACCTCTGTAGTGATGTGCTTTTATCCCTACAATATGATCCGGATATTCGTTCATTATAAAGGCTGTAGCTACCGGATTCATATCAGTAACATCCTGAGCATGGACAGTTCCTAGCATCCCATATCCAGCAATACTGATAAATGCTAGAACCCTTGTTTCTGAATTATCTATTGTTTGCTTCTTAAATAAATTGAAATTCCTCCATCCAGATGAGCCTGCATCAACAATTGTAGTCACTCCAGCACGAAATGTAAAATCATCAGGTACTACACTTCCGAAGCCATTTGTAATTTCGAATCCGGTAAATCCAGGATCTTGAGTACCTGCAAAAACATGGGCATGTATATCAATAATTCCTGGTGTTACATAGAGACCACTAACATTCACGGTCTTTTTTGAGCTGCTTACAGGAATATCAGGCGAAACACGAACGACCTTTCCATCTTTGATACCCACATCCATCTTTGAATTTATACTGTTCTTTGGATCGATTAGATGTCCGCCCTTTAGCAATAAATCAATTTCCTGTGCCTTCAATAAACTCAATGGCATAATCAAGGCTGACAAAATAAATAATAACAGCACTCTTTGAACTTTTCTAATCATCATATTCAAATTTTAAATATCTATTTTAAATTTTCTGAGAATACAAAAAATATCCTTCTGTTAATTATCAGCTTAAAATTAAGCTAAATGGGAAACATACATAAGCATTCAATTCTTTTTCTCTGTAACATCTTTAATCACCCTCAGCCAGTTCAAACCCAGAATTTTTCTTATTCTGGATTCTGAATATCCTAGATTTTGCATTGCTTTAGTCATCTGAGGATAATCACTAACATCCTTTATTTCCCTGGGAAGCGGAGGACCTCCATCAAAATCTGATCCCAGGGCAATATGATCTTCACCCACAAGTTGAACTCCATAATCAATTACTTTTGCCAGCTGATCTGTTCCCATCCAATACTCGTCTGGGATTACTTCTTTATGAACGAAGGGAAGTCCTTTTGAAACCACTTGATCTACTTCTTCTATTCTTAAAGTTTTTCTTTCTTTTAAAAAAGCTTGTGCAATTGCTTCCGGCTTAGGTTTTGATGCTACCCATTGTGCATATTTCGGATTATTGAAACTGCTTCCGAATTGAATACCGATTACCCCTCCCTTAAATGCCAAAGCTTTTGCACAGTCATCTGTTATACACCTCGGACTGTTTACAATCCCGCGAAACCCACCATGACTATAGATTACTGGCTTTCTGCTCACTTCAACAGTCTGAAGGATTGCTTCGTCAGATGCATGCGCTACATTGATTAGCATCCCAAGTTTATTCATCTCCGCCACAACCTGATGCCCATGTGAATTTAATCCACCCCAGCGCTTCTCCCCATAACAGGAATCAATGAAAGCATTTGTTTCATTATGAGCCGTAAGTTGTGCAGAGCGGAGCCCCAAACGATATAATGACTTTAGTATATTCAGATCACCATCCAGATCAAACCCCCCTTCAAGATCCAGAAAAGCTGCCATTTTCCCTTTGCGGTTTATTCTGACAATATCTGAAGCAGTATATGCCAGCTCGATCAGATGATTGTTTTTCTCTATCTGTGAAAGAGCTAGTTCGACAACACGAAATGTGTTTTTTACTTCATGACGGTCGGGATAATAAGGCTCCGGCGTATAACATGAAAAAAACATGGCATCAAGCCCTCCATCTTTAGCCCTGGGCAGATCTACATGCCCGTCAGCATAACGATCTCCTATGTCTAATCCCTGCAATAGTTGTCTGGTCATCATATGTATATGACCATCCATAACAAAGGCTTTATTATGCAAATCAGAATCTATGGATTCAAGTGTAGCAGTACTGAATAAGCCTCCAAATTCATCAAAAATTGAATTTCCCTGGTATTTAAACGGAGAAAATTCAGCTATGGGTAGAATCGTTAAGCATTTTATCAAATCCCTGCGTTTCATGTATTTTTTTTATTAGACTCAAACAAGAGGCAATTGCTATTTTTATTTGAACACAAGCTTATACTAGAGAGATTGCTCTTCATACCAAAGAAATGTTTCGTCTATTTTCTATTCAAGAAATGGAAAATAAACAATTATCCTGTGCAATTATTTGAATCAGGCAAAAAACACCATAATTCAGTACGGACCTATTGATAGGTTACCAACTAATTAATGTTAAAATAAGGGATACTGCGAAATAAATTCACAGTATCCCTTCTATACTTTAAAAATTAGAAGTTATTACTAAAAAAATCTGATTACCAATTTGGATTTTGGGTCAGTTTAGGATTAATATCCATTTCAAGCTGAGGTATTGGAAACAAAGCATGCTTGGCAGTATATCCTAAAGGACCTAATTCCTGCACTGCTAATCCCCATCTTCTCAAATCATTGAAACGAATAAATTCAAACATCAATTCCACTTGTCTTTCCTTATTAATGGCAGTAAACATATCGGCTTTTGAACCCGTATTCGCAGCAGTTAATGCCGGCATATTGACAGATGGCCGTGCACGAACCTGATTAACTGCAGCTCTTGCCTCAGTTAATTTATTTAATTCATTAGCTGCTTCCGCATACATTAATAATACATCAGCATAACGAATAATAGGATAATTGATACCATTTGCGTTTACATACATAATTGGCCACATGCCTTTTTTCACTGCATAACCTGTTGCTGACCAAACAGGACTAAAAATAGAAAGAGCAGCACTTACGTTTGGAGCGAAAGAATCACCAGCCTTGAAGATTGACATACCACGTCGTGGATCTGCAGGGTCAAATGCATCAAATGCTCTTTTTGTTGCCAAACCTGAACCAGTTGCACCATTTACGGCAGGAAGATAACTTCCGTTTCGACCATTTGAACCACTACCACCAATATCTGCGAACTGAACCTCAAAAATAGACTCCTTATTATTTTCAAAACTACGGTGCCAAACTTCCTGGAAATTATCCATCAAGCTATATCTTCCGGAATTCATAACCAGTAAAAAATACTTTTCAGCGTTCGCATAATCCTTATTATACAGATAAACCTTTCCAAGCAAAGCCTGAGCAGCACCCTTTGTTACTCTTCCCAAATTATTGCCACTATGAGATACAGGTAAACCTGTTTCTGCAGCAAGTAAATCAGCAATTATAATCTTGTACACATCGGCTGCAGGAGTTCTCGCAATCAGAGATGCATCAGTATCAGGTAAAGGTTGTGTAATCAATGGAACTGCTCCGAATAAATTAACGAGATCAAAATAAAAAAGAGCTCTCAAAAATTTAGCTTCTCCTACATATTGATTCTTTAATGACTCTGTCATATTAATTCCAGGAATATTCGCAATGGCAAGATTTGACCTGTAAACTCCTTCATACAACCCTCTCCAGGTGTCATGAATCTGATTGAGCGCTGGAAAGTAAGTGAAATTATTATACTCCAAAGGAACTGTATTTGAAAGTAAAACTTCCCCGGATGGCACATCATAAATTCGCTGAAGATTAATACTCCAGGCGCTTTGAAGTGAAACATATATTGCATTAACTCCCAATTGGGCGCGTTCAGCTGAGTTATAAAAACCTGCTTCAGTTAATGCATCCGGTGGTGACTTTTCTAAAAACTCCTTCTTACAACCTGTAAATAACAACAGCATTAACATGGTTGATATACCTAATTTTAGATTTTTCATTTTTTTATATTTTAAATTTCTTAATGACCTGTTTAACTAGATAATTCTACGATCTAAATAATTAGAAAGTTAAATTAACTCCGAATGAATAGACGCTAGGAATGGGAGTTGAACCAGTATCTACCCCAAAAGCTAGTGGACTCATTGAGTCATCATTGAAACCTACTCCACCCAAAGTATCCGCATTGTAGTTAGGATACTTAGTAATAGTAAATAAGTTTTGTCCGTTAAAATAAATTCTCGCATTCCTGGCACCAACTCTTTTGATCAGACTTTGAGGAAGTGTATATCCAATCTGGAAATTCTGCATCCGTAAGAAATCTGCATCCAAAACATAGTCCGACTGACTACGGTTGTTTTGATTGGTATCACCACGCACAGCACGTGGAAGCGTGTTAGAAGTGCCCGGGCCTTTCCATCGATTTAGAACAGTAGTTTTATTGTTCCACTCGCCCTGCATAGTTTCAAGATAAACACCCTGAGAATCATATAACTGCTTACCACTTGTTCCATAAAAACTCATATTGATATCAAATCCTTTCCAGCTAGCATCAGCGGCAAAACCATAATCGAAATCAGGCCATGGATCACCGATATTGGTTCTGTCATTGGCATCAACCTTACCATCACCATTAATATCCCTGAATCTTCTGTCGCCTGGCTTAGCCCCAACCTGAGTAGGATGTGCATTAATCTCAGCTTGAGTCTGGAAAATACCATCATTGATATGACCATAGAAGTGAGACATTGCCGATCCTGGCAATGTGCGGGTGTAAGTTCCTGAGTAGTACACATTCTCAACTAAATTGATAATGCTGGTACCTGTTCCCAGAGAAATCACTTTATTTTGCACATTGGATAAGTTTCCTGAAATTCCATATTTCAACTCACCAGTAGCTCCTCTGTAACCTAACAAGAACTCCATACCTTTATTCTCCAATTGAGCAGCGTTCTGGAATGGTCCTGAATCACGTCCAAATCCGGTAACTGTTGATATTGGTGTCCGGACCAGAATTCCGTCTGTGTCTTTAATCCAATAATCAGCAGTGAAGAATATTTTGTTTTGAAGGAAGCTTAAATCTACCCCGATATTAGACTGAGTAGTTTTTTCCCAACGAAGATTAGGATTGCCCAAATTATTAACTACAGCTGCGGGAGCAAGTTGGTCGGCACCGAAGAAATAGCGGGAATTTGTTGAAACTACCGTTTGGTTACTATAATTACCTATATCCTGGTTACCCAACTGTCCCCAGCTTGCTCTCACTTTCAATCCACTGATCAACTTAGAATCCTTCAGGAAATTCTCCTGGTCAACGTTCCATCCAAGTGCCAATGAAGGGAAATTTCCATAACGATTGCTGGCACCGAATCTGGAAGAACCATCACGACGAATAGTGGCAGTTACCAGATATCTGTCGAACAAAGTAATATTTGCTCTACCCAGGAATGATCTAATAGCCCACTCATTTTCTGTTCCGCCAATAGTAAATACTCCGGTACCTGCATTCAATACCTGAATATCGTTACTTGGAAAATCTCTCCTTGTACCACTAATACCATTGCCATAGAAATTCTGCTGAGTAAAACCACCAAGTAAATTAATCCTGTAGTTTTCTTTAATAACTTTATTATACGTCAGGGTATTTTCTACCAGATACTCATATGACTCATTTAAACTTGTATTTAGAGATCTCACATTACTACCTCTGTTGTTCATCTCAAACTGAGGAACATAATTTTTAAATCTTCCAAGTCCCATGTTTAAACCACCATTGATCTTATACTCTAGATCCGGAAGAATCTTATAGGAAGCATATGCACTACCAATGAGCTTATTATTGAAGGTATATGCCCTGTTCATATCGCGACGGCCAAGGATATTATCCCTGTTATTAACTCCTGTGGTAGCTGGTGAAGGACCTGCATAACCGCTATTATTTCTGGAGTCATAAACCGGCATAGTCGTAGCTGCACCCATCATATAAGCTAAATCCAGGTTATTACCGAAGTTCAGGTTCAAACCTTCTTCTTTACTTGCGATTAATGATTGCCCGATGGTTAACTTTCCGATCTTAAACTCAGTTTTTACCCTTGAATAATAACGCTTGTAGGTACGGAATTTCAAAACACTTTCCTGATCAAAAATACCTCCAGAAATGGAATAATTTGCATTTTTATTGCCTCCTGAAACGGTAAGTGAGTGATCTTGTATTGGTGCATTCTCAATTGATACAGCCTGCCAGTCAGTATTAGTCTGTAGATTTACAGGATCATTCATGGCAGGTTGTAAAGGATAAAAGTTACCATTTACATGGGCTTCATTAATTACATCCGCCATTTGCTGAGAATTCAGCAATGGTATAAATTTATTTTTACTGAATGACTGAATTCCATAATAAGAATTAAAGCTGATCGAAGGATCACGATTCCCGCCACTTTTGGTTGTAATAATTATTACACCATTTGCAGATCGGGCACCATAAATCGCAGCAGCAGAACCATCCTTTAATACAGTGGTAGATTCAACATCATTTGGATTAATACTGTTAATATCTCTAGCCTCCATTGGCATTCCATCAACCACATAAAGCGGACCAGATCCACCAAAAGTATTCAATCCTCTGATACGAACGTTTACATTCTCGCCCGGATCACCTGAAGTACTTGTAAATGCAACACCTGCAACTTTACCTTGCAGAGCCTGATTAATATTTGAAAATGCCTGGTCCTTGATATCTTTTGCTGTTACAGAAACAACAGAACCCGTTAAATCACTTTTCTTTTGAGTACCATAACCAATAACCACAACCTCCTGAAGGGCCTCGGTATTTTGATCCAAAGTAACATCAAGGCTTGTGCGGCCAGAAATAGAAACTTCTTTGGTAGTATAACCGATGTAAGTAAATACTAAAATACTTGAACCATCGGGAACGTTAATGGTATAACGACCATTCGCATCAGTACTCACACCTACAGCTGTACCTTTTACCGTTACACTTACACCAATCAACGTCTCTCCTTTTGAATCACTTACCTGACCTTTTATTTCTGTAGGTGGTGCTTTTTCTGAAAGCTTCTTGATGTCAATTAAAGTTTCTGGCAATGAAGAAAGCGACTTTTGCTGAACAATAATCGTATTATTACTTATAGTATAAGTGAGGGACTGATTTGAAAAAGATTTTTCAAGCACCTCCCTCAGGGATGCGTTATTCACATTGATACTAACCGGTTTGGCTTCGTTAATCAATGGCGTAATATAAACGAGATCGTAACCTGTTTGAGTTCCAATCTCTTTTAAAACTATCTCAAGTTTGGCATTCCTAAATTTTAAGCTTACCGTTTGAGAAAATGATGCAGCACTGCTTATTTGAAGTAGGGCTGTAATCAATAAAACAAAAGTTAGTTTAATCATCAACAATAGTCTTATTATGTAATCAGATGGCCTACATATGTTCAATGAATAGAATTTCATATCTTTGCATGTTTGGGTTTAGTTAATATTTGTTCACAACAATTAAATTGGTAACCCGAATATGGTCAGGGGCGTTGCAACCGCTCCTGGCTTTTTTTCTGGGATTACCGTTAGCTTTTCTTGTCTATTTCATCGCATAACAGTTATCCTCCTTCCTTCAACTTTAAAATGAACGGCATCGGTTAACTGCAAAACATTTAATACTTCATCAATACCTTTTGATCTGGAAATATTACCTCCAAATCCAACATCAGGAATTTCTCCTGAGTAACTGACTTCCACATTGTACCACCTAGATATTTTACGCATAATACTTTGGATGTCTTCATCCTTAAACAAAAAATAGCCGTCTTTCCAGGCTGTAACTTCTTCAGTATCTGCTTCAATTACTTTAGATGATTTCAAACTAGGCTGAAATTGTTGACCAGGGTTTAAAAGAATGACTCTATCCTTATAAATAACTTTTACAGAGCCTTCAATCAAGGTTGTTTTAAAGCTTTCTTCATCAGAATAAGAGTTAATATTGAACTGAGTTCCTAATACTTCTACTATTTGGTCTTTAGTAACGACTTTAAAAGGCATATCAGGATTTTTAGCCACATCAAAAAAGGCTTCCCCATTTAATTCAACCTCTCTGGTGTTTCCAGAAAAAAAAGCAGGAAAACGCAACGATGATGCTGAATTCAACCAAACTTTACTTCCATCTGGCAAATTAATTTGATATTTTCCTCCAAATGGTGTTTCAATTTTATTATAAATTACTTCTGAGGGCTTGGCTTCAGGAATTCGCCGCATATTTTTAGCAAAGGAGTAAAGCAACTCTCCATCTGCTGTTTTCTGAATACTTACTCCAGCCTGATTCGCCAACAGGCCTTTTTTTGCATCCTCCAAAATAATCTTAGAACCATCAGAAAGTGTCAGCACCGCCTTATCACCGCCGGGCTGGATTATCACCTTTTGTTGAATAATCTCTGATTTTGCAATCGTTTTCTGAGCATCGAAAGTTCTGTTGCTATAAAAATAGAGCCCAATGGAAAGGATTACAAGTAAACTCGCCGCAACACCAATCTGGTACCAGGCCCTGCCGTTTGAAAATATGAATTTGCCAGAATCTAAATTTTTATAAACACGCTCATCATTAAGGATACTTTCGAAAATATTATCCTTTTCGTCCTTACTCAAGGATGAGCAAGTTTTCATCTTCTTGAGCTCCTGGTCCATTGAATAATGGAATTGCTCATCTTCATTTTCTGATTTTAAATAATCAAACAAAAGCTCAAATTCATCTCTGCTGATTTTTCCGTCGGCAAATTGAGTTAAAAGCTCATTTAATTTGTTTTGATTCATGATCGACTATTTAAAACACAAAGCTGTTATTGGTAATACACATGAAATACAAAACAGGACTAGTCCTGAAATATTTTTTTTGAATAAAATTTAGAGAAAAAGGAAATTCTTAATTAATAAAGTATAGAAAATGCCTTTTGAAGTTGGGTTCTAAGGGTCTTAAGGGCCGAAACAAGGTGATTTTTTACTGTATTCCTCGATATATTAAGTTCCTCTGCAATTTCATCATAGCTAAGCTCCTGTTGTCTGCTCATTCTATAAACCAATTGTTGCTGTTTAGGTAAACTTCCCAATACCTGCTCGGTAAACCTCTCAAGATCTTCTAAAAGAATATGTTCTTCCGTTTCATTCGTGGTAGTTTGAAAATTTAACCACATTTTTTCCATTGCACTTTGAGAACTTGCAAGCTGGCGAAGTACATTTAACGTTAATCTTCGAGTAATTGTATATAAATACGGTGCAATTGGGTATTGTGCGTCAAGCTTTTCTCGGTTAACCCAAAGACTCGTGAAAACCTCCTGGACCACTTCCTGACAGGATTCCTTATCTTTTAAAAACTTTAAACTAAAATAATAGAGTTTGCTGGAATAAGAATCAAAAACTAAACGAAATGCAGCCTCATCACCTTCTTTAATACGGGTGATTAGCTCAAAATCGCAAATTAGATCTCTTTTCTGCATGTATTAATGTTAATTAATTAAATATATACTAAATATTAGAATTTTTTAACAAAAAAATCCAATGAATTAAATACATACCAACATAAATTGTAAAAAATGCTTAAAAATTTTAAAACGGGAATATATGTACTTTAGTAATAAGCGCTAATCATAAAAGTGGGTTAAAGAGTTCCGGTGCGGAAGTAGCCTAAGACAAAATACAGCTAATTAGCTTAGGATAATAAAGCAAAAATCCTATTTAGAGCGCTGCTTCTTCCGGGTATGGTAATAATATCTTGATCTATTTTGGTTCTTGACCGCACTTTTTGATGTTGAGACAGATTTTCGATAATAACCCTTCCTGGCTCTTCCATTTTTATCTACAGAAGATTTAACATATGTGTATGAACCCCCGTTTTCTTGTAAATCACAGGAGCTAAAACTAAAAAATAGAATCAAGAAGGTAACAAGCAGATACATTTTCATACTATTCACAATGTGAATTTTGATATTACCAATGTACGACGACAATCTCAGTTGACCAAGTGTTAAATAAAACTATTGATTGTGCTATTTCTACAGATGATTTATTCCCGAAATATATAAAGACAAAAAATGAGTAGAAGTACTACATCATTTATAATACGGTTCCTTACTGCCCGTTTCAATGAAAAACAGTAGCGGGTAAAATAAACCTTGCCGCAGGTGGTTCCAGCTGTCGCTGGAATGACAACGATTTCTTGCCGGAAATACACCGCAGGAAACGGCTGAAACAGCCTATAAAACGCAGCAATTGATTTCCTAAATCACCCCAAAGCATTGCTTGGCCATGTATAACCGTGTTTTTATGCTTGCTTAAATCGAACTTAGGTTAAATTAAATTCTTCTGCATCAGGTATTCTGCAATCTGTACTGCATTGGTTGCAGCGCCTTTTCTAAGATTATCTGCAACTATCCATAAATTCAAGGTTTTATCCTGAGATTCATCTCTTCTGATTCTACCCACAAAAACTTCATCCTTTTCATGAGCATCCATTGGCATTGGGTATTTAAGGTTTGCAGGGTCATCAACAACAATAATTCCTGCCTCTTGTTCAAGAATTGAACGAACCTCATTCAGATCAAATTCATTTTCGAATTCAATATTTACTGATTCTGAATGTCCTCCCATAACAGGTATACGAACTGTGGTTGCAGTGACTCGTATGGAATCATCACTCATTATTTTTTTAGTCTCCAGGATCATCTTCATTTCCTCTTTGGTATATCCATTAGCCTGGAAAACATCAATCTGTGGTATTACATTCAAATCAATTGGATATGCATAAGCCATCGGACCAGTAATTCCTTTACGCTCATTCATCATTTGGTCAACAGCTTTTACCCCTGTTCCGGTAACCGACTGATACGTTGAAACTACAACACGCTTGATTTTATATTTGTCATGCAAAGGTTTTAAAACCACAACCATTTGTATGGTTGAACAATTAGGATTTGCAATAATTTTATCCTGTGCACTCAATTGATTTGCGTTTACCTCTGGTACAATGAGTTTTTTTGAGGGATCCATCCGCCATGCAGATGAATTATCAATGACCGTTGTTCCAACTTCGGCAAAACGCGGAGCACTTTCAAGAGATGTACCACCTCCCGCAGAAAACAAAGCAACATCAGGCTTCATGGCAATTGCTTCATCCATAGTGACAACAGTGTACTTCTTCCCCTTAAATTCGATCTGCTTACCTGCACTCTTTGCAGATGCTACTGGAATCAATTCACTAACCGGGAAATTGCGCTCTGCTAAAACCTTTAACATAACCGAACCAACTAGGCCGGTAGCGCCTACAACTGCGACTTTCATTTTTTATATTTTATATCGTTATACAAATTTTACTTGAGCAAATATGAGAAATTGTTTGGGTTTTCACCGAATTTAACCCTTCAGGCTTTAATTTTCATTTCAAATTTTTGATAATTCTACCTTTTCTCCGTTTGTTGCCACTTACACTTTCCCTTCATACCGAATACTCATTCTAGTTTTTTTGTGAAGTATACAGGTTTTAACTTAACCATGTTTCAAAAAAATAACAATGAAGAATGCTTTGATTATCCTTCTCAGTTTTTACTGCTTGGCAGGATACACCCAGATTACTGACGATTTTTCTGATGGAAATTTCAGTTCAAACCCTCAATGGAATGGGAGCAATACGGGAGCAGATTTCAAAATTATAAATAACCGCTTAAGATCTGAATCAACCAAAATTTCAGGAAACTTCTATTTGAGTACAGCAAATAAACTTGCTAAAAACTGCTACTGGGAGTTCTGGATCAATTTGCAGTTTAGCACATCCAGTACAAATTATGTAGATGTTTATTTAGTGTCTGATAAATCTGATCTCCAAAGTACCCTGATCAATGGATACTTTGTCAGGATTGGGAATACTGAGGATGAAATCAGTCTTTACAAGAGATCTGGCTCTTCAGGTAGCAGTAGCCGTATTATTGATGGTATAAATGGTTCTGTAGGTTCAACTAATAACACCATCAAGGTTCGTGTAAGCAGGGATAATCTAGGTCTTTTTACACTTGAAAGGGAAGTGATTGGCGCAAATTCGAAACTTGTGAATGAAGGTAGTTTTCTGGATAGTAGCCATGTTAATACTGCCTCATTTGGAATATTCATACAACAATCTACTGCCTCTTTCTTTCAGAAACATTTTTTTGATGATATCAAGGTAGGGACACTTAAGACAGATACCATAGCTCCTTTATTGAGTACGATCACAGTTCTTGATTCAACAACACTAGAACTTCAATTTAGTGAGGCCATGGATAGCTTAAGCGTTAAAGACAAAAAAAATTATATGATCCAGAATTTTCAAGGCCATATTATAACTATAAATACCGAAACAAATCCCCAGAAATATAAGATTCGACTCTCAGAATCACTAAATACAGGGAATTATACCTTGACTGCAATCAATGTAATGGATAGGTCTGGCAATAAAATCAAAACAAATAATACTTACACATTTAACTACATAAAACCATATTACGCCATTTTTAGGGATATTGTAATTAATGAACTCTTTCCAGATCCATCGCCGCAGGTAGATCTTCCAATGGCCGAATTTGTAGAACTTTTAAATACTTCAGATAAAACAATTTCTATTAAAAACTGGAAAATTTTTGACCTTACAAGTACAGCAATCATTGGAGATTTCAGTATTTCTCCAGGGTCTAACGTAATACTTTGTGCAAAACCTGACACCTCTGAATTTCAAAAATATGGCAGGGTTATTGGTATCTCACCCTGGCCAAGTTTAAACAATAGCAACGATGTAATCAAACTAGCAAATACACAAAATATTCTAATTGACTCTATTAGCTACTCAGATCTTTGGTACCCTAATGCTGAAAAAAAACAAGGCGGTTGGAGCCTGGAACGAATCGACCCCAAATCGGTTTGTGAAGGTCTATTCAACTGGACTGCCTCAATAGATTCAACTGGAGGTACACCGGGAAAAAGAAATTCAGTTCACATACTAAATTACGACCTCTTACCACTCAAAGCGGATAGCCTGAATAAGATAACAGACACTACATTAATTGTTTATCTCAACAAGCATGTGGATAAATCCACAATCCTCAAAGAAAATTTCAGATTGACCCCTGATGCAGGCAATATCAGGACAATTATTCCCGATGCAGAGTATAAACAACTCAAAATTACTTTCGCTAAACAATTTTTAGCAGGGATAAGCTACAACTTAACTGTTGCCGGATTAAGAGATTGCAGTGGAAATCTTATTGAAAACAAATTCTCTCAATTGAAATTTTCTATACCCGCACCAAGCCCTCCGCCTGTAGAAAAACCGGATACAGCATCAATTTACATCACAGAAATCTTTGCAGACCCTTCACCCGAAGTCGGATTGCCACTTGTTGAATTTATTGAGATTTATAACCCCGGGAAAGACTCGGTTAATCTTGAAGGCTGGACGCTGACTGATACTCAAACCAAAAGCACCCTGAAAAAAAACTTCATAGCGGCGGGCGAATACCTAACTATTTGTCCGGCCGCAGATACCAGCCAGTATAAACCCTTTGGTAAAACAATGGGTCTTTCGCCATGGCCATCGTTGGGTAACGCTTCCGATCGTTTGGTTCTCAGGAGTTTCAAAAACCGGACTGTTGATTCAATCTCCTATTCAGACAAATGGTACAAGGATAATATAAAAAAATCAGGAGGGTGGTCACTTGAAAAAATCATTTTGACTCAGATTATATGCCCCGATTTCTATAATTGGGCCGCATCAACAGACAAAACTGGTGGTACGCCCGGAAGGAAAAATAGTATAGATAAGTCGGGTAAATTGGCTACAGAATCCAGAATAGCATCTATTATTGTCCTTTCAGATAGCACAGTAAATATTTCGTTCGACCAGATTCCGGATACAAACTACTTAAAAGCTTCAAATTTCAATATCCCAAAAGAAATTGGGGGAGCAAAAACTATAAAAGTAAATGCTGACTTTCTCGGAATCACATTAAGCTTTAGTCAGAAATTCAAGGAAGGAACAGAGTATTTACTCATTGCAGATTCACTCTATTCATGTTCAGGGAAGTTAAGTTCTGATATCAATAAACAAATCACTTTTAATATTCCATTGATACCCGAAAATCAATACCCATTGATAATAAATGAAATCTTTGCCGATCCATCACCCTCCAGGGGTTTACCTGATTCAGAATTTGTAGAACTATATAATCCGACTTCAAGCCCGGTTAACCTTTCTGGATTAAATTTTGGTGACCAAAGCCGGAGTTATTCCTTAACCAATGGAGAAATTGCTGCAGGTTCATACCTGATTTTATGCGCTGAAAAGGACACCACACTTTATAGCTCCTATGGAAAAGTTATTGGAATACCCTTTTGGCCCGACCTGAATAATGAAAACGATATTCTGATTCTGAGAAATAACAAAGGAAAGGAAATACATAAGGTCAGGTATTCATCCAATTGGTATCAGGATTCTGAAAAGCGAAAAGGTGGTTACACGCTTGAACTTATTGATCCAGAATCTATTTGCATCGGTTCTCAGAACTGGAAGGCCAGCACTGATAGCTCCGGAGGAACTCCCGGCCGGATGAATTCATGGTATCACACTAATTTTAAGTCTGATGTTTTAAAGTTAATTGAAATAGAAGTGTTAGACAGCCTGAAAATTTTATTGACTTTTAACAACACTGTAGATAGTGTTAAAGCAAGCTCAAACAGTAATTACTTCATTAATAATGGCGTTGGTAATCCCATCAAATCTCAAATTATAGAACCTGACTTTAATCAGATTCTATTAACATTCAGGGAGCGCTTTAGCAAGGGTCAAACCTACCGGCTGATAACAAACACTATCAGTGATTGCAAAAACGGAACAATCCCTGCTGAATTCAATTCTTTGGAATTTACAATCAGTCGGGATATTGGCAAAAATGATATTCTCATAACCGAAATCCTTTTTAATCCTAGACCTGAGGGCTCAGATTTTGTTGAAATCTTAAATAATAGTGACCATGTAATTGATCTAAAAGACCTTTACATAGCAAGAATTACTAAAGACAGCATTAATTCAACCCAACAACTGAGTAAAAAACAACTACTTATTGACCCAGGGAATTACTTAGCACTTTCTCCGGATCCTGATAACATTAAAAAGGAATATATACTAAAGAATGCTGCCTCAATTCTTAAAATTGATCCCTTTCCGTCATTTAATGATGATGCAGGAACAGCAGTATTGATTAGTAATAGTCAAATAATTGATCGTTTAAGCTATTCTGAAAAAATGCATTTCCAGCTTCTTAAAACAAAGGAGGGTATAAGTTTGGAGCGCAGCAAACTGAATAGACCTAATAATGACCCTGGAAATCTGCGATCCGCTACTTTGGCTTCGGGTTTTGCAACTCCGGGATATAAAAATTCCCAACATTCAGAAAATCCTATTTTTCAGGAAAATTTAATTTTTTCCTCAAAAACGTTTTCACCCGATAACGATGGTTTCGAAGATTTATTGGAGATTAACTATCAATTTGCTGAACCAGGGAAAATCGCCAATGTTTCTATATTTAACGTACATGGCACGTTAATAAAAAGGCTCTTGAAAAATTTTACCCTAAACCTTGATGGGTCATTTGTATGGGATGGTTTTAATGAACATAATCAGTTGGTAAATGGAGGTATTTACCTTCTTCAGGCGGATATTTTTGATAAAGATGGACGAATTAGCAAATTTACAAAGTCATTTGTCCTTGCTGTAAAGCTTTAATATTAAGGATTCTGATATTTAATATCTAAAGCAATACAGAATTTCTAACTTTGATGAAAACCAATTATTATGTCAGAAAGAATTGTGGTCATTGGCTCCAATGGACAGATAGGTACAGAATTAGTCACAGAATTGAGGAAAAGCTATGGTGATGGGAATGTCATAGCATGTGATATCAGAAGGCCAGATTACGATATCAAAAATGCAGGTCCTTTTGAGTTTGTCAACGTACTTGAAAAAGATATATTGAAGCAATTGTTTCAAAAATATAAGCCCACACAAGTGTACCTACTTGCCGCGCTTTTATCTGCAACAGGCGAACAAAATCCCAAATTAGCTTGGGATTTGAATATGAACGGCTTATTGAATGTTCTTGATCTTGCATTAGAATACAAAACAGCACGAATTTACTGGCCAAGTTCTATCGCAGTTTTCGGCCCGAACTCACCCAAAATTCAAACCCCGCAATTATGCGTGATGGATCCAAATACAGTTTATGGCATCAGTAAGCTTGCAGGTGAACGCTGGTGTGAATATTACTTTCATCGCTACGGACTAGATATCAGGAGCATCAGGTATCCTGGCCTAATCAGCTGGAAGGCTGCACCCGGTGGTGGAACAACCGATTATGCCATCCATATTTTCCATGATGCCCTCAAAAAGAGTAGTTATAAAAGTTTCCTTTCGGCTGAGACTGAATTGCCCATGATGTATATGGATGATGCAATTCGTGGAACGATTGAATTAATGGATGCACCCGCTGAAAAAATAAGTATCCGGTCTTCTTATAATCTTACTGGGATGAGTTTCACACCGGAAGTACTTGGAAAAGAAATTAAAAATCACATACCAGATTTCAAGTTAGAATATATGGACTTTGATCAAAGGCAGGCAATTGCCGATAGCTGGCCTAAATCGATAAATGATACCGTAGCGAGTGATGATTGGGGGTGGAAAGCTGGATTCAACCTCTCTAAAATGACCGAAACCATGATAAAAAACCTGAAAAGATAATTAGAAAACATTCGTGATTTTTAATATTCTGATCCGATAAAATAAATAATTTGCCAGAGAGAGCTGAAATTTTTTGAGGACATGTATTTTAGCGGCAAAATTGATTATTTGTAATTAACATAAGACTCAAACAATACATAAAATGGGAAGAGCATTCGAGTTCCGTAAAGAGAGAAAATTCAAACGTTGGGCAAAAATGGCTGTACAATTTACCCGTCTGGGTAAAGAGATTGTTATGGCAGTAAAAGACGGAGGGTCAAATCCCGATGCAAATTCGCGTCTTAGAACCGCTATGCAAAATGCGAAGGCCGTGAATATGCCGAAGCATACAGTTGAAGCCGCCATAAAAAGAGCAAGTAATAAGGATGAAAGTAATTATGAAGAGATAGTATACGAAGGTTATGCCCCACATGGCGTAGCAGTATTGATTGAAACAGCAACCGACAATACCAACAGAACGGTAGCCAATGTTCGTAGCTATTTTAATAAAACCAATGGCACTTTGGGAAAAACAGGGTCGCTTGATTTTATTTTTACACGTAAATCGGTTTTTAGATTTGAACCGGGAGAAATGGAATTAGATGAACTGGAATTTGAGCTGATTGATTCCGGACTTGAAGATCTGTATGTAGAAGTTGATGAATCCGGAAAAGATATTGGTGTTATTCATACGTCGTTTGAAGATTTCGGGAAAATGCAAAAAGCACTTGAGGAAAGAAATATTGCCGTTATCAGTGCCAAGCTAGAGCGAATTGCCGAATCAACCTCTGAAGTAACTGAAGAACAGGCTGCAGATGTTTTCAAATTGATTGATAAACTGGAAGATGATGATGATGTTCAGGCGGTTTATCATAATATGGCAGAATAAATTCCTTATCATAAAATCATGACTTTTGAAGAATTTTTAATCAAGAAAAAGATTGATCCTGTACAACTTCAGTCGAAGGATCAGACATTTTTTTCTGAATTTGAGAGTCATTTTTTGCAAATGGGTGAAAAAAGTTTTGACCATAGCAAGAAGTTCTGGTTCAATAAGCTAAGAAGAACTTATCATTTAAAAGAAGAGATCAAAATAGTAGAGACACCTATTATTGTCCAGGAAAAACTATCAGCGGAGCCATCAAATCAGGAAAAACCAAAATATCAATCAAGATTTAATGCTGCAAAGATACAGCATAGCGACCTGATCACTCAAGAAACGGAAGCCAAGACTACTCCAAAATACATACCCAGATTTAAAGCAGCTGTTAATGCATCCGAGCAGAATTTAGCTGCAGAAATTAATAAAAATGCAGAACTGGAGGAGAAGGTGATACCAGTATATAAACCGAGATTCAAGGCAAAAATTGGAGAAATTGAAGAAAAACAGTCTGAAATTCAGGAAGAAGCTGCTCCAGGCCCAAATTCGAATCCTAAATCAGCCTATAAGCCAAGATTTAAACCGGGAATAATTAAAAAATAGACGGGAGACTGAATAATTACCTCTTATGAGAGAATATCCAGGATATAAAGTTAGGCTCTGCAAATGCAGGGTCCCAACTATTGTGCCCAGCTTCAGGATAAATTGTAAACTTAGGTTGTTGATTTAACCTCTTAAGTTCATTAACCACTACTTCTGATTTTGAAAGAGGCACAGTTGTATCCTTTCCGCCGTGAAATATCCACAAGGGAACATTCTTATACTTTTTCACGTTCCCAACATGATCACCTCCGCAAATCGCAAAAGCGGCTGCAAAAGCTTTCGGTTTACGTCTTAAAATTTCAAAGGTCCCCATACCCCCCATTGAAAGACCTCCCACATAGAAGCGGGATTTATCTGTGTATTTCTCGGATTTTAGATATACCTGCAGAGCAAGCAAAAGCTTCATGGCTTTACCAGCCTCTCCACCTTTCTGAAATCCGAATCGATCTCCCGACTTCCCATCACCGATCTTAACATTTGCCCAGAAATCTCCTTTGGGACATTGAGGGAAAACAACAATCGCAGGGAAATCTCTCCTGATATCAGACCTTAAGAAAAGCTTGCTTCCATGCATCAGTTGCGCTTCATTGTCATTTCCCCGTTCGCCGGCCCCGTGCAGAAATATCAGAACCGGATATTTTTTCTGAGGATCAAAATTTTCGGGAAGCAACATACGATACAAAAGCGTATCCGATCCACTGGTAAAAATCTCTTTAGAGAACATTAATTTATCCTGAGCAGAGGCATGCTGCAGCATGAACAAGATCACGATTGCAAATGAAAATATTTTTTTCATAAAACTAATTAGAGATAAATTTTCAAACCTGAGAAAGTTTTAACTTCTGCTTATTTACGGGTTGGGGAACTTTCACATAATATCCAGTACCATCATAGTCGCGCTTTCTTGGATGTTCCTGGCATAGTGCAGAACATGCCCCATCCAGTTTTTCACCGCATGCATCACATTGGGTAAAATGCTCATTACACTCCGGATTAGCACAATTGATCATTTTACTGGTATTTGCCCCACAATTGCGACAAGTTGAAATTACAACCGGATTTACTGTATTAACATCTACTGCGACCCGATTATCAAATACATAACACTTACCTTCAAAGTCTTCCCCTCCGGCTTCTTTTCCATACTTGATGATGCCTCCATGCAACTGATATACATTTTCAAAACCTTCATGAAGCAATAAAGCAGAAGCCTTTTCGCATTTAATACCACCGGTACAATACGTTACAATCTTCTTATTTTTATATTGTGCAAGCTCATTGATCATAGCAGGAAAATCTCGGAAATTCTCAATATCAAAGGTAACTGCATTTTTGAAGCGACCGATTGAATGCTCATAATTCGACCTCACATCAACTATAACTACATCCTGATCATCCTTCATTTTCACGAAATCAGCTGGCTCTAAATGGATTCCTGTTTTCTTTTCGGGATTAATAATTCCAGGATCACGAAGTCCGGAATGGACAATTTCTGATTTGTAGCGACAATGCATCTTGATAAACGAAGGTTCATCTACATTATCAATCTTAAAATCGATTTTTGAGAATCTCGGATCGGCATGGAGTGTATCCATATACATTTTACAGGATTCAGCTGCGCCCGAAACAGTTCCGTTTAGCCCCTCATCGGCAACGATAATCCTCCCAACAAGATTAAGTGATTTACAAAATTGAAGATGGTCTGATGCGAATTGCTCAGCATCTTCTATCCTACTATAACAATAGTAGAGAAGTGTCTGGTATTTTATCATAATTCATTGATACTGTTGCAAACAGCGTTTAATGCATGGTGCAAATATAAGTCAACCGAACAGATTCTGCAAGAACAATTAGCGTGTCAAATAATGGAAATTAAAGTCCCGTGGATATTCTGAAACCAGAATCGTTCTTCTTTCCGTTTAAATATGACCAGCCATAAGAAGCTCGAAAGTTTAAAAAGCTAATCCCAAGATAAAACTCAGCGTAAGATTTATTTGCTGGTGTTCCTAAGTAATTAAAGCCTGCAATTTCATTAAGTTTCAACTTCCGCAGAAGTGGCAGTTTATTAAATAAAAAGCCTGAAAAATCATGCTCAAAATGTGCTTCCCAATACTGATTGGCCGTACTGAAATTATAATAATCGAGATAAAGAAAACTATTTATATTAGGAGAGTAAGCAAGAGTTTGTGTACCTAAAAAATGCTTATAATCAGTATAATATAATTTATTGGTAGTTAAAAACTTACCTGCTCCAAGCCAGAAAGCAGAATTACCCAATAGTCCCAATTTTATGTCTGATTTTGTCAGGTCAACAGAAATCCTAGAGTAGTTTACATCAGACCCGAAAATGCCATTAATTCCCGTTTCATAATTTACACCAAGCAAAGGATAATTTGATTCACTGTAGATTTTACCTGAAGGGTAGGTTTCATAATCATTGCTGAAAGCATAGCTTGCTCTAAACTTAAACTTCAGTGCTTGATTTTCAGGGAACATAGGAAGGTCAGATCCGGGGACAAGTGGATTGTTTGAGGTAAAATCCCTTTTTGTCAGGTTTCGAATGGTGTAATCAGATGTATTTTGAAGTGACTTACGATTGGACCATTCAGTACTGACGCTAGTTTTCACACTTCCAAATGGCTTGGAATAAGAAAGGTTTACGAACCTTGATTCATAGAGTTTGAGCAGGTTGCGCTCATATAATAATGAATTGACTGTATTAGCAAGCTGACTAATACTCTCCTGATTATTAAGGTCTAAAACATCTGATCCTGCATTAAGTACAAAGCTGCTGTTCTTAAGCGGTATAGCAGCAGAAAAGCTAGCATAAAACTTCTCACTCGATAGCCCATAACGAACCTTCCCGGTGTACCGCAGAAATTTATTGGTCAGAGAATCGATCCGTTTTGAAAACGAAGCCTTATAGCTAAGTCCGAAACCTTCTACCGTATTATAAAAAAGCGAATTGACCAAGGATCCAAATTGGTAATATTCCTTTTTATATCTGTTACGCGGACTATAACCTCCAATAATAAAGCCCAAAGGCTTAAATTTGTTGTTTACCTGATCGAGAGAATCCAGATAAGGTTTAGACTGACGCTTCGTTGCTAAAATCTCCTTTTTAACATAATCAATTTGTTCTTCATCTGTCAGAGGAATCGGCCTTTTCTGTTTCCAGTATGTTGTATCTTTTTTATTTACCTCAGCACTGATATTTAAAACCTCACGGAAATCTTTAAGGTTTAAGTCAGGGCTCAGATTATAATTGTTGTAGAGAGCAATATAATATCCGCCAAATTTAAAGCCAAAAATTCCCCCGATAAAGTCGAACCTTACCGAAGATGGCATCCAGGTTTTATTAACTGGAATAAACTCCTGGCTTATGTTTACGGTATCCACAAATTGAATATTTGCCTCCTTTGTAAGGTAAAGATTGGTACTATATATCCGCCAGCTGTCCTCGATTATATAGATAACTCCTCTAAATACAGGATCAGCATCACGTTTTGGAATCACCTCGATCTTATTGATCAACTGCCCATTCTCCATACTGGTGCCCAGCAGTTTGTATCTATAATAAAACAATGCATTATCCGCAATTGGTGAGACAAATGGGCGTGCACTTAATCCCTCCATCTCCAACATATTCTGATAAAAATTAATTACCATGTCAGAGGCGCGGTTAAAACTAAAAGCGCGGTTACTTCCGGAAACTTTAGAAGAAATCATTACTTCCCTATACTTTCCTGGCTTAATATAACTCAATTTAGATTCAGATTCAGAAAGGTAAAGGATGCCTTTACGGTTCGAGTCCAAACCTAATTGCTTACCTACATCATCGATATTCGCTCCTAAGAATTTTTTAGGGGCACCAAGCAGTTTTTGTATTCCCTTAATGTATACATCAGTGGTATATTCTTCTGTTTCATTTAAATGATTGCTTCTTTGTTTTATTGCATTTCTGATCACCTCATAAGCAGGGTCTTCTGAATATGCACGGACAATTACATCTTTCAATTCGTAAACAGTTTCATTCAAAATGACCGATATAAACTGATCAGATTTCATGTCCAGTTCTCTGGATTCCTGACTGAAACCAATTGCCTTAAATATTAGTGAACGCTTTCCCGGCTTTAATTTGAGTTGAAACTCTCCATCACTATTTGCAGAAGTTCCGCTAGTGGTATTTTTTTCGTAAACACTTGCAAAAGGGACAGGAAGTCCCTTAGAATTAACTATTTTACCTCTGAGAATCAGACTTTGTGCATATGATCCATTACAAACCAGAATCAATAGCAGAAATAACAAAGTCAATCTCATGGATTTTTTTTTATAAATATCGCAATAACAGATAAGTTTTCTAGAAATGATGGTAAAAAATAAGACCAGTTTATCAATTTTATTACGATTGTGGTCTTCAATCGGACTAGTTTACAGGGTAAGAAGCTGAAAGTCCGCAGAATTTGTAATTTTACACATCCAAAAATAATCAATTATGTACAATACCCTCCAACCGATATTAGAGAAAGAACTTGAGGAAATTGAAAAAGCAGGGCTTTATAAACGTGAACGCATTATCATCACCCCACAGGGCGCTGACATTAAAATACAGGGCGGTCAGGAAGTGATCAATTTTTGTGCTAATAATTACCTCGGACTTGCATCGCATCCTAAGGTAATTGAAGCAGCAAAAAATGCACTTGATACCCATGGTTTCGGAATGGCATCGGTCCGTTTCATTTGTGGAACACAGGACATCCATAAAATACTTGAAGAAAAAATCTCCAAATTTTTAGGTACAGAAGATACGATTTTGTATGCAGCAGCTTTTGATGCGAACGGAGGTGTATTTGAGCCCTTATTTGATGATCGGGATGCCATTATCTCTGATGCATTAAATCATGCTTCTATTATTGATGGGGTTCGTTTATGCAAGGCGCAACGCTTCCGCTACAACCATGATGACATGGCAGATCTAGAGGAAAAATTAAGAGAAACTCAACACTTACGCCACCGGATTATCGTAACAGATGGGTCCTTCTCTATGGATGGAACAATTGCCCAGCTAGATAAAATCTGTGATTTGGCAGACAAATACCATGCACTTGTAATGATTGATGAATGTCATTCATCAGGATTTTTGGGTAAAACCGGTCGGGGGACTCATGAGCATCATAATGTAATAGGACGAGTAGATATTATCACTGGAACTCTTGGTAAAGCATTGGGTGGAGCATCCGGAGGATTTACTTCGGGGCCAAAGGAGGTAATCAATCTTCTCCGACAACGTTCAAGACCCTATTTATTTTCAAATACACTGGCACCTTCAATTGTTGGGGCATCCATTGCAGTTCTGGATATTTTAGAAAAGAGCACTGAATTAAGGGATAAACTTGAAGCCAATACCTTATATTTCCGTCAGAAAATGACCGCAGCTGGTTTTGACATTAAAACAGGAACCCATCCAATTGTTCCTATTATGTTGTATGATGCCAAACTTTCTCAGGATTTTGCGGCAGAATTGTTAAAAGAAGGAATTTATGTGATAGGCTTTTATTTTCCCGTGGTACCTAAAGATAAAGCACGCATAAGAGTTCAATTATCTGCGGCACATACAAAAGAAAATTTGGATAAGGCTATTGCTGCGTTCATCAACGTTGGAGTAAAACTTGGCGTAATAAAATAAAAAAGAGGCAAAAAGGGAGTCCATCCCTTTAAATATTTTTAACATGCAGGAAAAAATTAATCAATACACTACAGAAATAAATTCATTTCAACCAAAAAGCAATGATGAACTTGAATCATTCAGAATTCGCTTTTTGGGCACTAAAGGCCTTATAAAAGACCTATTTGAAGAGTTTAAAACTGTTTCTTCGGAAGAGAAACGGGTCATGGGAAAGATTCTGAATGAGTTTAAGCAAATGGCTGAAGCGAAATATCAGACTCTAAAAGAAAGTACAGAAACTGTTGAGAAAAGTACAGATTCTGAACTTGACCTTACCTTGCCGGGAGAAGGATATGAACTTGGGGGGCGCCATCCTTTATCACTGGTCAGAAAAGAAATTATCGAAATTTTCAAAAAGCTGGGATTCAATGTAGCTGAGGGGCCTGAGATCGAAGATGATTGGCATAATTTCTCAGCCCTTAATTTTCCTGAGGAACACCCTGCAAGGGATATGCAGGATACGTTCTTTATAAAAAAGGGTGGCGAAAATGGGGATATTGCACTACGCACCCATACTTCATCCGTTCAGGTAAGAATGATGGAAGCAGGAAAACCACCATTCCGTGCTATCATGCCCGGCAGAGTATATCGTAATGAAGCCATTTCTGCAAGAGCACATTGTTTTTTTCATCAGGTAGAAGGGCTGTATATTGATGAGAATGTTTCTTTTGCCGATTTGAAACAAACCTTATTTCATTTTGTTCAGGAATTATTTGGGGAGGATACAAAAGTGAGGTTTAGGCCTAGTTATTTCCCGTTTACAGAACCATCAGCCGAAATGGATATTTCATGTTCGATATGTAAAGGGGATGGTTGTCAATTTTGTAAGCATAGTGGCTGGGTTGAAATACTAGGCTGCGGAATGGTAGATCCGAATGTTCTGGATAACTGCGATATCGACAGTAAGAAATTTACAGGTTATGCCTTTGGTATGGGAATCGAAAGGATTACCAATTTGAAATACCAGATAAAAGACCTAAGATTATTCTCCGAAAATGATATCCGCTTTTTGAAGCAATTCCAATCAGAAATGATTTGATGAGACCCGGAATAGTTATATTATTTATTTTTATTTCTTTGCTTTCCTGCACCAAAGACAGCTTAGACAGGATTCCTGAGGCCTTTGTAAATTACAGAATTACCATTCAGGAGTTTAATATTAAAAACAAGAATGGTTTACTCGTGGTAGACAAGATGAATAATACAGGGGTTGCCGGATTGCTAATCTACCGCAGGGCAGACAATGCTTTTGTAGCCTTTGATCGGTGTAGTTCTGTTAATCCCCAGGCGAGGTGTGCAGTGGTGCCAGATGATCCGAACCTTACAGCTACGGACCCCTGCAGTGGCGCAAAATTTTCACTATTTGATGGCTCAGCAGTGAAAGCACCCGCCAAAAGGCCACTCAAGGAATATAGAGTAATAATTAGTAATTTTGATATTTCGGTAGTGAATTGATATGGAAGTAGACAAAATTAAGGAAAGCATAAAAAAAGCAGCCCAGGATTTATTCCGAAAATATGGCTATCACAAAACCAGTGTGAATGAAATTGCCAAACGCGCAAAGATCGCCAAAGCAACCATTTACAAATATTTTGACAGCAAGGAGTTTCTTCTTCAGGCTATCCTGATGGAATATATTCAGCAAAGTGTTCACGAAATTATTCATAAATCTTCTGAAGAACTGGATGAAGAAGCATACTTGAGTATGATCATCTTGAAAACTAGCCGATTATCCTATACTGTTTGCAATGAATTTATTGGTTGGGAATTTATTCGTGAGTCGGCGAATTCGCAGGAATTTCTGAAAACACTTTCCGATGACCTTGAAAATCTTTTAATCCAATCATTCAATCAAACAAAACTCTTTAAAGCTGATGATTATATAGAACGTTTGCGCTTTTTAATTAAAGCTAGTAAGAGTATTGTATTTTCATTTGCTTTCACATCAGTAAGCGATTCTGACGTTCGGAAAAATTTCATTTCCTTCCAAAAGGAAATTCTGCCATACTTAGTGAAGGCCGCCGTCAAATAAGAATCAAACTCAAATTGTAATTGTAGAATTTAAGTAAACTTAATATTAATCTTTTATACCAATTTGGTTTTGGGTATAAATTGTTGTATTTTAGCAGTATTAAGAACTAATTATTCCCCCATGAGCCGCGAAATTCTTATATTATCAGATTTAATTGATGAACTTTTTGAGTTTTAATTTTTGATTTGAGTTTACCTGTTAAACACATACAATCAAATTCAAAAAGCTAATCAAACCCATTTGAACTTAATATTGTAGGGTTCTAACAAATCTTTTGTCAATATATTCCGCCTACATTTTCCTAAAATAAAAATCTCTAATTTTGTCGTTCATGAAAAAAATTCCGGCCGACAAAAAATTTTTGCAGAACATCGCGGTAATAGACATTGCTGAAGAAGGTAAGGGTGTGGGTAAATCAGATGATCTGGTTATATTCATTGACAAAGCTGTTCCAGGCGACATAGTAGATGTAGAGTTATTAAGGAGAAAGAAAAAATTCTACGAAGGGAAAATTCAAAACCTGATAAAACCCTCTGATCATCGAACCGAACCATTTTGCGATCATTTTGGGGTATGTGGTGGCTGTAAATGGCAGCATCTAAATTATGATGCTCAATTACAATTCAAGCAGAAAAGCGTGAGTGATGCATTGCAAAGGCTTGGTAAAGTAGACGTATCTCAGATGGAAGAAATTCTGGGATCTTCCGAGTCACGTTACTACAGAAATAAACTGGAGTATACATTTTCTGATAAACGCTGGCTAACTGATGGAGACATGCGTAGCAATGAAACCATGGAAATGAACGCATTAGGCTATCATATCCCTGGTCGTTTTGATAAAATTTTGGATATAGAACATTGTTACCTACAGGCTGATCCATCCAATGAGATTAGAAACAAAGTCAGGGAATATGCGCTTAATGCCAGAATTTCTTTTTACAATCTGAAGAATCACGAAGGTTCGCTCAGAAATCTGATCATACGAACTTCCAGCACCGGCGAATTAATGGTTATTGTTGTATTTGCTTATGCAGATGTAGACCAGATCGAAGGAATGATGAAATTCATAGCTTCTGAGTTCCCTGGTATTAACTCTCTTCTTTACATCATAAATCATAAAAAGAACGATACGATATTCGATCAGGAAATACATACTTACAAAGGGGCAGATCATATTTTTGAAAATATGGACGGATTAAAATTCAAGATCGGTCCGAAATCATTTTACCAGACCAACTCTGCACAGGCCTTTGAACTCTACAAAATAGCACGTGATTTCGCCGAATTTAAAGGTGATGAACTGGTTTACGATCTATATACAGGTGCAGGCACAATCGCCAATTTCATTGCCGGAAATGTCAGAAACGTAATTGGTATTGAGTATGTCCCTACGGCAATAGAGGATGCTAAAATCAATTCCGAGATAAATGGCATTAAAAACACGAGTTTTTTTGCCGGTGACATGAAAGATATCTTAGATGAAGATTTTATAAAAATCCATGGTAAACCGGATGTTGTAATCACTGATCCTCCGCGTGCTGGCATGCATCCTGATGTAGTGAAACGACTGCTTGAAATGGAGGCTGAAAAAATTGTCTATGTAAGTTGCAATGCAGCAACGCAAGCCCGAGATATTGAACTTCTCCATTCAAAATATGAAGTAGGTCGTATCAAACCCGTTGATATGTTTCCTCATACTCAGCATGTTGAAAATGTGGTATTGCTAACAATTAAAAGATAGCTCATGAGCCTGGTGGATTTCTACCGGTTAAATCAGAAAAAAATGGAAATCAAAGATCTTCTAAATCCTGAAGAGAATAATGAAGGGAATATTAAACCCAAGGAAAGTCCGCTGAAGAGCCTAGAAGCAGATCTGAAGTTTTACAGCGAGTCGCTGAAAGAAGTTGCAATTGAAATCATGGTGGAAGGCATTTCAGAATGTCCAATTTTCGTTGCTCACCAGCATGAAGTGAAATTGGGTGAGCCTATTTTAGACAGAAACGAACTAAATACCGGATGGAGCATACATGCCTCCACTATCGAAGAGTTTATAGAAAAAGGGCTTATTCAAGCTGATAAAAAGGAAAAATTTATCAAACAATATAAAGACCCCTACCAATCCATGTGTGTATTTGTAATCGTACCAGAAGGAGCTAATTTTATTTTCTTCCCATACCAATAGGACTTGAATTTGAATAATCTCATATTTAAATGAAGGAATAAATAGCATATTTTGCGTAGGAATACGTATTTTGAATTCAAATTTGGGAGCATAATGACTGTAAAAAAATTACTCGTACTCAATAAAACACAAATTAAGCAGAAGATCGATCGGATGGCCTATCAGATTCTGGAGGATAACTTGAATGAAAAGGAAGTTGTTCTTGCAGGAATTATAGATCAGGGATATATTATTGCCAAACGCTTGAAAAATGTCCTTGAATCTATCTCTGAGATAAAAATCACTCTGATGAAGATTGAAATTAATAAGAACAGTTCCCATCTTGAGGCAAGCTCAGATATTGATGTTGATTCGGTAAAAAACAAGGTTGTCATCCTGGTAGATGATGTTTTAAATAGTGGGCGCACCTTAGCATACGGACTTGGTGTATTCATCGACATCCCATTGAAAAAGCTTAGGACGCTCGTGCTGATCGACCGCAGTCACCGCAACTTTCCTATTTCTTCAGATTTTACCGGACTGGAAATGTCTACTCTGGTTAAAGAACATATTGAAGTAGTGATGGATGACAAATCGAAAGATGACGCTGTTTATTTGAGTTGATTTAGTGTTGGGTATTGAGTACTCAGATTGATTCAGGTATTTTAACTAATTATAATCCATAGCAAACCCAGACTTATAGAATATTTAACATTGAAGGCAATTTTATCTTCTTCGCATCCGGTTTTTAGTGCCAAAAATGCCTTTGCCAGTTGGCTATTTTATTGATTATTCTGAGAATTAATTTATTGAAATAGGGATTAATAAAACCAGTTGTATTTGTGCAAAGACCCATCGTTAAAGAGTAATCCTCAAACACTATTAATTGGGTAAAATAAAAATGATTAGATACCTAGTACTCTTACTGATTCTCAGCTTACCCATTAAATCAACTATGGAAGAGATTTACACTTTCTCAAATCAAAAGAATATCAATGAGTGGAATGTTGTGAACGATGGTGTGATGGGCGGCATATCTAAAAGTTCTCTGGTTCTTACCAATACAGGGAATGGAAGATTTTCAGGCCATGTATCATTGGCGAATAATGGAGGATTTGCCTCGATCCAATTAGACCGTACAATATCATTATCACAGGAAAAGAAGTTCATTGTACTGCGCATAAAGGGAGATGGGAAACGATATGAATTTCGAATAAAGGGTAAAAGTTCGCAGTTTGAGTCTTATGTGCACCAATTTTCCACTTCAGGAGATTGGCAAAATCTCAAGTTAGCAATCAGTGAGTTTTACCCTCAATATAGAGGGCGCAAATTGAATATACCAAATTTCAATTTTAAAACCATCGGACAATTGAGCTTCTTGATTAGTAACAAACAGGAAGAGGACTTCGAATTATTAATTGATCGCATTAGTTTGGAGTAATTAAACAGCTGGTAGAATAAGCTGATTTCTGCTCTTAGGATAAATTTTCTAAGAGAAATAAGTCCGAATTAGCAATTTGATATCGGCTTAGCCCAAATTCAAATAAAAAGATAATCGCTCGGCTGTCAGGTCGCTCGCGCTAACAACATATTTAGCCTGATTATAGAATACTTCTCGATCCTTAAGTTTGATGCTGATATAATCAATTAGCTCCTCTCCATTTAAATGACGAATTAAAGGACGATCGGTTTTTGAATGCTCCAATCGACTTGCAAGTGCCTTAGGAGATAAAGAAAGATAGGTCACTAAGCCGTTTTTATTCATCCATTCCATATTGTCACCAAAACAGGGTGCTCCGCCACCGGTGGCGATAATCGCATCTTCAGGAAATTCTGTTTTTTGTAAAGTATCACGCTCCAGTTCACGAAATGCAGCTTCACCATGTATTTCAAAATAATTGACAATACTCATCCCCGCCTTAGATTCAATTAACTTATCAAGGTCAATAAATTCATATTTTAAATAATTAGCAAGTTTCTTTCCAATAGTTGTCTTTCCACTTCCCATAAATCCAATCAGGAATACCTTCATAAAATTCTTTAGGTTAAAATTAAATCACAGAGCGGATATCGTCTGTTTTTGAAGTAAAGTATTGATAAATATAAAATTGATTAGTTACGAAACAATGATTTTTAATTGACATTAAAGTATTTTGATGATAAATCATCATAGCTTGGCAAATTATGAAAATGCCATTTATTGACAACTATCCCCTTTCTCATTAATAATACTCCGGGGTTAGCCCTTACCATGCTTTTAAGCGGAATGGCATCTGCGTAAAAAATCTCCATAACCAACTTATTTTTTTTGCCGAATATCTCTGCATCCTGTACCGAGGCCGAGGTTAAAAAAACAGTCCGGATGTTGAAATTCTCTGCCGCGTTTATCGCCATTGCATTTAAATTTCCAATGCCTGCCAAATCAGTTTTAGAAAGGTCATAAGCCACGATCACCAGATTATAATACGGATTCTCAAGTAATTCAGTGTTGTAGTCAGTCCCCTGACTATCTGTAATTTTCAAGTCTTTAATTTTGACTTCAAAGCCTTTGCTTATCAATTTGCTTTCAGGATCGCCGGTAATCTCCCAATTCTTATCCTTCCAAATCTCTGAACTCAGGTATTCTTTATCGGTCAAAGATTTTGATTCACCGGTGCTTTTATTTTTTAGAGCATAGGTGATTTGATAAACATCTTGTGCTGCCCCAGGAGGCATGACCATTAGTGAAGGGATATTATTCCCAACTTTATATGGTAGAAAATCCAGAATAGGCAGAAAATTATAGGTGTACAAACCGAATCCGAGAGCGCCAAATACAACGAATCCTATGCTCCAGTTTTGAAGCTTGGTACTGCATATCAAAGGCGTGATTCCGTCACGTTTTTTATAGATGTACAGAATCATAAGTAGCAAAACGATATCCTTTGAGAAAGACTGCCATGGAGTTAGTGGAATAGCATCACCAAAACAGCCACAAGAAGTCACAACTTCAAAAAAGGCAGAATAGAAGGTTAGAAAAGTAAAGAAAATGATTGTAAACAATAATCCTGAAGCTACGTTTCGCGAACGGATACCAAGCAGCAACAATGCCCCAAGAACAATTTCAATGGTACAAAGTAAAATTGCAAAGACAGTTGCAAAATCATTTAGGAAAGCAATGTGAAAAACTTCAAAATATTCTTGCAATTTATAGCCAAACCCAAGCGGATCATTGGCTTTAATCAGGCCTGAAAAGATAAAGAGTAATCCAACGATCGCTCTGAGTAAATGTAATAAGGTATGTTTCATTGGAATAAAATTGTTTTAACTAGCCGCTAAGGCTTAAAAGAACTAATTTTACAGGATTTCTAACTCAGGGCAGGTCGAAAAGAACCATTCCTTTAATTGATTGGCTTGTTAAAGTCCGAGTTTGATCAATGCAAAAACCGAATAATTAAGCATATCCTGATAATTTGCCCTTACACCTTCTGAAGCGAGTGTCTGACCGGCATTATCTTCAATCTGCTTTACTCTAAGAATTTTCATCAGAATAAGATCGGTCAATGAACTGATTCGCATATCACGCCATGCTTCTCCATAATCATGGTTCTTGGCAAACATAAGCTCTTTAGTTTCATTTACCCTTTTATCAAAATGCGTTTCTACCTCATCCATTGGAAGCTCTGTTCTATCATCATTTTCGAGATCCAGTTGCATCATCGCGATAATACAATAATTGACGATTCCGACATATTCAGAAGTAATATCCTCACCTACCTTAGAAATCTTCTTTTCCTCAAGGGTTCTTATTCGCTGAGCCTTAATAAAAATTTGGTCAGTTATAGATGATATCCTAAGAATACGCCATGCAGTGCCATAATCACTACTTTTTTTTAAAAAAAGTTCTCTGCAAACTTTGATGACACTGTCGTATTCTACTGAAGTTTTATTAATCAAAACCTTAATTATTATTTGTTAGAACCATGAATTAATTGGTATTTTGCCGGTACATGACGGGTAAAAATACAGTTTTTCAGCAAAAATTTACGTTAAAAGTTCAGGGAAAGCTTTTCGATCTGTCAAAACCCCAAATAATGGGTGTTTTGAATCTTACGCCTGATTCTTTTTATGACGGAGGGAGGAATAATAACTTGTTTGACGCTCTCAAAAAAACTGAACAAATCCTTTCGGAAGGTGCCCATATCATAGATATTGGCGCATATTCTTCCAGACCTGGTGCAGAACATATCTCAGAAAAAACAGAATCAGATCGCTTGCTACCTGTTTTGCGGGCAATAGTTAATGAATTTCCGGATGCTGTACTTTCGATTGATACCTTCAGGTCAGAAATTGCGAAAATAGCCGTGAGTGAAGGTGCAGGAATTATCAATGATATTTCTGCTGGATCAATGGATGATGAGATGTTTCAAACTATTGCAAAGCTTGGTGTGCCTTACATCATGATGCATATGAAAGGAACTCCTCAAACAATGTCGTCAATGAATGATTATAAAGATATAACCATTGAAGTTTGTAAATATTTTGCCTCTAGAATCGAGAAGTTAAAGAATTTGGGAGTCAATGATCTGATTGTCGATCCCGGTTTTGGTTTTGCTAAGAATCTGGAGCAGAATTATGAACTTCTGGCAAATCTAGAACATCTAAAATCCACAGGTCATCCTATTCTTGTGGCACTTTCACGCAAATCAATGATTTACAAATTACTGGAAACCGATTCAGAAAATGCGCTAAATGGCACAACAGCGGCTAATACAATTGCACTGATGAAAGGGGCTAATATTCTTCGAGTACATGACGTTAAAGCTGCGCTTGAAGTTGTTAAAATTGTTAATCAGCTAACCCTTAATCACTAAAAATGTAGGTTTAATCCACCCTGCTTTCTCAATACACAATACCAAGTACTAATTCCAATCAAATCACAATTATTTTTTACATTAGTAAAATGGAAGGATTTGACTTTAGTTTCCTTAATCTGCGCATTCTCGATCTGCTTGATATCTTATTGGTAGCGCTTATTATTTATTACATATATAATCTGATCAGGGGCACAATAGCGCTGAATATCTTGCTCGGACTAGTTATAATATATGCCGTTTATATTCTAGTAAGAGAGGCGCAGATGCGTTTACTAACTGAACTATTAGGCGCATTTGTTAGTGTAGGTTTCATTGCATTGATTGTAGTTTTTCAACAGGAAATCAGGCGATTCTTGTTACTTATTGGCCGAAACGCATCCTTACAGAAAAACAAGGCCTGGTGGTCATTTATATTTGGCAGCAAAGAGATTGTTAAAAATAATTCCATTCGGGTTAAGCCAATTATCGATGCCTGTAAGAGTCTTCAAAAAAGCAAAACAGGTGCACTAATTGTTTTTGCAAAGTATTTTGATGAGCAATTTTACCAAAATAGTGGAGAAATTATTGAGGCAAAAATTTCAAGACGCTTGCTGGAGAGTATTTTTCAGAAAACAAGTCCGTTGCATGATGGTGCAGTAATTATCTCTGAAAACCGCATCAAATGCGCCAGCAGCATCTTACCGCTAACTGAAAACGATAAGCTACCCCCTCAATTTGGCTTAAGGCATAGGGCGGGCATAGGTATTACTGAAATGAGTGATGCCGTAGCCATAATTGTATCTGAGGAAACCGGGGAAATATCCTATGCCAAGCAGGGCAGGGTTCGTATGAATTTAAGTTTCTCGGAACTAGAGAAGCTTTTGAGTAAAGATTTTTAAGCGCTGTTCCCAGGTTAGAATAAAGCATATAAAAATTATCCAATCAGTTCTAGGAATCTGTTAAAATGCCTGGTTTACATTAAGGTGAGCTCGATATAACATCTTGCTGGGCTAAGCTTCGACTGATTATTTTTCTCACCTTTTAGAAAGCAGGGGCTGTGTCTCTTCGGTCAGGCCAGACCCGTGTTCTGCCCTAGTTTTTGCCCATAAATTGCGAGTTGAGATGATAATTTGTCCGGGCAAAATGCTAGGTCTGTCACCCGGGTTTATTTTACAGGGGCAGCAGTGCTTTTGCCGGGCTGCTCCGTCGCTAGCACATGAGTGCCGCATGTACTTGTAAAATATTCTGGAACGCGCGGTCAATATCATTATTTAGCGTCTTAAATAATTGATTTATAGTATTTTATATTTAATAAAAGTTGTCATTAGTTTGCTTTTTTATAGTCTTATCCTGCCAAAATTAAATTTCTTAAAATTTAATGCCGCTCATAGCCGCGGAGGCCTAGTTGCTTTTTTCGGTGTTAGTTTTTATTTTCAAAGGCCCTCAAGCTGCTTCGCGGTTTCCTTGATGA
>JBIIRT010000058.1:0-16463 GCA_044341405.1 Daejeonella sp. | reverse complement strand
CAAGCCGCATAACAACCTGACGCATCACTCCTGCAATACAGCCCTCATTCAGTGCAGGTGTGTATAATTTACGATCGTACACAACAAACACATTACTACTTACAGATTCACATAGAAAACCATTCTGATTCAGAATCAGAACTTCATCAAGGGCATTCTGGTTCTTGTAAATACCAGCCAACACGTAAATCAATGCATTGCTAGTCTTCGAATTAGACAGAATATTAACAGGTTTGGGAACTTCATCATAAACATCGATAATAAGACCCTTTTTATTTAAAACATACTGACTGTCATCAAGTTTATGCAGCTCAAGTAGATAAGCAAATTTATTAGAATCAGGGGTATAAAAGCCTCCTGAGTCACGAAAAATTGTAAGCCTGATTCTTGCATCAGCTCCAAATTTATTTCTTCTTATCAGTTCTTCTGTCTTCTCCCTGATAAACCAGGTATCAATTAAAGAATAATTATCAAACTTGAGTAATTTCATACCTTTCTGAATGCGATCGATATGCATTTCAGGAAACTTTAATTTACCTTTTAAAAAACGCATTGACTCAAAAAGTCCATCACCATAACGAAAACCACGATTGTGTGCTTCAAATATCGGATGATCAGAAGGAAGAATACTTCCATTAAAGTTAAGATACGTTACGCTCATAATTATTCCTTAATGTAATTACGCCACTTATCAAGCACTGCTGTAAAGTCAGCTGGCAGTTCAGTTTCGAAATGAATGAATTTCCGGGTACCGGGATGGATAAAACCCAAAGATTTTGCATGTAATGCCTGTCTCGGCATTAATTCAAAGCAGTTTTCTACAAACTGACGGTATTTGTTAAAAATAGTACCTTTTAAAATTCGATCACCGCCATAGCTGCTGTCGTTAAACAAAGGATGACCAATATGCTTCATATGAGCTCTGATCTGATGGGTACGGCCGGTCTCCAATTCACATTCTATCAGAGTGACATAGTTCAATCGTTCCAAAATTTTATAATGTGTAACAGACCATTTACCCTTATCTTCATCATCATAAACAGCCATCACCTTACGGTCTTTAACACTTCGGCCAATATATCCTTTGACCGTTCCATCCTCTTTTAAATCTCCCCAAACAAGAGCCAGATATTTTCGGGTGATACTATGATCAAAAAACTGCTTGGCAAGAAAAGTAATCGCCCATTCATTTTTACTTACCAATAATAGTCCGGAAGTATCTTTATCAATACGATGTACTAAACCGGGTCTCCCCTCATTTCCAGGCATTTGTGGTAATTGCTGGGCATGAAATACAAGTGCGTTCACCAAAGTTCCTGTATAATTATTGAAACCCGGATGAACAACCATTCCGGGAGCCTTATTGACCATAATTACATCATCGTCTTCATATATTATGTCAATTGGGATATCTTCAGGATACACTTCAGTATCGCGTGGCGGATGCGGTAAAACCATCGAAATAACATCGAGTGGCTTTACTTTATAACTTGCCTTTACAACTTTTTCATTTACCAGAACATTGCCTGCATCAATTGCATTCTGAATTCGGTTTCTTGAGGTATTTTCGGTCCGGATAATCAGGAATTTATCCAGTCTCAATAATGACTGACCTTTATCTACAACGATTCGCAGGTGTTCAAAAAGATCCTGTTCCTCTAATTCCTGATTATCATCTAACATATTACAAAACTAAATCTTTGAAGGGAAATTGTTGCATAAACCTGAGTTGATATTCCCTATTGTTTAATTTCTTTTAAAATTTTGAATTAGGGTTTAATTAAGATAAGTTCTAGTTAAAAGAATTTAACTTTATCCTGAAAATCAAAACATGCTGTATATGAAATCTCATTTACAATTCCGATTGGTCATTCTCGGGTTTCTTCTTGTTTTACCAGGCTTTGTGTATTCTCAAAGTGATGTATCCGCACTATTCAAATCAAGTCCGGCAGATGCCACTAAACTAACCCAGGCCTATCTAAAACCATTTTTTAAAGGCTTAGGAACGGGATTAAACTCTGGTTGGAATAATTCTGCGCATTCAAAAAATCTTCTAAGGTTTGATCTTAGATTTGGAGTAACTGGAGCTGTAGTTCCGCAACCGGATGAGACATTCGACCTATCTAAAATTGGACTTTCAACCAATTTGAGGCCTACTAATCCGGCACAAACTATGTCGTCTACCCTCTCAGGTTCAAAAGACAATAATACACAAATGACTGTCTATGATAGTAATAACCAAGCCCTAGAAACATTTACATTACCGGGAGGCACTGGTTTAGGATTAATACCTACTCCGCAGTTACAGGGAGCAATAGGTTTATCTAGAGGAATTGAGTTAAGTGTAAGGGCAATGCCTACAGTTAAGTTTGGCAGTGATTTCGGATCAATCGGAATGTTTGGCGGAGGCATCAAAGTTGAGTTAATCCCACTAATTTCGGGAATGACCGATAAAATTCTCCCATTGGATATTGCTTTAGCTGCGGGATATACCAGATTTACTTATGATTTACCCCTCAATGTGCCTGCACCTGCAAATGCTCTGCCAGCATCTCCAAATCAGGCTAATAATTTTTCAAATCAAAGAGTAGAAGCAAATTTTTCGGGAATTAATACTGAATTTATCGTTTCAAAAAGAATTCTGGTCTTCACACCTTTTATCAGTCTAGGTTATAATGCAGCTAAAACTGATTTAGGCATGAAAGGTAATTACCCAATAATCAATGGAGTGACCCCATCCGGACAGCGAACATATTCGGTGTTTACCGACCCTATCAATATTCAACAAACTGACATCAATGGATTCAGAACAAATATTGGATTTCAATTAAATCTTGCATTTTTCAGAATTTATGGTTCATACAGTATGGCTGAATACAATTCATTTAACGGTGGTATAGGATTTGGTTTAGGAAAATAAATCCATGATCATCGATCTTCCCATTAACAGTCCGCTTGAAGAAATCTTTAACCCACTCTTCAACTTAAAGGAAATTGAGTTATTCATAAAAAGGGATGACATGATTCATCCGTTCATCTCGGGTAATAAATGGAGAAAACTTAAGTATATACTTCAGGAGGCTGTAGCACTTCAGAAACAGCATCTTGTCACATTTGGTGGAGCACATTCCAATCATCTGCTTGCCACAGCTTGTGCAGCAGCTAAATTTGGCTTCAGCAGCACTGGAATTGTACGTGGTGAACCTGTCGAAAGTCCGACGATTTTCCTTTCTAAACTTTTCGGGATGCAATTAATTTTTGAAGACCGTGAAAGTTATCTTAATAAAAATGGCTTGTTTGAAAAACATTTTAAAAATAATCCAAATGCTTATTTTATTGATGAAGGCGGATCTGGCAGTTTAGGTGCTAAAGGTTGCTCAGAATTAATTGATGAGCTTCCGGAGGTATTTGACCACATTTTTTGTGCAGCAGGAACAGGCACAACAGCTGCTGGAATTCTTTCAGGTATAAGTACTAAATCTCTAAATTCTAAAATGCATGTTGTTCCGGTTCTGAAAGGTGCTGATTTCTTAAAACAAGACATAGAAAATTTAGTAAAGGGATCATTTTTTGAATTTCATTCAGCATATCATTTCGGAGGTTACGCAAAAACAAGCGATGAGCTTCTGAAATTTATTAAAGATTTTACAACCTCCACAGGTATTCTAATCGACCCAGTCTACACCGGCAAACTGCTCTTTGCAATCTATGATCTGATCTCAAAAGATTATTTCGCAAGGGGATCAAGGATACTAATGGTGCATACCGGCGGAACTACCGGAACACTGGGCATGGCCAACAGATTTAAACTCTGATAAACAAATTTCAGGCAGAACTAGCCCTCATTAACATCAAATTTAGAAAATCAAATCAGCTGGAATAAAAATCAGCGCTATAAAAAATAGCTTTAAACGTTTTAAACCCGTTTTTCAAATAAAACCTATTAAAACATCGAAATTTGCTCATTTGAGCACATTTTAGTAGTTTTGAGTATATTCTAACCAATATGTATAAACTATCAGTTTCACCAGAAAAAGTTCAAGAAACACTCCGTAAACATATCCTTGCCGATGGCTATGATCTGACCTTCGACATGGAAAAAAGTAATGGTGTTTATATTTATGATTCTAAACATGATCGTACATTACTAGATTTTTTTACCTGTTTTGCATCGGTCCCGCTTGGCTACAATCACCCCAAAATGGTGAATGATGAGGTGTTCAAAAAAAACCTGATGCTGGCTGCATTAACGAATCCTTCAAACTCAGATATTTATACAACACAATATGCCCAGTTCGTTAAAACTTTCTCGAGAGTTGGCATTCCTGATTACCTACCACACGCTTTTTTCATTTCAGGTGGAGCATTGGCCATTGAAAATGCACTGAAAGTTGCTATGGACTGGAAAGTTCAGAAAAATTTCCAGAAAGGTTATACCAAAGAGCGCGGACATAAAGTGCTACATTTCGAAAAGGCGTTTCATGGGAGAACAGGTTATACCATGAGTTTAACCAATACTATTCCTGATAAAACCAAATGGTTTGCACATTTTGACTGGCCAAGAGTAACGATTCCGACTATGAAATTCCCGTACTCAGATGAAGGATATGAAGACTTAAAGAAAAGGGAAGCACTATCAATCGCTCAGATAAAGCAGGCATTCGCTGATAATAAAGATGATATTTGCGCAATTATCATCGAACCAATCCAATCAGAAGGTGGCGACAATCATGTTCGGCAGGAGTTTCTGGAACAGTTAAGACTGATTGCAGATGATAATGATTGCTTTTTAATTTACGATGAGGTTCAAACAGGTGTTGGACTTACCGGTAAATTCTGGGCACATGAACATTTTGGCCCAAATGCTCGTCCGGATATTGTAGCTTTTGGTAAGAAAATGCAGGTATGTGGGATTCTGGTTGGAAATAAGGTTGATAAAATAGAAACTAATGTCTTTAAAGTTCCCTCAAGAATCAATTCAACCTGGGGTGGTAATCTTGTTGACATGGTTAGATCTACCCGTATACTTGAAATTATTGAAGAGGATAAATTATTGAGTAAAGCCTCGAATTCCGGAGATTACCTCCAGAACCGCTTGCTTAAAATCTCGGAAAAACAGGATAAAATAATGAATGTTAGAGGTCGGGGATTATTAACGGCATTTGATTTTCAGAACAAGAGTATGCGTGACAAATTCATTGCAAATGGAATGACTAAAAATGTTATGTTTCTCGGTTGCGGTGAAAAATCAATCAGGTTCAGACCTGCTTTGATAATTGAAGAGAAACATATTGATGCAGGACTTGAAATATTGGAGAGTATTGTGCCTGCCCTATAAAATAAAGATCTTAGAAATTATATAAGACAATCTTACTAAAACTAAATCCAGTTTTCACCTCAAATCAAATAAATTATCTATTCCTAATAGCTTTCTGCTTGTAAATCCTTCTGCATGCTCAGCACCAATGGATTTTCCCAGTTCGCGCGATCTCGCTTCTACTGCCTTCAGAAAAGATGGTGTAGATATATAAGTTTCCATTTCATCACTATCTGGATTAAAGAATTGCGTTTTAAAGGCACGGATACACTGCATTTTTTTATCCCAAAATTCAGTTACATCAACCAGAATATCAGGTTCAATATACCTGTCCTGTATGTAGTGCAACAATAAACGAGGTCTGAAAGCATTCTGTTCTAAACCATCAATCTCAGTTTTAATTTTTGGAAGTCCTGATAGGAATAAGGCATCATTAACCAGATCAGCCGCTTTACCATGATCAGGATGACGGTCATGCAAAGCATTGCTGAATACAATTTCTGGAGTATATTTTCTGATCATCTGGATAATCTTAAGCTGATGTTCTTCATCATTCTGAAAAAAACCATCTCTCATTCCTAAATTCTCCCTGACATGCAAACCCAGAATACGGTTTGATTCTGCTGTTTCTATGTCCCTTGTTTCTGCTGTACCCCTGGTACCCAATTCACCTCGAGTAAGATCTACAATTCCAACCTTTTTACCGGCTGCAATATATCTTAATATGGTCCCAGAACAACCAAGTTCGGCGTCATCGGGATGAGCTGCAAATATCAGCAGGTCTAAATTCATAGTTTATCAGTAATCAGTAATTTGTTGATTCTCTTTTTAATTCTCGAAGAATTCGGCTTTGTAAAAGGATAAAAAAAATCTACTACCTCACCACTGGCATTAAGAAGATACTTTTGGAAATTCCATCTTGGCGAAGCACCAATAGCTCCATTTAACTTCTTGTCCGAAAGAAATTTATAAAGGGGATGAGCATATTCACCTCTCACGCGGATCTTTTCAAAAACCGGGAAGCCTACACCATAATTTTTTTCACAAAAATCGCCTAAAGCAAAGCCTTCAAGCGGCTCTTGACCACCGAAATCATTGGAAGGAAAAGCTAAAATTTCGAAGTCCTCTCCCAGATAATCCTTACGAAGAAGTTCAAGCTCTTTAAGTTGTGGTGTAAACCCACATTCGGAAGCAATGTTAACGATAAGCAGAACTTTGCCTTCATAACTACCTAAACTCAAATGCTCTCCATTAAGCTTTTGAACACTGAATTGGTAAACCGACTTTTTGTTCATAGATAGCTGTATGAGTAATATCCTGCAGACTGTATGATGGCTTCGATGTCTCTATCTTCCTGAGGATCGTAGGTGCTTTTTAGATTATTTCCAAAAATCCTTGCAATTGACTGATAAAAGAAGGCTGTAATTCCTCCCTTCATATCTTTTAACAAATCATAACTGCTACTGCCAGTTTCCCTATCAATTAACTTAATCAGTATTCCACCCTGTGTGATAGTTAAATTTTTAACCTCTCTGTTGAACATATTTTTAATTTCGCCTTCAAATGACTTGATCATTAATCTCTCTTCCTTTCTGGTCTTCACGTTAGCCAAATTCATTTGCAATTCATGATATTTACGCCTTGCGTACAACGCATAAGGTAAAACCTTTAACACATTGTATCTCAAACGGTTAAATTTAGCCTTTTCTTCAGGAGATTTAAAAAGACGGGTGTCAATAATAGCCACTTCAGGTATAACAATCCAGGGGATCAATTCATCATCTACGTTAGTGACTGAAACACGAATAGTATCTTTTGGACCTTTTATAGTCGGATCATTTTTATACTGGGCATATGTCATATTTGACATCAAAACCACACAAATAATTACCGTTAGCTTTAAAAAATTCATAAATTTATACTCTGCAAATTTACAGCTATATTTTCTAATTATTAATACTTAAAGTTACGTAATGTAACCCGTCAAATATAGCTAAGGATGTAAAATATAGCTATCGCATGACATATGAAAGAAATTGCAATTGATCTGGAGGCGGAAAAGAAAGAAATACTCAAAAGGTACAGAGCATTGCTGCGTGCCTGCAGATCGACGATGCAAAAAGGTGACAAGAGAATGATTCGCCTTGCTTTCGATATGGCTCTTCAAAGCCATCAGAATATGCGCCGTAAATCTGGCGAGCCTTATATTTACCATCCAATTGCAGTTGCTCAAATAGCGGCAGAAGAAATTGGTCTTGGAACAACCTCTATAGTCTGTGCCCTTCTTCATGATGTAGTTGAAGATACCGACATTACACTGGATGATATTGAGCGTGAATTCGGCAAGAAAGTAGCAAAAATTATAGATGGCTTAACTAAAATTTCAGGCGTTTTCGACTATAATAGCTCACTGCAAGCAGAAAACTTTAGAAAAATGCTTCTTACCCTGGCTGATGATGTCAGGGTTATTTTGATCAAACTAGCTGATCGGCTGCATAATATGCGGACCATGGAACACATGCCAAGGGACAAGCAGTTAAAAATCTCTTCAGAAACTGTATATCTCTACGCGCCTTTAGCACACCGACTAGGACTTTATACTTTGAAATCAGAGCTTGAAGATCTATCCATGAAATACATGGAACCAGTAACTTATAAGTTCATCGCCCAACAGCTAAATGAGAAAAAAGCAGAAAGGGAAAATTTTATAAAGGACTTTATCGCTCCTATAAAAGATATATTAATTGAACAGGGATTAGACTCTGATGTGCATGGCAGACCTAAATCTATCCATTCGATCTGGTCAAAAATGCGAAAGAAAAATATTCCTTTTGATGAGGTTTACGATCTTTTTGCAATCAGAATTATTCTGAGTAGCAAACCGGAAAATGAAAAATCCGATTGCTGGAAAGCATATTCCATCGTTACTGATCTATACCATCCGAATCCAGACAGATTAAGGGACTGGATTTCTTCACCACGCGCAAATGGCTATGAATCCCTTCATACTACCGTAATGGGGCCAAGAGGTCAATGGGTTGAAGTTCAGATCCGTACAACACGAATGAACGAAATTGCAGAGAAAGGCTTTGCTGCGCACTGGAAATATAAAGAAGAACCGAATACTGACAGCGGTCTTGATCAATGGATTCAAAAGGTCAGGGAACTTTTAAGTAATCCGGAAGCAAATGCATTTGATTTTCTGGATGATTTCAAGATGAATCTATTCTCTGATGAAATTTTTATTTTTACGCCAAAAGGATCTCTAATTCAATTGCCTGTAAATGCCACAGCATTAGATTTTGCATTTGAGATCCATACAGATATTGGTGCAAGTTGTATTGGCGCAAAAGTGAACTACAAGCTGGTACCTCTCTCTTATAAATTACAAAATGGCGATCAGGTTGAAATAATAACATCCAGCAAACAGTCGCCAAAAGAAGACTGGCTAAATTTTGTAGTTACAGCAAAGGCGAAATCAAAAATCAAATCTTCATTAAAAGAAGAAAAACGTAAAATTGCTGAAAATGGCAAGGAAATCCTTGAGCGGAAACTTAAATCACTCAAGGTCACCTATAATTCAGATAATCTTTACAAACTGGCTTATTTTTTTAAGCTCCCATCAACCCTCGATCTTTTTTTTAATGTTGCTCAGGGAAAAATCGATGTAAAACAATTGAAAGAATTCGTTGCATCCGAAAAAATCATCGAAAACAAGCCTGAAAAGCTAGAGTTTATTCCAAATGAACAATTAAATAAGAAAGTTAAAGGTGATGACAATGATACCTTACTCATTGGAGAAGATTTACAGAAACTGGATTATAAACTTTCAACCTGCTGTAATCCAATTCCCGGAGATGATGTTTTTGGATTCATTACGGTAGGTGATGGAATAAAAATTCACCGTACTAACTGCCCTAATGCCGCTAAATTAATGGCAAACTATGGCTACAGAATTGTTAAAGCTAAATGGAATTCCCAAAAAGAGCTGGCATTTTTAACCGGCCTACACATTACTGGAATTGACGATGTAGGTCTAATAAACAAGATTACAACTGTCATATCAAGTGATTTTAAAGTTAATATGCGTTCTATAACCGTAGATACCGAGGATGGTATTTTTGAAGGTTCAATCATGGTATATGTTAATAATACAAAGCACCTTGATAACCTGATTATTAAACTCAGGGAAGTAGTTGGAGTAAGCTCAGTAACCCGATTTGACTCACAGGATGAAGATATAGTAAATGCTTCCTGAATTAAATATTAAATATTCTTATTTTTTGGATAAATTTGGGCGTTATTTAATCACATTATGCCCGGAAAAGATACAATTGCACTTGTTATAAAGATTTTTGAGGCTTATTTAGAGAACAAAAGCCTTAGAAAGACTCCTGAGCGCTACGCTATCCTGGAGGAAATCTACTCACGCAACGATCATTTTGATGTGGAATCTTTGTATATCCATATGAAAAATAAGAAATATCGGGTAAGTCGAGCTACTGTTTATAATACGCTTGAACTTTTGGTCTCATGCGATCTGGTTACCAAACATCAGTTTGGTAAAAACATGGCTCAATTTGAAAAATCCTACGGCTACAAACAACATGATCATATTATTTGCATTGATTGTGGAAAAGTAGTTGAATTTTGTGATCCCAGAATACAACAAATTCAGAGCATGATGGGTGAAATACTTAAATTTGATATCAAACACCATTCACTTAATCTATATGGAAATTGTACACGCCTGAAGGAAGGAAGTTGCGATTCTTATGTTAATAAAAATTAAACTATACATTTTAATACTCCCCCTATTTTAAATCATGACTGTTGACGTATTGCTAGGCCTCCAATGGGGCGACGAAGGAAAAGGAAAAATTGTTGATGTATTAAGTCCGGAATATGACTTGATTGCCCGCTTCCAGGGCGGTCCAAACGCCGGGCATACCCTGGAGTTTGACAAGCAGAAATATGTACTCAACACCATTCCTTCGGGAATATTCAATGATAATGCCATGAACCTGATTGGAAATGGTGTAGTAATCGACCCAATTATCCTGAAAAGAGAGCTTGATAATCTCAAAAAAAATGGGTTTGACCCGGTTGCAAGAAAAAAAATGGTTATTGCCCGTAAAGCTCATCTTATTCTTCCTACTCATCAGCTTTTGGACGCCGCATCAGAAAGCAAGATGGGAGAAGGTAAAATTGGCTCAACTTTAAAAGGAATTGGCCCCACCTATATGGATAAAACTGGCAGAAATGGTTTACGTGTTGGTGATACTATGCTTACTGATTTTCGCGAACGATACATGCGATTGGTCAATAAGCATCGCTCAATTTTATCCCATTATGGTGAAATACCCGATTATTCAGAAAAAGAAGCAGCATTCTTTGAAGCAGTTGAATTATTAAAATCAATACCACAGGTTGATAGTGAACATTTTGTAAATCAGTATCTCAGAGATGGCAAAAAAGTTTTGGCAGAAGGTGCACAAGGCACAATGCTTGATATAGACTTTGGGTCATATCCTTTTGTAACCTCATCGAATACTACCACAGCGGGTGCATGTACCGGACTAGGTGTTGCACCTAAAAATATTGGTCATGTTATAGGGATCTTTAAAGCCTATTGTACCCGTGTAGGAAGTGGGCCCTTTCCAACTGAATTAGATAATGAAACCGGTGAAGAACTTCGGAAAATCGGACATGAATTCGGTGCTACAACCGGGCGACCGCGCCGTTGTGGATGGATTGATCTTCCCGCATTAAAATATGCAATAATGTTAAATGGAGTTTCCGAGATGGTGATGACAAAAGCTGATGTATTGAGTGGATTTGAGACAATTTATGCTTGTACACATTATAAATACAATGGCGAGGTGGTTGATTACATGCCATACGATATCAATGCTATCAAAGCTGAACCTATATTCGAAGCAATTCCAGGATGGAAGGAAGATTTAACAGCCATCAGGGAAATTGAAGAAATTCCCGAAAAGTTAAAAAATTACATAAGCTACCTTGAAAAGCATCTGGGAGTACCGATTAAATATCTTTCTGTTGGACCAGATCGTGTACAAACGCTGACTCTTTGTTAATCCGGGAATCAGAACATCTTCGGGATATTTATTTGATTTAATTATCTATGTTAAAGGTTTTTTATACTGATGATACAGATTCTTTTAAATCAAAGGCTCTACTTTGGTCTGATTCATTCAACACAGCTTGTTATTTCGATTCCAATAATTTTTCGGATCCCTACTCTGCATTCGGAGTTTATATCGGAGCAGGTAAAGTAGCTGAACTAACCGATTCAGATAAAAGTTCATTTGTTGCAGTGGAGCAGTTTTTGAATTCAAACAAAGGTTACATTCCAGGATATTTCTCATATGACCTTAAGAATGAAATTGAAAATCTCAACTCAGAAAACCCTGATAACCTTGAATTTGCAAAAATTTATTTTTTTCTTCCTAAACACAGTATTTTAATAAGAAATAATGAAATAAGTATTTTCAGCGATGATGCAGATGAGGTTTGGTGTTCAATAAATCAAACTATTCTGAATCAATCTAAAGAACAGGTATCTGTACCCAAAATACGCGGAAGGTTTAATCGAAACGAGTACATTCAAACTGTCCGTGAAATTCAGAAACACATTCAAAGAGGAGATATTTATGAGATGAATTTCTGTCAGGAATTTTATTCTGAAGATGTTGAAATTAATCCACTGGAACTATTTACTGAACTGAACAATCTTTCTCCTACCCCTTTTGCCAATTACTTTAAAATAGATAATCAATATATCATTTCGGCAACTCCTGAGCGCTTTTTAAGTCGCAGGGGGAACAAACTGATCAGTCAGCCCATAAAAGGTACATCTTCCCGAAACTCCGATTCTACAAAAGACAGATTACAGAAAGAAGAATTACTTCTGAATGAAAAAGAACGTGCAGAGAATGTGATGATTGTGGACCTTGTTCGGAATGATCTCACAAAAAGTGCAAAACCTGGAACAGTAAGAGTAGAAGAACTTTTTGGCATCTATAGCTTTAAACAGGTCCACCAAATGATCTCCACAGTGGTTTGTGAATTACAAGAAAATCTTTCAAATCCCAAGATAATTGCCAACACATTCCCAATGGGCTCAATGACCGGTGCCCCCAAAATAAAGGCGATGCAATTAGCAGATAAATATGAGCGAAGTCAACGGGGTGTCTATTCTGGAGCAATAGGTTATTTCGCACCTGATGGTGATTTTGATTTCAATGTGGTCATCCGCACCATTCTTTACAATAGAAAACAAAAATATCTTTCATTCCATGTTGGTAGTGCCATAACACTAGATTCGGATCCTGAGAAAGAGTACGAGGAATGTCTTTTAAAAGGAAAAGCAATCAGGGCTGTTTTGAAACAAACATGACCTTGGGTAAACTAATCAAATTGACCTTTGTACCGGTGTACTACTGAAGCAATTCTGTTAAAAAGTTTCTAATCCCAGTAATCCTGCTTACTTCGTCTAGGTGTGAACTCAGAAATCAGACTGGATTCACCAATACTTCAATAAGTACTTAAGGCTTCATTTTGAATTACTGAGTCATCTACCACACTTAATCACTTATTCTCCTAGAAGTTCCTGCTAGCCGGTATAAATACCGGACTGCCCGTGCCGATGAAAAACAGCTCCGGGTCAAATAAAATAACATTCTTCACCTTCGCTTAAATCGAATTAAGGCTAATTACTTCATGTTAAAGTTAGAAAAGTCGATTAATGAGCTTTTCGTTTAAACAGATCTACTCTGGGCTCTTTCCCTTTCAATAGTCGCTCGATATTCTTTTGATGTGTGACTAAAATTAGGATGCAAATACACATTCCATAAAGAAGTACAGAACGTATTGGAGATTGAAATATGAATATTATGCTAAGGGGGAACGAAAATCCCGCCATAATTGAACTGAGTGATACATATTTAAAAACGAACAGAAATACAACAAAGGTAAGAACGCAAATCAAAGCTGACTCTGAGTGTACTGCTAATATCATCCCAAATAATGTAGCAACCCCCTTTCCACCGCGAAAACCAGCAAAAACAGGGAATAAGTGCCCTAATACCGCGGTTACTCCAAGGGCGAGTTGATAATTCACAAACTGAACAGAATTTTGGGGACCGGTAACTGAAAGTCCGATAAGATAGGCAAGATTAGTGGCTGTATAACCTTTAAAAATATCAAGAAACATGACGGCTATACCTGCCTTTTTACCCAAAACCCTAAAAGTATTAGTTGCACCCGCATTGCCACTACCATATTCACGAACATCTATCCCGTAAAATGCCTGCCCTATCCAAACGGCCATAGGAATTGAACCGAAAAGATATGCAAGAATCAAAGCTGAAAGCGAGTAAATGGATATCATTCTTTACAATATTACAAATTCAATCAGGTGTATAAATGAAAAAAAAATATAAATTATGATTTTGAGGCCTTCAGACTCATATCTAAACTTTTCACTGAATGTGTTAAAGCACCCATAGAAACATAGTCAACGCCACAATTTGCATAATCTAAAACATTTTGCTCAGTGATACCCCCTGAGGCTTCTGTAATGTAAGTTCCATCAATCAATTTTACAGCCTCCTTCAATGTTAAAAGACTAAAATTATCAAGTAAAATCCGATCTATTTTTCCAAACTGCATCACTTCTTTTAATTCATCCAGATTTCTTACTTCAACTTCAACGGGTATATTTATTTTATTTTTGATAAGATAAGATTGTGCAGAGCTTATCGCATTAGAGATACCCCCGGCATAATCTACATGATTATCTTTAATCAAAATCATATCATAGAGTCCGAATCTGTGATTTACTCCACCTCCAATTTTTACAGCTAATTTTTCAATATAACGAAGTCCGGGAGTAGTTTTACGTGTATCAAGCACCTTGGTGCCAGTTCCTTCGAGCTTTTTAACTATCCGATTAGTTGTACTAGCTATCCCACTCATCCTCTGCATTGTATTCAAAACCAGACGCTCTGCTTTGAGTATAGAATGGACACTTCCACTTATATAAAATGCTATATCACCAGATTTAACAATCTCACCATCATGAATAAGCACATCCAATTTGAGATCAGGATCAACGGCCTTGAAAATCTCCATTGCAACTTCAACCCCAGCAATAATTCCATTTTCTTTAATCAGGAGTTTTGCAGACCCAGTTTGATCAACTGGTATTGTTGACAGCGAGGTATGATCACCGTCGCCAATATCTTCAGCCAGAGCGTTAAAAATGAAAGGCTCTAATATTGTTTTGTTTAAGTTCATGGTTTTTGGTCTGGCAAAAATAGAAATACTTAGCTATATTCCTTATCCTTTATAGTTTTCTATGGTAATTGATTTAAGCAGAACACCAGCACTATTTTTTTTGCAAGCAGTTGAAGACTATTGAATTTCATTTTTGTTTGCAGTAAAATAATCCAAATTTATAGTTTGAACTAGAACTGAGCGTGTTACTGAATTTATCCATTTTAGGGTAGGCTTAGAAAAAACGAAATTTAATTCTGATAAATCTTTTGGGTAGTCGCTCCCTTCTGAAGGAGTATTTAGTTTAATAAAACTTAAAAAACGTATTCAGTAATTTCTTTTCTGTTTGATTCTTTAAAATTATCTGCCATGCTGTCAAAAAAATCCCTTTATCGTAATCCATCCATGAGAAATCAAAAAGTAAATAATTATACTGTTATTAAGAAATTTAGCTCCTATTTCAATTAAAATCCATTTTATATTAAGCCATAATACAAAAAATACCGATTTATTTAATTTGAGCGTATATTTGTGCTGTGAAAAATAAAAAAGCAATTCTATTAATTCTAGACGGCTGGGGATATGGGGAGCACGATAAATCTGATGCTGTTAGTGTGGCAAACACACCTTTTTTCGATCATTTAATAAAAAACTATCCCAACTCTAAATTACAGGCCTCAGGAGAGTTTGTTGGCTTGCCTGCCGGCCAGATGGGCAACTCGGAAGTTGGACATATGAACCTGGGTGCAGGAAGGGTTATTTACCAGGAATTGGGCAGAATAAACAAGGCTGTCAAAGAAAATGAACTCCATGAGCACCCGGTTATCAAATCGGCTTTTAATTACGCAAAGAAAGCAAACAAAAATGTACACTTTATAGGTTTACTATCTGATGGTGGCGTTCATTCTCATATTGATCATCTGAAAGGCTTGTGTGATGCAGCAAAAGCTAATGAATTAAAAAATGTTTTTATTCACGCCTTTATGGATGGAAGAGATACTGATCCAACTTCGGGCATTAGGTTTGTAGAGGAACTTGACAATCACCTGAAGCAATCTTCGGGAACTCTTGCCTCTGTTATTGGACGTTATTATGCTATGGACAGGGACAGTCGCTGGGAACGTGTTAAATTGGCCTATGACCTCCTAGTTAATGGTACCGGAAAGCTAAGTAATGACATTCCAAAAAGTATAAAACAATCCTATGAAGCTGGCATCACTGATGAATTCATAGAGCCAATAGCTAAAATAGGAATAAACGGGATGCCAATCGGGCAAGTTAAAGCCGGTGATGTTGTTATTTGTTTTAATTTCAGAACTGACCGAGGAAGAGAGATTACCACGGTGTTAACACAAGAGCCATTTCCAGAATTCCAAATGCTTCCTTTGGATCTTTATTATGTAACAATGACCACTTATGACGAAACATTCAAAAATGTTCGTGTTATTTTTACAAAAGATGATTTGAATGAGACTCTTGGTGCAATTCTGGAGCAAAACAATAAAAATCAAATCAGGATTGCCGAAACAGAAAAATATCCGCATGTCACTTTTTTCTTCTCAGGTGGAAGAGAAAGGGAATTTAACAATGAAAAAAGGATTCTGATTCCTTCTCCCAAAGTTGCAACATATGATCTGCAACCAGAAATGAGTGCCGGACTAATTGCAGATGCAATTTGTGTGGAACTTGAGAATGGATGGCCTGATTTCGTCTGCTTGAATTTCGCCAATCCGGATATGGTTGGGCATACCGGCGTTTTCAGTGCAGTAGTCAAAGCCGTTGAAACCGTTGACCGTTATTTGAAGCAAGTGGTAGAATGTGGCGTAAAAAATGGTTATTCATT
>JBIIRT010000178.1:0-4721 GCA_044341405.1 Daejeonella sp. | reverse complement strand
AGGATGGCTATGGTGTTGACTGGCCAGTTCGTTACAAGGATATTTCACCATGGTATGATTATGTAGAGCGCTTTGCCGGTATTAGCGGTCAAAACGAGGGGCTTGCACAATTGCCTGATGGCATATTTCTTCCTCCTTTTGAAATGAATTGTGTTGAAAAGGCAGTGAAAGAACGAATTGAAAAACATTATAACAAGGAGAGGATGATGACCGTTTACCGGATGGCAAACCTTTCCGTTCCGCATAATGGTCGGGGTACTTGTCAGAATAGAAATCTCTGTAATAGAGGGTGCCCTTTCGGCGCTTATTTCAGCACGCAATCGGCAACATTGCCTGCAGCGATGGCTACCGGTAACCTGACTCTTCGTCCATATTCCATTGTTAGTGAGGTACTTTATGACAAAGAAACACGCAAAGCAAAAGGAGTAATGGTGATTGATTCAGAGACCAATGAGCACATCGAATATTCGGCAAAAATAATCTTTATGAATGCCTCAACTTTGGGTACAACTCAAATCCTTTTGAACTCCACTTCTGATACTTTCCCTGATGGTTTGGGTAATAGCAGCGGACATTTGGGTCATAACCTGATGGATCATCACTTTCAAATTGGAGCCTCCGGAAGGGCAGAAGGCTTTGATGATAAATATTATTATGGTCGGCGTCCAATAGGTATCTATATTCCACGATACCGCAATCTCGGCGATAAACCGGAGCGCGATTATTTACGTGGTTTCCATTATGGAGGCAGTGCAAGCCGTACGGGATGGCAGCGGGCTATTCCTGAAATGGGTTTTGGTCAGGACTTTAACGAGGAAATGACAGAACCGGGACCATGGACTATGGGACTTGGATCTTTCGGTGAACATTTGCCGGAATTTAAAAACCGTGCTTTCCTGGATAGAACTAAGAAGGATAAATGGGGACTTCCATTGCTGGCAGTTGATTGTGAGTTTGGTGAGAATGAGCGTAAAATGCGCATTGATATGAGAAACGATGCGGCAGAAATTCTGGAGGCTGCAGGAATGAAAGACGTTCAGTCGTTCGACAGACCAGCAATCCCTGGAATGGCAATCCATGAAATGGGTACAGCCCGAATGGGACATGACCCTAAAACGTCAGTTCTCAATAAATGGAATCAAATGCACGATGTAAAGAATGTATTCGTTACTGATGGTGCTTTCATGACTTCAAACGCTTGCCAGAACCCTTCATTGACGTATATGGCCTTCACCGCAAGGGCTTGTGATCATGCGGTAAATGAATTAAAGAAAGGAAATTTGTAAACGCTTACAGGGTTTTAAACCCTGTAAGCGTTTATTCCGCCAGGGCTTATGACCATGAGCTTAGTCAATGAAGAAATGGAATTTATAAAAAAATAAAGGAAGGGTTTTTAACCACATAGATACATAGTCTTTTTTTAATGCATAAATGCTAAACCTATGTCTCTATGTGGTTAATAATAAGCCATTCAACAACTGTAGAAGTAATAAGCTAACATCAATAAATTGATCGATATCTAATATGCAAAATCAATTAAAACCAGTACGTATTCTTGTCTTGGGCTGTGGAAATATGGGCGCTTCTCATGCCATTGCATATCATAATGATCCAGGTTTTGAGGTCCTTGGACTTGTATCCCGTGGCAAATCCAAGGAAGTATTGAACGCCAGAATGGGTAATAAGTATCCTTTATTCAACGATATGGACGAGGCAATGGAAGCTACAAAACCCGATGCTGTTTGTATTTCTACCTATCCTGATACACATGAGAAATATGCTGTTCAGGCTTTTGAAGCTGGTTGCCATGTTTTCATTGAAAAGCCTTTGGCCGATTCTGTTCTAGGTGCAGAACGTGTAGTTGCAGCAGCAAAGAAAGCTAATAAAAAACTTGTGGTTGGCTATATTCTACGTCATCACCCTTCATGGGAAAAATTCATTGAACTCACTGCCGAGTTAGGTAAACCATTGGTTATGAGAATGAATTTAAATCAGCAAAGTGATGGAGCAATGTGGACTTTGCATCGTAACCTGATGAGTACCCTCAGTCCGATTGTAGATTGCGGAGTTCATTATATCGATGTAATGTGCCAAATGACCCGTTCCAAACCGGTTCAGGTATATGCTATCGGGGCAAGATTGACTGAGGATATCCCGGCAGGAAATTATAACTATGGTCAGCTCCAAATCCGTTTTGAAGATGGTTCAGTAGGTTGGTATGAAGCCGGATGGGGTCCAATGATCAGTGAAACAGCTTATTTTGTAAAGGATGTGTTTGGCCCCAAAGGCTCTGTATCCATAGTAGCAAAGAATGCTGGTGGCGCAGGTAAATCTGCGTCAATCGAATCCCATTCCAAAACAGAGTCAATACTTTTTCATCATGCGGATCTTGATAAGGATGAAAAATTTGCGAAAGAGGATATGGTGATCAATCTGGAAGATGAGCCCGATCATCAGGAACTTTGTAACCGTGAGCAAAGATATTTTCTTAAATCAATTGTAGAAGATTTGGATCTTACCGCACACGGGGAAGATGCCGTAAATAGCCTGAGGATCGCATTTGCTTGTGATGAATCAGTTAAAACCGGTAAAGTAATATCCTTAATTTAATTGATGACCAATAGATTATAAAATAAGTATATGTCAATAAAAACAAATGAAATTCCGGTAGGTGTTATCGGTTTGGGCTTGATGGGTTGTAGTATTACCACTTGCCTTTTGATAGCTGGCCATCCGGTTATCGCTATTGCTCCTGTCAGTATCGATATGACCACCGCCGAATCGCGTATCCGTAAACATTTTGTCAAGGCAAAAGAAGAAGGGATGGTGTCTGAAGATCCTGATTTCTACTTTAAAAATTTACTTATAACGGAAGATTATGGAGCCTTGAAGCCATGCAAAATAGCCATAGAATGCACGCTTGAAAGTGAAGAAATTAAAAAAGTAGTGTATGGTAAGATTGAAGCTGTTATTGCTGAGGATGCCTTGATGACAAGTAATACTTCAGCTATTCCAATCAGTCTCTTGCAGAAGATGACCAAACATCCTGCTCGCTTTTTTGGATTACATTGGGCTGAGCCTTCACATACAACCCGTTTTTTAGAAATAATTTGTGGCGATGAAAGTGATATTGCTGGAGGTGAGTATCTCTATGAACTTTCGAATTACTGGAATAAAGAAGCCACTCTGGTGAGAAAAGATATCCGCGGTTTTATTGGTAATCGTTTGATGTATGCCATGTACCGTGAGGCTTTTTACCTGGTTGAAAACGGTTATGCAACCATTGAGGATGTTGACAGAGTATGCCGTAATAATACTGGTTTCTGGATGACTCTGGTTGGTGTTTTTGGATGGATGGACTTAACTGGTGTAGCTGCTTATCATAATGTAATGAAGGATCTCAATCCAACACTTTGCAACGATACTCATGTGCCCAAATTGATTGATGATATTGTGAAAGCCGGCGGAAAGGGAGTTTCTAATGGACATGGTTTTTACAAATATACTCCTGAGGAGTCTAAAATGTGGGAAGAGACATTCGCTGATTTTAACTACGAGATTAGAAATCTTGCAATGAAATATCCATTTGATATCGTCAAAAGAAAGCTGGCAAAGCAAAAGGAAGAAAACGAAGGTAAAGACAGTTGATATGAAAACCTTATCTGTTCCATTTATTCAAGCAGATAGTATTTATGAACTTGAAGAAATATCCGGGAAGCTGGATCATATTCATCAGGAACTGATCAATATCACACCATGGAATACATTTCCTTATAAACCTGAGATCGCTTTTTCAATTGCTTACAGTGATCAAGCCGTTTTCCTTAAGTTTTATGTTGAAGAAAAGCATATCAGAGCCATTTACTCTGAACCCAATGACCCGGTTTATAAAGATAGCTGCGTAGAGTTTTTTATCTCTTTTGGGGATGAAAAGGAATACTATAATTTCGAGTTCAATTGTGCGGGAACCTGTCTGCTGGGCTTCGGGAAAGAAAGATCCAATCGGATGATGATGAGTGATGAAGTGATCAAATCAATTGGATTTCGAAGTTCATTAAAGCCGGCAGTCAATAAGGATTCGAATATCGGTTGGGAACTGACTTTGTCAATACCAAACAATGCTTTTCAATATCATCAGTTTAAATCCCTTAAGGGTCAGAATTGCCGGGGGAATTTTTATAAATGTGGTGATGATCTTCCTCAACCGCATTTTGTGGTCTGGAATAATATCGAAACTACTGAACCGGATTATCACAGACCGGAATTTTTCGGTTCAATAGCATTTAAATAACAAATTATCAATTATATTAATTACTAAGAAAATGGAAAAAGTAGAAATTCAACACCCAGACAAGGCAGATAAAAGTTTTACAACAGGAGCATACTCAGCAGGAGTTTTAGCAGCAGGCGACTGGTTATTTGTAAGCGGACAGGCTGCGGTAGATTTTACAACAAGTACTTTCGTTTTGGGTACGATAGAGGAGGAAACACATCTTACTATACACAATGTTAAGCGGATTTGTGAAGCGGCCGGATTTACTTTGGATGATATCGTTAAATGTACTGTTCATTTGAGTGATATCAAAGATTTTGATCGCTACAATGCGGTTTACGCGAGCTATTTCACTAAGGTTAAGCCGGCACGTACAACTGTGCAATCAGGTTTAGGCCATGGCATAAAGGTGGAGATTGATGCGATCGCATTTCGCCAGGGACGGTAA